>JBAURN010000001.1:0-3879 GCA_049581225.1 Solirubrobacteraceae bacterium
ATGCCCGCCTGCCCGGCCCGATCGTCGGTCGCGGCCCCGTCGCCGACCCGGCCATGCGCCCCACCACAGAGGGCCTGGGCCAGGATCATGTACCCGGACAGGGGCGAGAGCACGTGCTGCCACGGGCGCGTCGCGCCGGGGTTGCGCAGAGCGACGCTCCTTTGCGAGACGGCCCCCCGAATGAGATCGGGCACGAGCCTGTCCTCCCCCCAGTCCCCACCGCCGATCACGTTGCCGGCCCGCGCGGAGGCTATGAGCGGGCCGTCGGGGGTCGAGAAGTAGGAGCGCCTATAGGCCGAGGTCACGAGCTCGGCGACCGCCTTCGAGGAGGAGTAAGGGTCGTGTCCGCCGAGCGGGTCGTCCTCGCGGTAGGGAGTTGGGGCCTCGCGGTTCTCGTAGCACTTGTCAGAGGTGACGACCACGACCGCTTCCACCGAGGCGCACGCGCGCACCGCCTCAAGGACGTTGAGCGTGCCCATCACGTTCGTCTCATAGGTCTCGCGGGGCGCCTTGAAGGAGCGTCGCACCAAAGGCTGGGCGGCCAGGTGGAAGACGACCTGCGGGCGGGCCCGCGCCACCGCCCGGCTCACCGCGTCAGCGTCGCGGATGTCGCAGGCGGCGCTCTCCTCCATCCCCTCGGCAACGCGGGCCAACTCATACAGGCACGGCTCACTCGGCATGGCGCCCAGCGACGCCCCGTATACGTGGGCGCCCATCGACTGCAGCCACAGGCACAGCCACGCTCCCTTGAAGCCGGTGTGCCCGGTGACCAGGACGCGCCGGCCCCGCCAGCAGGCGGAGTCGACGCGCCGGCCCTGCGCGGTGACGGTGTCGAGTGGCGTATCGGTGCTCACGCCGCGGAGACTAGCCTCAGCGCTCGTGCACCAGGACCGGGGGCGAGGAGCCGGTGGCGTAGGGGTAGTCGGCCTCGTGCAGACAGACCGCTCTGAACCGGTAGTCGATCGGACCGGCCAGCCTGAAGCGGTAGGAGGCGTGGAAGCGCCCACGGGCCGCGGTGGAGAGCACCTGGAACTCGCGCCATGGGCCATTCAGCGTGCGGGCCTCCAAGATCACCTGCTTGCCGCCTGGCGGCAGGGGGCCGCCAGAGAGGGCGCCTTTGAACACGATCGTGCCTCCAACGTGCGAGACCCGGGGCGCCACCGCCAGCGACACGTGGGCCGCCACCGCGAGGGTGAGCTGAGCGGTCACGCTTGGCGCGGCCTGATTCGGTCCGGCGCTGTAGGCGAACGTGAGCCGGCTCGACGGCAGGGACGTGGGCAGGCGCACTCGAAACGAGCCGCCGGAGCCGGTGCGTACCGTGGTCAGGACACGGGTGTGGGCGCCCTGGAAGGCGGGCGTGGAGAGCACCTGCACGGTGGCCCTCCCGATCGGCGTGCCCGAGGCCTCGCTCAAGCGGCCGTCCACGATCCGCCCATTTCCGCGCGTCCCCACCCTCGCGGCCCGGGCGCCCGCCGCCCAATGGACCACGAGCGTGGGCGGAGCGGCATAGACGACAGGCGCCTGCGCGTTGAGGGCAGGAGGGGTTGGGGATTGTTGTTCGTGCGTACCGTCCCCCGCGGGCCCCTGGCCGGGGGACGGGGCCATCAGCGCCGGGGTTTCCGGGGCGGCTTCTTTCGGCGCCGGCTCTTCGGCAATGGGGGGCGCGGGATGGTTGGCCACCTCGACCTTGCGGTCGAGGGCGACCGTCGAGTCGCCGGCCGCGTTGGTGACCGACACGACTAGGTGGTGCGTGCCGTCGGAGAGCTGCGTCGTGTCGAAGGGGAGGTCCGCGTTCAGCGACTCCGCGCACGGCTGCAGGTAGAGGAAGGCGGGCAGGCCGTCGGTGGTCTGCCCCACGTCGTGGCAGCGCGAGGAGGAGTCAAGCACGGTGCGCCCCACCTCGGCGCCGTCCACCGCGAAGACCGCCTGATACACGCCCGATCCCGAATCGCTCGCGTGGAACGCCAAGTCGGCCGTGCCCGCGAGCGTGGAGGCGTCGGCCAGTTCGCCTTCGACGTTGGAGACCGTGGGCTGGGAGGTCTGCGCGAGGACGAGGTCGGCGGCGTATAGGTAGACGACGGCGGCGTAGCCGTCGGGGTCGTGTTCGCCCTTTTTGCAGGGTCGTCCAAGCGTCCCGTAACAGGCCGCATTGACGAACAAATCAGACCCGAGATCGTTCGCAGGAACTTCCACGCGGTTACCAGTGGCTAGCGGTTCTTCTGATTCTCCCTCGCCCATTTTGCACACCACATAGACGCATTCATCAAAGCTATTGGTCTCTTCGGGCGCTGCGAGCCAGAACTCGTAGGTTGCATTCGCTGCCGTACCGCCATCCGCGTCACCAGCACGCCACACCGTTGCGCCCTTAAGAGTCTCACCGACGGGAGCCCCAAACGCCCAAGTTGCGACATCGGTATTGCTTTCGTGTTCCACGCCATCTCCGAGAGCGGCAGTCAAAGCACCCCCTTTGCCGCACTTGTCTTCCGCCGAAACAAAAGCCCCCGTCGCGCTCCCCGTCCACCCATCCACCGGCGCCGCTTCGCCGTTGGGCGTCCGGCAGCTGTACACGTGGTACTCGCCCGACTGACCCACCTCCGGGCTCGACGCGGCCTCGACCAGGCCCGCGCCAAGCAAGGCCGGCCCGCACACCGCGAGCCCGCACGCCAACCCGCACCGCGCGATACGGCGAGCCGCCGGGCGGCGCACGGCCTCCGCGAAACCTCTCATCCACAACATGCTCAGATTCCTTTCCACTCGGTTCAGGGCGACCCGGTCGACCGCCCTTTACATACATGTCGCTTGCCGAGCGCCTCCTACCCCCCTGTCAATTTGGGGACGCTTCGTCTGCGTCGGGCCAGATGCCGATTTCCGAGAGTCTTCGGCTCTGCCAAATCGACGGATGTTCGGGTCGTCGGTATGCACGTTCCATGAGTCGGAAGCGTCCGCGCCACACGCGAGTCGAGTGTGCTGTAGAATTCGGCTGGCTCAAGGGGGAGCGCAAAGGGATATGGCGACTTCGAGAGGCGAAAACGAGCTTTCCACGAACCAGTCTCCGCTCAAGGGAGCGGTGCTCGGTTTGCTGGTGCGAGGGCCCAGCTACGGCTACGAGCTGGCCAACCGCTTGGAGCGGCAATTGGGGCCCGGCTGGTCGATCGTGCGACCCAGCCTGTACCGAATGCTGAGGGGTCTCGACGGCGAAGGCCTCGTGTCCTGTAGGCAGGTCAGCGACGACGCCGGCCCCGCGCGCATCATGTACGAGGCGACCGACCAAGCCGAGAGGGCGCTCGTCGCCTGGATGGACAGCCCGGTTTCCTTCGATGAGGCCCAGTTACAGCTGCAGGCCCGCATGATCGTGGCGCGCCCCGAGGATCTGCCGCGCCTCTTGGTCGCCCTCAACGAGCACGAGCGGGCCCTGTTCTCCAAGCGCGACGAGGTCATGGCGGGCTGGCCCTCCCAGCACTCGCTGCGCGCCTCGATGATGTTCCTGATACGCGAAGCCTCGATGCAGCGGATCAACGGCGAGCTGTTGTGGCTCGACCTGGCGCGCCAAACGATCCGCACACTCCTGGCTTCCCGAACCTGAGCTGGCGCCGATGGCCCCGTTGCTGACAGTGGCGCACGCGACCAAGCGCTACGTGGACGGCCGCCACGAGATGCTTGTGCTCGACCGCGTCTCCCTGGAGATCGACGAGGGCGACTTCGTCGGCATGTGGGGTCCCAAGCGCTCCGGCAAGTCGACCCTGCTGCGCATCATGGCCGGGCTCGAGCAGCCCGAGGAGGGCGAGGTCCGCTTCGCCGGCCGCCCCTTGCGAGCGATGTCCGCACGCGAGCGCGCCCGCCAGCTGCGCCACGGCGGGATCGCGCTGGTCAGCTCGGAGT
>JBAURN010000002.1:0-4153 GCA_049581225.1 Solirubrobacteraceae bacterium
GGCCCTCAGCCGATCGACCGTGCGGAGCTGGTCCGCTTCAAGCAGCGCTTGGAGCACACGATGGCCGAGCTCAACGACGAGCTCGCCAGACTGCTGTTGCCAAAGCCACCCACATAGGATGTCCTCCGTGATCTCATTCGCAAGGGGCGCACCGTCGCTCGACATCGTTGACGTGCAAGGACTCAAGGACGCCGCGGCGCGGGCGTTCGAGAGCGATCCCGCGGGCGCCACCGCCTACGGAACCTCGATCGGCTACCCCCGCCTGAGGGCTTGGATCGCCGACAAGCACGGAGTCGAGCCCGAGCGGGTGCTCGTCACCAACGGGTCGATGCAGGCTGACGCGTTTCTGTTCGAGCAACTCGTCAAGCAAGGCGACGAGGTAATCGTGGAGCGCCCCACCTATGACCGCACCCTGCTGTCCCTGCGCGAGCGCGGCGCGAAGGTGAACCCCGTCGAGCTGCAACCTGACGGGATCGATACCTCCGCCTTGGAGGCGCTGCTGAGCAGAGGCCAAGCTTCGGGCGGGAGCGGTGGCGCCGGCAAGCCAAAGCTGGCCCACATCATCCCCAACTTCCAGAACCCGGCCGGCTACACGCTCTCCTTGGAGAAGCGCGAGACCCTCGTGAAGCTGGCGGGCGCGCACGACTTTCTGATCTTCGAGGACGACCCCTACGTCGACCTGCGCTTCAGCGGCGAGAAGCTGCCCACGATGCTCTCGATGGATCCGGCGCGCGTCGTGTACGCGTCTTCGTTCTCAAAGACGGTGTGCCCCGGCATCAGGGTCGGCTACCTCGTGGGGCCAACTGACCTGATTGTCCAGATCGCAAAACTGGCGACGAACACCTACATCTCCCCGAGCATGGTCTCGCAGGCGATCGTCTACGAGTTCTGCGCCTCGGGTGCGATCGAGCGCTCGATCGAGACCGTCAGGACAGCTTTGGCCAAGCGCGCCCTCACCTTGCAGACCGCCCTCGCGCGCGATCTGCCCGAGGCCAAGTTCGTGGCCCCGCAAGGCGGCTATTTCATGTGGGTGGAGCTGCCGGAGGGGACCGACGTCGACGCCCTGTTCAAGTACGCGGGGGAGCTTGGGGTAGCCTTCGTGAAGGGCACCGACTTCCTGCTGGAGGGCGGCCAGAACACCCTGAGGCTGGCCTACTCGGGCGTGACCCCCGAGCAGATTGACGAAGGTGTGGCGCGCCTCGCCGAAGCGTTTCAGTCGCTCTAGCGGCCGTAGCGCTGACCGAGGACCAGCTGCTCAGGGAGCGCGGTGCGCGGCGGCGGTGATGGATCGGCGGTGACCGAGACAGTCTCGGCCACGCTGGGCGTGAGCACGCAGCGCAATCCCTCGGCGCTTTCGACCACGACTTTGTCCTCGTCGTGCTCGGCCAAGGCGCCCACCAGGCCAGGCTCGATTCCCGACTCCTTGAGGTAGCGCAGAAGGTCCTCCGCCTCGTTCTCGAAGCGCAGGATGCGCACCTTGGCGCCCACCTCCACATCGGCGAGCGGGACACCGGCCAGTCGGGCGCCGGCGACGATCGGATGGCCGTGGGGGCAGGTCGTGGCGTCGCCGATCGCAGCCAACATTTTCTCCTCGAGCACCGGGGACATAGCGTGCTCCAAGCGCTCGGCCTCCTCGTGTACCTCGTCCCAGGGCACCCCGAGCACGTCGGTCAGGAAGCGCTCGATCAGGCGATGACGACGCACGATGCCCTCGGCGTGCTCCTCCCCGGTTGGAGTAAAGGCGATCGCGCGATCGGAGCCGCGCGTGATGTAGCCGTCGCGCTCCAGGCGCCCCACCATCTCGTGCACCGTCGGCGCGGAGAGCTGCATGGCCCTGGCCACATTGGCGCCCGTCATCGGCAGCCCGGCCTCGTGCAGCCAAAACAGGATCTGCAGGTACTCCTCCTCGGCCACCGTGGCTGTGGTGGCGCTCTCCTCGCTCATCGCTCCAGCGTATAAGGTCGACGCGGTACGCACTTCCCAAGACTCGGAGGCCGCCGGTCAGCTCGCGAGCTGCTCGACGGTGCACTCCTTCGGATCCTTGTCCTCGCGCCAACGTTTGAGCTTCGCGCCGTGGCGGATGCGCCCCGCGGATACATGATCGAAGTCGATCTCGACCACCAGCTCTGGGCGCAGCGCCACCCACTCGAGGTTGCGATCGGCGCTCCAGCGAGAGGGGTCGGCCGAGCCGCGCTCGCCCGTCTCATAGGGTGCCAGGGAGTCAACCAGTTCGCGCTTGACCTTGGCGGTGAGGCCTGAGCAGTGACCGACGACACGCAGCTCCTCGCCGTCGTAGAGGGCCAGGATCAAAGCGCCCACGGTGTGCTCCTCCTTGCCCGGGCGCCACCCCGCCACGACAGCGTCGATCGTGCGGGTGCGCTTGACCTTCACCATTCCCTTGCGCTCCCCGGGCAGGTATCGCGCCGAGCGCTCCTTCGCGATCACGCCCTCGGCGTCGCGCAACCAGGGCTCGGCCTCCCCGGCCGTCTCGACCGAGACCATCAACTCGACCGGAGCCTGCGCGAAGTAGTCCTCGGCGAACATCCGCTCCAACCCGGCGCGGCGACTGGAAAATGGCTGGTCGAGCCAGGAGTCCTCCTCGTAGGCGAGCAGGTCGAAGGCGATGTAAACGGCGGGCGTCTCCACGGCGAGGCGCTGCACGCGAGAGTCCGCCGGGTGGACGCGCTGACCCAGCGCGTCGAAGCTCTCGCGGCCGCTCCCGTCGCGCACCACGATCTCGCCGTCGAGCACGTAGCGGCCGGGCGGGAAGCGCAGCTCGGGGAAGTAACGTCCGAGCGTCTTGCCATTGCGCGACTGCAAGAACACGTCCTCCCCATCGACGAATGCGATGCAGCGGAAGCCGTCGAGCTTGACCTCATAGACGTAGTCCTCGCCCTCGGGCAGGGCCTTGCGCGAAAGGGCGAGCTCGGGCTTCAGCGGTGGGGAGAGCGGGAGGGTCATCTCGGCTTGGCCCGACTCGGTTGCACGCGACTCGGCTCTCCCGCCTGCTTGCGGAAGTGTGGCGGCCACGGAGCGTCGCCGAGACCCTCGCGCTCGTCGCGAGCGGCCAGCTCCAGGAGTGCGCTCAGCGAACCCGAATGCTCGTCGATCGACGCCGAGGGGTCGCCGCGTTCGCGCAGTCGCGTCGGCACCGTGTCGATGCGCAGCTCGGCAGGGTCCACGTCGGCCACCTCCTCCCACTCCAATGGACAGGACACGCGCGCATCCGCAACCGCCCGCACCGAATATGCGCAGGCCACGGTGCGGTCGCGAGCGTTCTGGTTGTAGTCGATGAAGACTCCTTTGCGCTCCTCCTTCCACCATCGCGAAGTCGCTTCGCCGGGCATCCTGCGCTCCACCTCACGCGCGAGCGCAAGCGCCGCGCGGCGCACCTCGGAAAAGTCGTGCTCGGGCAGGATGCGCACGAACACGTGGATCCCTCGCGAACCGGAGGTCTTGGGAAAGCCGAGCAGCTTGTGCTCCTCGAGCACCTCACGCACAGAGAGCGCCACACGCCGCACCATCGCGAAGTCGGCGTCAGGCCCCGGGTCGAGGTCGATGCGCAACTCATCGGGATGGTCGAGGTCGGCGCGGCGCACCGCCCACGGGTTCCAGTCGATCACCCCCAGATTCACAGCCCACACGAGATGAGCCGCGTCGTTGGGCACGAGCTCGCGTGCGTGACGCCCGCTCGGGAATGTGACCGTGGCGGTCTCCAGCCATTCAGGCGCCCCGTTGGGAACGCGCTTCTGAAAGAACGGCTTGCCCGCCACCCCGTCGACCCACCGCTTCATCACCGTGGGCCGCTCCTTGAGATGGCGCACCACGGCCTGCTCGCACTCGACGTAGTAGGCGACCAGGTCGAGCTTGGTGAAGCCAGGCTTGGGGAAGAACAGCTTGTCCGGTTTGGAGACGCGCAGCTCCCGGCCACATACCTCGAGCATGACGTGATCGTCGTCGGCCATCGCTGAAAGGATGCCAGGCATGATCTCCGAGACCGTGCTGGTGCTCACCGGGACGTTTGGCGAGCGCCTGGACGCCGAGCGCGTGGCGGGCGCGATCGGCCGCGGTTTGACCGCCGACGGGCGCCTCGCGTGCGACCCCTGCCCGCTGGAGCAGGAGCCGTGTGAGCGCACGGCCAACGCCTCGAAGC
>JBAURN010000003.1:0-13981 GCA_049581225.1 Solirubrobacteraceae bacterium
GGCACTGCTCGCGCCAGCTCGCGACGGGCGGCGGCTGAGCCCAGATAGGGCAACACGATCATGCTCATCAGGGGCCCGGTCAGCTCGAGCAGCGAGGCTTCATGCCGATCGTCCGGGGAACCGTCCAGATCCGCCCACGGCGCCAGGACATCCAGCAGGCGGCCGTGCAGAACCGAGAGCACGCCACCGACGATGCCCTCGGCCGTGAGCGGCGGCGGCTCCGCGCCGGGCTTCGCTTCCGAGTGGCCTTCTTGCACGAAGGCGACAATGTGCGCGATCGCATCGGCGCGACGGCTCAAGGCCTCCGGGCCCGCTCCGAGCGAGCCGACGATCAGAAGCTGCCCGATGCCGGGCTCGACGTCGAGAAAGGCGAGCAGGTGGGTGAGCACGAGCCGCATCCGCGCCACCCACTTGGCCTCGGCGTCGTAACCCTCCAGGACATAACGCGACGCTCGCTCGATGCCGTCGTCGAACGTGGCCAGGAAGCAGTCTTCGCGGTCCCGGTAGAGCTCGTAGAACGTGCGACGCGAGACCCCCGCCCGTTCCACGACGTGCGCAACCGTCACATTGGCCGCGCCGTACTCGGCGCACACCTCCACCATCGCGGCGAGGATGCGCCCGCGCTGGATCTCGACCATTCGCCGGCCGGCGGCCGCCTCTCTCGATGGCGCGTGCTCGGAGACGGGCATGTCATTTCTTCGCTTTGTGGCTTTTGCCCGCGTCCTTCTTCTTCGCTTTCTTGTGCTTGGCCTTGGCGCAGCCTGTGACGCTGATTGGCGTGGTCTGCTTCAGTACGGCGCCGTTCTGGCCCGTGAACGCTGTGGGCATCTTCAGCTTGATGGCGCACAGATTGCCGTTAGCGGCAAGCGCGCTGTCGGAACTCTCCGGCAGCGAGAGCGTGAACGTTCCAATCGGCACATCGGGGATGCTGCGGAAGGTGCTGCTGGTAACTCCCGCTTTGTTGATGAACGTTTCGCCGTGCAGCTGCACCGTTATGCCATAGCCGGAGAGAACGATCACCAATTCGGGGAACTTTGCACCGCCGTGGGACACGAAATACGCCGGCCCTGTAAGCGGTTCCGGCACGATTGGCGTAATCGCGCTGGCCGAGCCCACCCGCGCCGCAGCCGGACAGGCTGCAGGGTTCTGATCAAATGTGCTATCCGGACACGCCTTCTGCAACGTCGTCAGACGCGAGGGGAGCTGCTTGGGCAAATCCACCTTCACCTCGGCGACGTTCGCCTGAGTTCCCAGCGAGTTTACGGGATAGGAGAGCTTCACGGACAAGCTCGCACCCTTCGCCCTGCTGGTCTTTCCGGAAGTGGATACTCTGAACACAGGTTTGAAGCCCAGACTTGAGCAGTCGGCGGCCTGGAACGGGGTATTCAACGCCACCGCGAACGCGTCTGCGGGGATTGTGAAATCCGCCCCGGATCCGGTGACGGTCGCCTTGATCCCCATAGGGTTGCAGCTCGTGGGGTTGATGATGAACTTGCTGCGATCGATGTACACGCGGATGTCGCGCACGTGAACGACAATCCCCTTGATGATGTGCGGGATCGGATCGGAGCCCGTGGAGTCCACTTCCACCTGAGCGGTGATCGGGTTGATTCGCAGCGCGAAGCGGATCACCACGGTGCCGAGGTCGAACGGACCCACGGTGGCCGAGGTGATCGAGACGATCGACAGCGCCGAGCCGTGGTAGGGGCCAGCAAGGTACACCCTTCCGGGGGCTTGCGCGAGCACCGCTCCCACGCCCGCTCCGACGATCGTGTGCCCTATTTCACTGGCGACAGGACACGAAGGCTCGGCGGTCTCCTGAGTGCCCGTCTTGGTCTTTGCCAATTCGATCTGAGCGTCAGAGCAGAACGGTATCCCAGACAGGTTTCCAGAAAGCCCAGGCGGGAGCACGGTGGAGAATTTGGTGATCTCCTGTTCGCCGTCTTGACGAATTATCCGCAGGTAGAAGGGTGAGTATGCGCCGGCGTCGTTGTTCTCACTGCCAGCGACCACCTGCGGCTCAAACGGAGGCACATCTCCCGCGGGGCACGCTCCCCCGTTGCGTCCGGTGCTGATAGGAAAGGAGTTTTCCAGCGAGAAGATTTCGTTTGGCTCGGCCCACGACGTCATTTCCGCGCGCGCTGCATACTGCCCGCAGGTCGGCGGACTGGCAAACGGCGAGGTCTGCCCCTGCAGGAAACTGAGCGTGAATTCGTCGAACGGCAGCTGCGGATTGTTCTCGAAAGTCGCCACGATCTGGCCGGTGACCGGGTCCGGCGCGGTTTCACCGGCGGCCTTTACTATCACCCCCCGCTGGGGTATCTTGATCACGAGATAGATAGCCAGCAGGGATTTGAAGGGATTGTCATAGGGCTGCGCGAGATATATATAGCCGCTGCCTTCTTCCTTGAGGACCGGCGTATGGATCTTTACCGTCCCCAGCTCCGAGCTGTCGGGGCATCCTGCGCCCGGCGGCGACGTCGCAGTCTCCGAAGCGTACTCTTCCGGCGTGCAGGCGCCCAAGCCGGCGCCGGCCGAGGGGTTGAGTGTAAGGCCCCGAGGGAGCACCACGCGCGTGTCCTTCATGTGTGGTGTGGCAAGCGCAGACGCGTTGCCATAGGTCTGCGGGATCTTCACCGTCACGTTCAACCCCGTTGGCGATGACACGCTTGTAGTCGTGGGGACCACACTGAACGCCGGGTCGAATCGCATCCGTTCGCAACCTGTCATCGGGCCGAGAGTTTCCGAGCGAGTTTGGAAGTCGCCACGCTGCTGGTACTCGTCCACACCCAGGGTAGCTATGAGCGGTTCTGGCGTGCACTGCGTGGGGTTGCTCAAAAATGGCACCGGCTGGCCCTCTGATTCCAAGCCCGGGCCGCCGTTGAGCTTGTTTTTACATCCCCCATTGAGACATTCCACATCCCTGAAAACATCATGGCGGTGTTCTGCGGGCACCCCCCACACGTCGATCGCCACGCTCTGGATTTGGAAGAGGCCAATCAGATTGGGCGCCGCCACTTCAAGACCATAGTCGTCCGGGCGCACTCGCACGATGATGTTGCTAGTGACAATCGAGCTGTTGAAGCCCAGCCTCGCCACCTCTCCGGGCTGCGCCGGCATGTTGTAGAGCGGGCTAATCACGTTGATGTTGAAGTTGCCCACCACGTGCACCACGATGTGGGCGGTCCCGACCTGCGTTTCGACCGGGCATTCGTCTTCCAGGTTTACGTTAACCAGCTGGGAGGCAAGACACACGGGCGCCGCCTGCGGATCTCCGGCGAACCCCACCGGCAGGTTGACGACGGTGTCCTTCAGGTCGCCAAACACCTGGCCTTCAGCGCTCGTATTGAAATTGAAGCTCGTGAGCAGGTCAGCGTGGGCACCGGCCTGGTCGCTCGAGAGCGCCATTTGAAAGCCGCTGGCTCCAGGCGTAAGTCCCCACGACGGCGGCGAAGCGGAGATTGTGGTGGGCGTCGAGGTCGACACTTCGCTCGCGCCTCCACCCGACACAGTGACTACATTTGTGACGGATGCTGGCGCGGATCCCGAAACGTCGACCGGGATGTCGAGCGTCAGCTCGTCCCCAGTGGGAACCGATTCGGTGTAGGTGCACGTCAACCCCGTGCAGCTGAGTGCTTTTTCGGTGACAATGTCCGACCCGGAGATGCCTGTTGCGTCCAGCGTCAGCCCCGCGGGCAACACATCGGCAATTGTAATGGTTCCGCTGGACGCAGCGTCGCCCGTGTTGGTGATGTTCACCAGATAGTGAGCTTCGCCGCTGCTGTCGCCGGGCACGAAGTTGGTGGGTTTAGACACAGAGCTGACCGTCCACTGCGGCGTGGGGACTTCGGCGCCTGAGGCCTGGAGCGGGAACAGGCAGGCGAGCGCTACCAGGCAGACGATCGCGACGCCGCCGTACGCGCGGCCCACGTGCGGCCCGGGTCCTGTGAGAGCTGCCATCTTCGGGGTCTCCTTGTGAGCTTTGGACATTTCGGTTCGATTGCGGTGGCCGTGAATGCTCATTTGGAGCCCGCCTTCTTACGCGCGGCGGCTCTCCGGGCCGCCTTCCTCGCCTTGGCCTTCTTTACGCACCTGCCCTTCTTGCGCACCTTGCCCTTTGGACAAGCCCGCGACTTGGCCTTCGACTTGAGCTTGGACTTCTGGGTGGCCGCGAGCGGAGCCGGATTGCCCGGACCGGAGAATGTCGAGGAGGACGGCGTGGCGTCGTTGGGTTCGGGCGCCGGGTTGTGGCAGGCGTCCCCTGTGCACGGGGTCGCTTCAGAGGCCACCGGGAAGCCGCCATCGACCCGTGCGTCATAAATGTCGTCCAGTGAGTCGGTGTCTTGAGGCACCAGCTGACTGTGGGTGCTGAAGAACGCGTTGGAGCCATCCGGTGTGACTCCCAGAAACACTGCCGCGTGTTCGTCGTTACCCGAGCTGATCAGCGAGACGGTGCCGTTGTGCCACTCATATACGTCGCTCCCGGGAGCTGTGTAGCTACCACCGATTTGATTGACGTCCTGAGGGACGAGGTGATCGTCGGACTGGAAGAACACCTCGCTGCCGTCGTCGGTGATCGCCAGGTAGTGCGGCGTGCGATCTTCAGTGAACAGCGAGGATCTGTTGAAGTAGGCGCCGCCGTCGCCCGCTTTATTGTTTGGCGGACACGACACGCAGACGACGCTCGAATCAGCGCTGTCGTAACGGTAAAGCTCGTCTTCGCCACGGTCGGAAGGGAATCCGGACACGCTTTTGGACTCGAATATCAAAAAACGGCCGTCGGGCGTTGTCGCGTCGTCCTCTTCGTGACCTGGGATGACGCCGTTCGGGCTCTCCAACTGAAACGACGGTTCTGCGACGGTGGCTATTAGCTGCGTGGTTCCGGCGGCGGTGGTGTAGCGATATACATCTTGATTATTCTGGTCTCTGTAGTAAATTGCTGAGCCATCCCGCGAAGCCAGGGACCAATTGAAGGCGTCGGCAAACCCAGATCCAATCCCACCAACCGCCGCCGTGATCCTCGTGAGCTTGCGCGTGCTCATGTCGTATTCGTAGATCTGTTCTTCGTGGTTGCCAAGATCGTCGGTAGTCAGCTCGGCGGTCGTTGAGAAGAAGATCTTCGAGCCGTCTTCAGAGACCCCTACCAGTCTCTCTGCCTGTGGGCCATCGGGGTCGACGACACCCGGTTCGGGTGCGGAGATCTCAACAGTTTCCCGCCCGTCGACGCGCGCGTAGAGCTGCGGCACTTCCTGGCAGCCTAGTTCGCCCGATTCGTTCTCGTCCGGGCTCTGGAAGAGCACCTCCGAGCCATCGCTGGAAGACCAAGGCAATCTTGCTCCACACGGGCTGACAAGGCCGCCCGAGCTCGTCCTATTCACAAGCGAGATCTGCCCATTCGACCACTGATAGAGATCGTGAGCGCTTGCGTCCGTATCCGTGGACGCACCGCCGGCCAGCAGGTTGTGGTCGGTCGATTCGATCACAATGCTACTCAGGTCGGAACTCGCTACGCGCAACGCACCGCCTTCGAACGGCACGGCGGCGAACGCCGTGAGGGGACCTCCGGGAGGACCGACCGAAAAAATTTCATTTGGCGGCGGATACGGCGTCGTGTTCGTCTTCACAGCTACCTGCGTTAGTTCCGGGTTCAGAAGAATGTCGTCGTTGTACTGGTCGCCGCCCGAGCTTGGGGGATTGACTTCCTGAGTTATCCAGCCCGACGCTGCACGCTCCAGAAACGTGATGCTTCCCTCGGGCAGCGGATTGGGTCCGAATGTGACACCGTCGGCCGCCAATGCCACTCGATCCCCGTCCGAGCTCGCGATCGCCTCTGCCTCGAACCCCGATTTGTCAAAGAGGAGATCCTGAGAGGCGCCTTTCTTTTCGGTCGGCGTCACCTGCTCATACGCCCGACAGTCGGGCAGGTGTGCCGACGGACCGGTGCGCTCCGCCGCGTTTGGACATTTGCCGGGAGATATGCCTGTCATGAACGTGCGATCGGGCCCATACACGTTTCCGAACGAGTTGCTTGCCGCTACGCGGAAGTGATATACAGTGTTTTCCTGGAGACCGCTGATTGCCTGGTTACCCGGCACGTCGCCTTCGCCCCCCCCGATATCAATGCCGGACGCTGGGGCCGTGCTGCCGTAATCGGTGGTTGTGCCGTATTCGAAACGGTACGCCGTGTCGCTGCCGCCTGGGTTTATCAGTGCGTAAAGTGTCGCTGTGGCGATGCCCACGTTTGCGGCCGATGTGTTGTTGACCACAGCCGGCGACTGGGCGAGTGCGGGCCCGCTGGTGCAGAGCAACGCCGCGCTCACTGCGCAAAAGAACACCATTACCGTCGATACCAGCCCACGAGAACGCATCAAACAGATCCCCTCCTAGAGAATGCACACCTGACCCACCCACATGCGGGCAGCGTAAAACCGCCGTGGACCGACGGCCCACGGCGTTGAAAAAAGCGGCGAATGCCTTTAACGCGTGTGAGAAACCAATCGGCAGGTACTGTCCGATTAGGACACAAACACGTCCCACAACCAGCTGAGATCCGGCTCGACCAGAGAGAGTGACACGCGTCAGCGTCGCTGACACGTCCTATTACGCCGGTTCCGCGCGGACACGGACAGCCAGGCACACGATCCCCAAATGAATGCACGCGAAACACCACTCCCTCTCAGAGCGACCCGGTCCCTTTCCCAAAGGTTCCCGTCAAACGTTTAGCTGTCGGCCAACGCGGGCCAACCCACCGACCTTATGTTGACCCGGCGTACCTTCGTCTCACCGGGTACCGAGTACTATAAGCAGTGCGCGCGCAGTTTGTCAAGCCCCCCTGTCATGCCCTCCTACTGAGGCACACGCGACAGCGACTTCGGCCGGCCTGTACCGCCGGATTCTCAGTCGCGGTCCAGCAGCTCCAGGAGCGGCCCATGCGCATCGCCCGCCGAGACGAAGCGCGCGTTTTTCGGGCTGAGCACGAACTCGTAGCGCTCGCCGTCCTCGCCCTCGACGCTAAGGCGAGCGCCCTCATCTTGGACGGCGAGGATCGTGCCGCCCTCCACGCTGCCGCCGAAATGCTTGATGCGGACTTGCCCCCCGACTCGTGGAAGGGGTCTTGAAGGACGGATCATGGTTCCAGCTGGAGGATCAACTCGAGAACCCGCTCGATCTCAGCGATCTTGGGTGGTTCAAGCGTGCCCATATGACGCAACAAGCGCGGACGCGCAACACCTCTGATCGCCCGACAGATCGCGCGGCTGGGTCGATCGATCCCCTCGATGTCAGCGATCTCGGGACGCAGGGCAGAAGGCAAGCTGGAGCTGGAGAGCGGTACAACGACGATGAGGTCCGCCGCCGTGCCCGCACTCAGACGGTCGCTCGAGACGACGACGGCCGGCCGGTGCTTTCCCGGCTCTCCGCTCCTGGCCGCGCCGAGTGAGACGAGCCACACCTCACCGCGGTGAGGCTCAGTCGATGCCATCGTCCAGCGTGGCCTCCCACAGACGCGCATCTTCGAGCGCGGCCGGATTCTGAGCGTCGGCGATGGTCGCCTGTCGCTCGGACTCCCATACCGCCTCGAGTTCGCGCTCGCGCGCCAGTTCGGACAGCAGGGCGGCAAGCGATACGCCGCGCTCCCGCGCCTGCTCGGCGAGCCGATCTCGCGTGCTGCGCGCTACACGGATAGTCGCCGTTTCAGTAGCCATAAGACCACTATTGTAGCGCTAGATGATGGCGCCAACTCGATCGACTCTCAGAAAGGTGACATCAAGCCCAGGTGCGCGTTGCAGCGGAGCGTCCTTTGTGAGCAGGGGGCAGTCCAAGGCCCGGGCCAAC
Organism: Solirubrobacteraceae bacterium; assembly: GCA_049581225.1. Classification (GTDB taxonomy): domain Bacteria; phylum Actinomycetota; class Thermoleophilia; order Solirubrobacterales; family Solirubrobacteraceae; genus Palsa-744. The sequence continues at coordinate 7,834 of JBAURN010000003.1, forward strand.
GCCACGTAACAAGCGTCGTAAGCCGAGACATTGGCCCTCAACGTCCACGCATCTTGCATCAGACCGACAGTGGGAACCCGTCTGAGGTCGCTGCTGGTCAGGCTTGAAACGGCCTTGCGTGCACGCTCGGCGCTGAGCTTGCCGCCCCGCTCCAGTCCCCGCAGACTCTGCATCGTCTCCGGGTTGATCACATCCGGTGCGACCAGCTCAGCGCCTGCGACAAGCCCCTCCATGGCGATGCCGACCGGGGTTTGAAGCAGAAGCTCGACGAACGCCGAAGCGTCAATCGCGACGAGAGATCGCGCGCTGGATCTGCGCATCGCGTTCGGCGCGCCCCTCGTGGAGCGCCGTGAGGATGTCCTCCGATGAGACCCCCGTGACCGGCTCATCTTCTTTCAGCCGCTCCAGCCACTCGCGCATAGTGGGCAGAGCCAAATCGCGTTCGAGCAGGTAGAGCACGTAGTCGCTCATGCTCCTGCCCTCCGCGCGCGCCCGTGCGCGCAAGCGCTCGTGGAGCTCGTCCGGCACGTTCTTGACTTGGATCGCGCTCATGGCATGAAGATAGCATGCCGCTGGCATGCTAAGGGCAAGAGGACCGCCGGATCGAGGCGTGGCGATAGACCATGCACCAAACCGTAGGCCTTGCTTGGGCCGGTATTCGACGCGCCGGCCCGTCCCGCCCGCTACCGTGGCGTGACAATGCGCCGCACCAAGATCGTCGCCACCATCGGCCCCGCCTCGCGCGAGCCGGACACCCTGCTCGCGATGGTCCGCGCCGGCATGGACGTGGCGCGCCTGAACTACTCCCACGGCACCCTGGCCGAGCACGAGGAGACCGTGAGGCGCGTGCGCGACGCCGCGGGCAAGGCGGGACGGCCCGTGGCCATCCTGCAGGACCTGCCGGGCCCCAAGCTCAGGATCGGGCCATTGCGCGAGGACGTCGTGGAGCTGAAGCCCGGCGACATGGTCACCTTCACGTGCGGCGAGGAGCGCGAGGGCGACGCCAAACACATGTCGATCACCTGGCCGGGCCTGGCCGCGGCGCTCGAGCCCGAGGAGGTCCTCTACCTGGCCGACGGGTCGGTGCGCCTAAGGGTCTCAGCCGTGCGCGAGCAACAGAGCGAAGTCGACGCCCTGGTCGAGGTCGGCGGCGCGGTCGCCTCGCGCCAGGGCCTGAACATCCCGGGGCCGGCCCACTCGCTGCCCTCGGTGCCCGAGGAGGACCTGGAGCTGTTGCGCCACGGCGAATCGATCGGCGTGGACATGGTCGCGCTGTCCTTCGTGCGCTTTCCCTCCGACGTGGAAGCGGTGCGCGAGCACACCCGCCTGCCCCTGATCGCCAAGATGGAGAAGCCCCAGGCGGTGGAACACGCCGAGCAGATCATCAGGGCCGCCGACTGTGTGATGGTCGCTCGCGGCGACCTGGGCATCGAGATGCCGATCGAGCAGGTCCCAGGGGTGCAGAAGAAGCTGATCGAGCAGGCCGGCTATCTGGCGCGGCCCGCAATCACCGCGACGCAGATGTTGGACTCGATGGTCACCTCCTCGCGCCCCACCCGGGCCGAGGTGGCGGACGTAGCCAACGCGATCCTCGACGGCACTGACGCGGTGATGCTCTCCCAGGAGACGGCTATCGGCGCCTATCCGGTGGGCGCGGTCGAAATGATGGCCGCGGTGGCCGTCGAGGCGGAGAAGATCGCGCCTTATGAGCGCTGGAACACCTCGAGGGTGCGCCGCGCCGAAGCCGACCCCGCCCACACGGTCGCCCACTCGCTTTGCCTGGCCGCTCGCGAACTGCACCTGGACGCCTTGATCGTGCCCACCCTCTCGGGCCGCTCGGCCCGCCTGGTCTCGGCGCATCGCCCGACCGTCCCCATCTACGCGCTTTCCCCCGGCCGCGAGACCGTGCGCCGGTGTGGCCTGATGTGGGGCGTGCAGGCAAGCTCGATCCGCCGTCACGAGACGACCGAGGAGCTGATCGCCGACTCCGCCCGGCGCGTGGTCGAGCTGGGCTGGTGTGAGAAGGGCAAGCGAGTTGGCATCACCGCGGGCCTGCCCTCGGGCAAGCCGGGCACCACCAGCCTGATGCAGATTCAGGTTCTTTAGGCCGCGCCCACGCCCGTGCGCTCATAAAACTCGGCCTCTTCGCGCCCCAAATCGGTCACCGGCGCATCCCCGTACATCCACTCGCGCGCGATCCGGTGCCAGTTGTTGGAGGCCCGTAGCTGGGACAGCACGGCCAGGGTGAGCATCTCCATGCGCCGGCCGACCAGATGCTCGGGCTGGATCCTCTGGTGGCGCATCTCGCGGAAATGGGAGGAGCGCGGGTCCGAGCTCTCGATCATCACCTCGGTGGCGACCTCGGGCGAGAGCTGGACCTCTTCGTCGGCGGTCGTGTACCACCAGATCGCGTCCTCGATGAAGGCCAGCAGGTGGTCGGGGTCGACGCGCTCGGGTTCGGGCAGGAAGCGCGACTCGGCCAGGATCCTGTGCAGGGTCTCGGCGTCCCCCTCTGCGACCGCCCTCTGACAGGCCAGCTCCAGCTCGACGGGCTCTCGCTCCAAGCGCTTGAACAGCCCAAAGTCGAGAAACGCGACGCGCCCATCTTCGAGCAGCATGAAGTTGCCGGGATGGGGGTCGCCGGAGAACTGGCGGTGGCGGTAAAGGCAACCCAAAAAGAAGCGGAACACGATCTCACCGATCCTGTCGCGCTCTGCCTGCGGGCGCTCCTTCAGCTCCTCGAAGCCTGTTCCCCGCACGAACTCGCTGACCAGGACCCGCTCGCGGGACAGTTCGCTCACGACCTCGGGCACGACGATGAACGGGTGGCCCCTGTAGATGCGCGCCAGGGAGCGCTGGTTCTGGGCCTCCAGCTCGTAGTCGAGCTCCTCCACGATCCGCTCCCTGATCTCGGTCGCTACGGCCTTCACATCAAGGCTCGGGGTCATGCGCTTGAGCAGGCGCATGATCATGTCCAGGTTCTGCAGGTCGGCCCTGACCGCGCCGGCGACGCCGGGGTACTGGACCTTGACGGCGACCTCCCGGCGGCCCGTCCCCGATGGGGGGTCCTCCTTGAGCGTCGCTCGGTAGACCTGGCCGATCGAGGCGGCGGCGATCGGCTCCTCGTCGAACTCGGCGAACACCGCGGACACCTTCGCTTCGAGGTCCTCCTCGATCACCTGCTTCATCTGCTTGAAGGAGACCGTCGGGGCGGCGTCGCGCAACTTGGCGAGCTCGCGCTGGAACTCCTCGCGGTGCTCCTCGGGCACCAAGCCCACGTCCAGGAAGGACATGACCTGGCCCAGCTTCATGGCCGCGCCCTTCATAGTCCCCAGGGCCGCCACAATCTGCTTGGCAGTCTCCAGCTGGCGGCGGGCGCTCGCCTGTTGGGCGGCCTCCTCCCCCCGCGTCACGTTCGCCGCGCGAGTCCCGAACTGCTTGACCGCCTCGCTTGCGGCGAGCCTGCCGACGGTGGCCGTGCGGCGCACCCTTGATGTTGGGATCTTGTCCTGCGCCACCCTTTGAGTCTAGGTCTCTACGCGGCTGCCGGGGACGATGTCGTCCTTGCCGTCCGGCCAGCGCACCCAGGCCTTCTTGCCACCGTCGTAGTCCTCGCCGAGCAGGATGAGGGTCGCGGGCTCGCCGAGCGCGGTGCAGGGCTCGGCGCCTTCGGGGTCAAGGCCGCGCCACACACGGATGAACGCGTTCTGTTCCCACTCGCGGCCCACGCTGGTCGCGTCGGTGTGGCCGGGATAGAGGATCGTCTCCGCGGGCAGCTCCATCAAGGTGCCCATGATCGAGTCCCTGAGGTCCGTATAGGTGGTGTGGCCGGGGGCCCTGACGCCGCCAACGCTGCCCTTGAAGAGGGTGTCGCCGGTGAACACGACCGCCTCGCCCCCCTGAAAGCCGCCGGGGCCGGGACCGGAGCCGGGACGCGGGGTGGGCGCACCGGAAGTCGCCTCGGCGACCAGCAGGGAGAGCATCCCGGCTGTATGCCCGGGCGTGCTCAGCGGCCGTACCTCGAGGCCGCCGAAACGCAGCGTTTCGCCCGCCTCGATCGCTCCGAGGTCGAGACCCTTGCCCAGGGCCTCGCCCAGCTCGAGCAGCGGCTCGCGTTCGAGCGGGTGGATCGAGACCCGCAGGCCCGGCCAACGCTTGCGCAGAGCCCCCAGGTCGCTGACGTGATCGAAGTGGTGGTGGGTGAGCAAGACGTGCGTCGGTTCGATCTCCAAACGCTTGGCGGCCTCCACAAGTGGCTCGACGGGGCCGCCGGCATCGACAAAGAAGCCGGGTCCACCCTGGCCGTCGGCGACGAGATAGGTGTTCGACAGGAAGCGCTCGTTCAGGGCGCGCTCGACGATCATCGGGGGATCCTCCCACGTTGCCGCGCGCGCCGCCCCCCGCACGCCGGAGCGCCCGCCGGATCGGCCGGGTCCGATGGCGCGAACATCGGCCCGGTACACACCGGTGGAGCTAGTCCGTTCGTCCAGAACAGCCCCCAAACAAAGCCGCGAAGCGCCGTCACACGCCTTGACATACACATCGCCGTGTGGTTTTGTGGGAGGGCGTTTCTATCAAGACTTGACTTTACAACGGGGGAGGGCTTCAGGCATCATGATCCACGAGACGACGTGGCTCGGAAGGACGCGCGCTGGGCGCGGGGCGCGCAAGGCGGCGCCGCTTGTATTTGTGCTTGGGTGCGTGCTGCTCGCGCTCGCCGGCTTCGCGTCCGCGGCCTCGGCCAGCGCCCCGGAAATGCGTGGTGAATGGGAAATCGTGCTCAAAGCGGGTGGGCAGACCAACATGGGCACGACCATCATTCGCCAGGAAGCCAACGCCCAAGGCGAATTTGCAAGCGAAGCGGTGCAGCTCGCTCAGGGATCGCCCGGCACGTTCACGGGCACCCTTGAAGGCGCCACCGCGACGGTCAAGATCACCGCTTCGCCGGCGAACGGTGTCCCGGCCTCCGAATTCAACAGCGCGACGATGACTGTGACCAGCGGCGTCGGCACACTGGAAATCTCCGGGGAAGGCACATTCGCGGTGCCCTCCCTCGGAATGACAGCCCCCGGAACGGTGGTCGCCAAGCGCATCAAAACCTACCAAGAAGTGCAGGAACGAGAAGCGCGCGAACTTAGGGAACGAGAAGAAAAGGAAGCCAGGGAAGCGATTCGCGGCGAATGGGCGTTGACGCTCGAAGACGGTCCGGTGGTCGTCAAAGAGATCGCGCTCATAAGTGAACAGGCGAACAGCAAAAACGAATTCAGGGCCAAGAGCGTCATGGTGGAAGGCAAGCCGGCAGGCACCTTCACCGGCACGCTGAAAGGCGCCGAAGCAGACGTCACGCTCACCACCAACGAAGTCCCGGGCCAGCTTCCTCCGGGCACGTTCCAATCAAGCGCGATCGCTGTCTCCTCGAAGAGCAACCCGACTTCGATGACCGGCAGCGGGGAACTCAGCTTCGAGGGCGGGTATCCGCCGCCCTCGACGGCGACGCTGACCGCCACCCGAGTCAGATCCTACCAGCAGGTCCAGGCGCAGGAAGCGAAGGAACGCGCCGAAGAAGAGGAAAAGGAAAAGCAGGCCGAAGAAGCCCAGGTCGCCAAAGAAAAAGCTGAACAGCTGGCAAAAGAAACCGCCGAACGCGAAACCAGGGAACGGCGCGAACGGGAAGCGCACGAAGCGCTTGAAAAATTCAACAAAGCAATCGTGCCTCCGCCAGTCGAAGCGCCGAAGCCGACCCTGATATCGGTGGCGTTGGCGCCCAAGACGCTCAAAGGGGTGACGGTCGGACACGGGCACACGGTCTCGCTCGCGCTCTCTAACCCCAACCACCTGACGGTGGGGGGTCAGCTGGACATGTTCACGGCCACCAGCGGCTCGACAAGCACTAAGAAGAAGATCACCCAATTCGGGACAGCCTCCTTCACGCTTACCGCAAGCGGCGCCACGGTTGTGAAGCTCAAGCTCTCGAGCGCCAACTACGCGACGCTGCTCCACCGCAGGCGGCTGCGTGTGGTGGTGAATGTGACAACCACGGCTGATGGCGTCTCGACGCCTACCAAGAGCTACGGCGTGACGCTCAGCGCAACGCCCACCGCCAAGCGCAAACACTGAGCACAAGCGGCGGTCCAGGCGGTTGTGGGGG
>JBAURN010000004.1:0-4446 GCA_049581225.1 Solirubrobacteraceae bacterium
GGCGAGCTGACCGTGGCCGGCCCAGCGGTGCGTGTCTTCCAGGACTATGTGCGCCGGCGCGCGGTGCTGCGCGAGCCGGTCGCCTACATCCTCGGGCGCCGCCACTTTCGTCGCTTGGAGCTGGCCGTCGATGCGCGCGCCTTGATCCCGCGGCCGGAGACCGAGCTGCTGGTGGAGATCGCGCTCGAGTTGCCCGAGGGGGCGCGCGTGCTCGACGTGGGCACCGGAAGCGGCGCCGTGGCGCTCTCCCTCAAGGACGAGCGCCCGGATCTCGATGTGACCGGCAGCGACCTCAGCCAGGCGGCCTTGGCGCTGGCTCGAGCCAACGGGGAGCGGCTGGGCCTGGACGTGCATTGGTTCGCGGCGGATCTCGTGGACGGTATGCCCGACGACTACGACGCGATCCTCTCCAATCCGCCTTACGTGCCAGACGGCGACCGGGCGACGTTGGCTCCGGAGATCTTGCGCCACGAGCCGGCGGCGGCTCTGTTCGCGGGGGAGGACGGTCTCGACTCGATTCGCCCACTCGTGGCGCAGGCCTGTGTGCGCCCGACAGTGCGCCTGCTGGCCTTTGAGGTTGGCGCCGGCCAGGCCGGCGTCGTCGGTGAGTTGATGCGCACTTCGGGGTTCCCAGATGTGCGAGCCGAGTGCGACCTGGCAGGGATCGAGCGGGTTGTCGTGGGTGAGCGGGCATGATCGACGTGGAGCGGCTGCGTCGATGCCTCACCGGCGATGGTGTGGCCGTCATCCCCACCGACACGGTCTACGGCCTGGCCTGCAACCCCGACAGCGAGATCGCCCTGCGGCGCATCTACGAGCTGAAGCGCCGCCCGCCCATCAAGCCGGCGGCGGTCATGTTCTTCTCGCTGGTCTCGGCCTTGGCCTCGCTGGCCGAGCTGGGCCCACGCACCCGCGCCGCCCTCGAAGCCCTGCTGCCCGGACCGGCGACTTTGCTCCTGGCAAACCCCGAAGCTCGCTTCTCTGGCGCCTGCGATCCCTCCGCGAGCGGCTCGGGCCTGCTCGGCCTGCGCGTGCCCGCCCTCGCTGGCCCGCTCGCGCCGCTTGCGGCCATCGACCTGCCCGCCGCCCAATCGAGTGCCAACCTCTCCGGTGGCCTCGATCCCCGTCGCCTTCAGGACGTGCCTGCCGAGCTGCGCGAAGGCGTCGATATCGCGATTGACGGCGGCGAGCTTCCCGGCGTCGCATCCACGGTGATCGACCTGTCCGAGTATGAGCAGGGCGGACAGTGGCGCATCGTGCGAGAAGGGCCGCTCGATGCGGCATTCCTGCAAACGGCTCTGTCCGGCTCCTGCTAGCCTCGTAAGCTCAGCCGCGACTGGCGCGAGAGGTGGACATAACCACCGGGGAGCGGCTTGAATAACTCGCCGCGCGCCTGGGCACTCATAGCGATCACAAGCTCTAGGAGCGCGCCCATGTCAGACCTCAGCCCCGACTACTTCAACCGCCCGCTCGCCGAGGTGGACCCCGAGGTCGCCGCGGCGATAGACGGCGAGCTGCGCCGCCAGCAGCAGACCTTGGAGATGATCGCCTCCGAGAACTTCGTGCCCCAAGCGGTGCTCGAATGCCAGGGCTCGGTGCTCACCAACAAGTACGCCGAGGGATATCCGGGGCGTCGCTACTACGGCGGCTGCGAGTGGGTCGACGTCTCCGAGCAGCTCGCCATCGACCGCGCCAAGGACCTGTTCGGCGCCGAGCACGCCAACGTCCAGCCCCACTCTGGAGCACAGGCCAACACCGCCGTCTACCACGCGCTGTTGCAGCCCGGGGACACGATCATGGGTCTCTCCCTGGCCCACGGTGGACATCTGTCGCACGGCATGAAAATCAATGTGTCCGGTCGTCTGTATGACATCGCCGCCTACGAGGTCGACCGCGAGAGCAGCGTCATCGACATGGACGAGGTCGCCCGCATCGCGCGCGAGCACCGCCCCAAGCTCCTGCTCGCCGGCTGGTCGGCCTATCCCCGCCAGCTCGACTTCGCCCGCTTTCGTGAGATAGCCGACGAGGTCGGGGCCCTGTTGATGGTGGACATGGCCCACTTCGCCGGGCTCGTTGCCGCGGGCCTTCACCCCAACCCGCTCGCCTACGGCGCCGACGTGGTCACCACCACCACCCACAAGACCCTGGGCGGCCCCCGCGCCGGGATCATCCTGTGCAAGGCCGAGCACGCCAAGAAGATCGACTCCGCCGTCTTCCCCGGCCAGCAGGGCGGCCCTCTCGAGCACGTCATCGCCGCCAAGGCGGTCGCCCTGAAGATCGCCGCAAGCGACCTGTTCGCCGAGCGCCAGCGCCGCACGATCGACGGCGCCCAAGCTCTCTCAGAGCAATTGATGAAGGCCGGCCACGGCGTCAACGTGCTGACCGGCGGTACCGACGTGCACCTGGCCCTCGTCGACCTGCGCGCTTGCGAGCCCGAGTTGAGCGGCCGCCAAGCCGAGGATCGCCTGCACGAGATCGGCGTCACCGTCAACCGCAACGCCGTCCCGTTCGACCCGCGCCCCCCGATGGAGGCCTCCGGCCTGCGCATCGGCACGCCCGCCCTGGCCACCAGGGGCGTAGGGGTGGAGGACTTCTCCGAGGTCGGCGCGATCGTTGCGAGCGCCCTCACGCCCGAGTTCGAGGCCCGCAAGGCAGAGCTCTCAGAGCGCGTCCAGGCGATCGTCGAGCGCTACCCCTTGTACGAGCATCTCAGCGCACCAGCCGCCGTATAGCGGCTGTCGATGCTCAAGAAAGGGCGTATCTCGCCCGCGAGTGCGCACGCATAGGCACCCCTCCGCAGGCGCCTCAGCACTGCCGACGCCCGCGCCTGCGATGCTGTGCGCGAGTCGATGGCCCATCTCAACGAGCTCGACGCCCTCTACGCGTTCCTGGCAGCCGCGGCGGTCACCGCGGTCCTGACGCCGTTCACGATGCGCCTGGCCAAGGCCGTCGGGGCGGTCGACGAACCGCGTGACCGCGGCCTCTCCGACCGCGCCACGCCCCTGCTCGGAGGGCTGGCGATCTTCGCCGGCGTGCTGGTCGCCGTCCTCGCCTTCCTGCCGGCCGGCTACGGCGAAAACGCCCAGATGTGGCACGGCGTTCTCATCGCCGCCGCCCTGATCACCCTCGTCGGCGCACTCGACGACCGCTTCGACCTGCCGCCCATCGTCAAGTTGGCCGGCCAGATCGCCGCCGCGGTCATCGTCGTCCACTACGGCGTCGCCGTCAAGGCGGTCACCCTGCCCTTCGCGGGGACCTTGCACTTCCCCAACGCGGGTCCCACGAACGCGGGTCCCGCACTGACGGTGATCGGCCTGGTGGTGATGATGAACATCGTCAACCTCTCCGACGGCGTCGACGGTCTCGCGGCCGGAGTATGCGTGATCATCGCCGGCACCCTCGCGATCATCGCCTTCGACCTCGACCGCGCCGAACCCGGGGTCCTGGCCGCGATCACCGCCGGCGCCGCGCTCGGGTTCTTGATCCACAACTTCCCCCCCGCCTCCTCCTTCATGGGCGATTGCGGCGCCAACCTGCTCGGCCTCCTGATGGGGGTGGTGGCCGTGGAGGCGGCCGTCAAGACGCCGGTCGTCGTGTCCTTCGTGCTCCCCTTGATCCTGCTCACCGTCCCCTTCCTGGACACCACTTTCGTGGTGCTCAAGCGCCTGAAGTACCGCCGCCCCATCTACGCCGCCGACAGCGAGCACTTCCACCACCGCATGGCCCGCATCGGCTTCTCCTCCCGCCGTACGATCGCCTACCTCTACGCCTGGACGCTGCTGCTCGCGGGCCTCGCCTTGGCCCTTCGCTTCATTCCCTACTCAGACCACAAAGGCCACCTCCACACGGGCTGGCTCCTGGTCATGGTGGCGCTGGCGGTGCTTGTCGGCGCCGCCAGCGTCTACCTCGTCTATGTGCTCGAGATCCTCAAGTTCCGCCGTCTCGACGCCCTGCGCGTACGTCGTCTGCGCCCCGATGCCACGCCGGCCGAGGTCGAACGCAGCGTCGCTCTCGACCTCGAGACCGGCGAATACGACGCCGTGCTCGACGCCTCAACGCCGGAGGAGAACCCTGTGGTGGACGACGTGTCGAGCCGGGCTCAGCAGCGGGTCGGCCAGCGGCAGGTGGATCAAGACCGCGTAGGCGCAGAACAAGAGCGTGGCGACCCGCAGGCGGCGGCTGTCGGCGAGAGCCGCCAGCGGGAGCACCCATATCGCATACCAGGGCAGCAGCCAGGCGGTCGATAGCAGCAGCGCCAGCGTCGCCCAGCCCGCCATCGCGCGCCAGTCCGCTCCCCGTGCGGTGCGCCACAGGGTCAGCGCGAGCACGACCACGAAGCCCACCACGAACAGGTCGCGCCACCAGCTCGGCAGTCCCGCCAACCCAACCCAGCGCGCCGTCTCCGCCGGCAGGCTGTGCGTCGCGATCAACTGCTGCTGCTCACCC
>JBAURN010000005.1:0-1724 GCA_049581225.1 Solirubrobacteraceae bacterium
GTGTTGGGGGGCGCTCCTCGCGCCGGCCGGACGACCCGCGTGTGGACGCTTGGCCGAGTGCTCGCGGAGAGCCGCCGGTGACTCCGGAGCAGGCCTACGCGCACTGTGAAGCGGTGACGCGCAAAGCGGCCGCCAACTTCTATTACGGGATCGGCCTGCTTCCTCGCGATAAGCGCAGGGCGACCTGCGCGGTATATGCGTTCGCGCGACGCATCGACGACATCGGTGACGGGGACTTCGCGCCAGAGGAGAAGCTGGCTCTGCTCGAGGCCGCCGATGGGTCGCTGCGCGAGCTCTCAAAGGCCAGCGCCGACCCGGTGATCGTGGCGGTGGCCCACGCCAACGATCGCTTCTCGCTGCCGCTGGACGCTTTGGCGGAGCTGATCGAGGGCGTGCGGATGGACGTGCGCGGCACGACGTATGAGAGCTTTGACGATCTGCTCGGCTACTGCCGGCGTGTGGCCGGCACGGTCGGGTTGCTGTGTCTGGCGATCTTCGGCTCCCGGCAGCCAGAGCGCGCTCGTTCTTTGGCCGACGATCTGGGCGTGGCGATGCAGCTGACGAACATCCTGAGAGACCTGCGCGAAGACGCGGGCAACGGGCGCGTGTACATGCCGCGCGAGGACCTGGTTCGCTATCGGCTCAGCACGGATGGTCGCTTCGAGGGCGAGGAGGGCCAGCTGGACGCATTCGTGCGCTTTCAGGTGCGGCGCGCCAGCGAATGGTTCGAGCGTGGGCTGGAGCTGGTTCCGCTGCTGGATCGGCGCAGCGGGGCCTGCGTGCTGGCGATGACCAACATTTACAGCAGGCTGCTCCGGAGGATCGAGAAGGACCCGCAGCGCACCAGCATGGAACGGGTGTCGCTGCCGATCTGGGAGAAGCTGTGGCTGGCTGCTCGCAGCATCCTGAAGGCGGCACTTGGTTGAGCAGACGGCGCGTGGTCGTGCTCGGCGGAGGCCTGGCCGGGATCACGGCCGCGCTTGACTGTGCCGAGGCGGGCGCCGCGGTCACACTGCTCGAGGTGAGGCCTCGCCTGGGTGGGGCCGCCTACTCGTTCCAGCGCGGCGGATTGTGGCTCGACAACGGTCAGCACGTGTTCCTGCGGTGCTGCATCGCCTACAGGGCTCTGCTGGAGCGGCTCGGAAGCGGGGCGCGGGTGGCGATCCAGGAGCGCCTGGAGATACCGGTGCTAAGACCTGGCGCCAAGCCCACGATGTTGCGGCGCAGTGGGTTGCCGGCGCCGCTGCACCTGGCGGGCGCGCTTGCCCGCTACAGGCACTTGTCGCCGCTGCGACGGCTGAGCGCAGCCTCCGCGGCGCTTGCGCTCAGCCGGCTCGATCTGGGCGAGGCCTCGGAGAAGGAGCGCTTGGATCGGCGCACGCTTGGGGAGTGGTTGGCCGAGCACCGGCAGGGGACGGCGAGCGTGGCGGCGCTGTGGGACTTGATCGCGTTGCCCACGCTCAATCTGCGTGCGGCGGAGGGGTCTCTGGCGCTCGGGGCTTTCGTGCTGCAGAGAGGCTTGTTGGATAGCAACGAGGCAGGAGATATTGGCTTTCACCTGCGGCCTTTGCAGGAGACGCTCGGCGACCCGGCGGAGCGAGCGCTCAGGAAGGCCGGTGTCGAGGTGAGGTTGGGAGTGCGGGTCGAGGCGGTGGCGCGGGATGAGGTGGGCGAGCGGGCAGGCGCGGATGAGCGCGACGCGGCGGGCGGACGGGCAGGTGGGG
>JBAURN010000006.1:0-3911 GCA_049581225.1 Solirubrobacteraceae bacterium
GGGCGGGACGCGAGCGAGGCGATCGCCCATCAGCGGCAGGTGGGCGCACGCGAGAAGGAGCTGGGCCGCGAGCTGGCCAAGGTCGAGGAGAGCCTGCAGGCGGCGCTTGCGCCTCTCCCCAACCTGCCCGATCCCGGCGCCGCGCCCGGACCAGAGGACGAACTCGTCAAGGTCGTGGGCGAGCCACGTGTGTCGGGCGAGGGCGTGCGCGACCATCTCGAACTGGCGGGCGCCGCGATCGACATGGACCACGCGGCCAACCTCTCAGGGGCGCGCTTTGCCTACCTGAAGGGCGATCTGGTGATGGTGGAGCTGGCCCTGGTGCGCTTCGCCTTGGAGAAGCTGCGGGGCCACGGATTCGAGCCGGTGATCCCGCCGGTCTTGGTGCGCGAACGCGCCCTGTACGGAACCGGCTTCCTGCCCGACACCGAGCAGCAGATCTATCGCCTGGCCGATGACGATCTGTATCTGGTCGGCACCTCCGAGGTGGCCCTGGCCTCACTGCACGACGAAGAGATCCTGCCGGTCGAGCGCCTGCCGCTCCGCTACGCCGGCTTCTCGCCTTGCTTCCGTCGCGAGGCGGGCGCGGCCGGCAAGGACACGCGCGGCATCTTCAGGGTGCACCAGTTCGACAAGGTGGAGATGTTCAGCTTCGTCGAGCCCGACGCCTCTGAGGAGGAGCACGAGCGCATCCTGGCGATCGAGGAGGAGATCCTCTCCGAGCTGGACTTGCCCTACCGGGTCGTCAACATCGCGGTGAGCGACCTCGGCAACTCCGCCGCCAAGAAGTACGACTGCGAGGCGTGGCTGCCGAGCCAAGGCCGCTACCGCGAGCTGACCTCGTGCTCGAACACGACCGACTACCAGGCACGGCGCCTGAACATCCGCCTGCGCCGTGAGAAGCGTGTGCAGCCGCTGCACACGCTCAACGGCACCGCCGTGGCCGTCGGGCGCACGATCATCGCGCTGCTGGAGAACGGCCAGCGTGAGGATGGAACCGTGGCTTTGCCTGACGTCCTGGCCGCATACGGCGCACCCGCCGTGCTCGGCGCATAGGCCAGCGGGCGGGAGCTACTTGCCCTCGGTGATCTTCAGAGCGACTTCTGAGAGGGACTGCGCGGCGTTGCCCACTTGCTGGGCGATCCGCTTCTTGTCCGTCTGACTGAGGGCGCTGTAGAGGGCAAACCCGAGCGGCGTATTGCGCCGGTAGGCGTTCAGCTCGACCTGGACCGCCGCCAGTTCGCGGGCGATCGTGTCCGCCAGGGTGGTGCTGCCCGTGCGTTCCAAGGTTGGGCGCACATATTCAAAGGCCTTGCGGGCTCCCAAGAGGTTGGCCTGGAAGTCGGACAGGTCGGTGTGCGAGTAGCGGTCCTCTTCGCCCGAGATCTTGACGTTGACGATCTCGTTGAGCAATTCGACCGAGCCGTTGATCAGCTGTTCGGGCGCCAGCGGCAAGCTGGGCACCTGCTGGTTGAGCCTCTCCGCGTCACTCAGCAGACGGTTGGCCAGCGGTGTCGCGCCTTTGAGCGTGTGCCCGACCCACATCAGTTGCTCGATGTGATGGAAGCCGAACCACTTGGAGGTGTCGCCGTTGACCGTGGGGGCGTCGATGCGCGCGTCGATGTCCGCGTCGAGGCCTGGGAAGCTGGAGGCGACCGGCTCGATTGCCTCGTAGTGGCTGCGCACTGGCCCGAAGAGCCGCTTCGCTTCGGCGATGTTGCCCTGCTCGATCGCCGTGGCAAAGCGGCGCACGCCGGCAAGTAGAGCTTCGGTCTGTCCCTCCACGTAGGTGCGGTACTGGAGCACCGCCGTCTTCAGCAGGACCTCCGAGGGGCCCGTCTCGGGGTGAGGCTTGCCCGTCACTGTCAGCTTGCCCAAAGTCAGATTGGCTGTGGACGGGCACGCCAAGACATAGGTCCCGGGCTGCAGGTCGAGGGAGAACGAGCCGGACAGGCCGGCCACGAGATTCTCGCGCTCTCCCAAGACGTACCCGCTCGGGCTGCGCAGCTCGAGCTCGGTCGTATGGGAGGTGCCGCCGTTTGTCACCAGAAACGTGACCGGCCCAGCCGCTACCGAGGCGTGTTCGGGGCTGCAGCCCTGGTCGGTCAGTGTGAACTTGAGCTGCTTGGCGCCTCCTTCGCTGCTGCCGCATGCCGTTAGTGCGAGGGTGAGCGCGACGACTACCAACGATGAGAGAACCCTGAGTGTGGGCAGGCGATGAACGCTGCAAGCAATACGCAAGGCGAAGAACCCCCGAGTCGTTAGGTGAGTGTGCTCATCCAGGCGAGCATGCCCAAGAACACCAAAGCCGCATTAGGGTACCCTAAGTTTGCGCGGCTGGTCCTTGCGTGCGCGCTGATCGCGCTGCTCGTGAGCCTGCCGGTTGTCTGCCAGGCAAAGGCCGCCGGCTTCGCCCCGGCCGCGGGAATGACTTCGTCCAGCGACCGGCTGGAAGGGCAAGGCTTGCATCTGCTGCTCGGCGCGCTGCCGGTTCGCTACGCCGCCGCCCAGCCCGGCCACGACACCGAACTTGCCACCGTCGTTCGCGCGGTCGCCGCCGGGGTGGACAGGCGCGTGCTCGAACTGCAGAGCGGGATGAGTTTCGGCGAGCGAAGCTCGCTGACCCGCGTCACGGGAGAACTTGCGCGCCTGCGGGCGATGCTCGGACCGACCGACGAACGCTTCCAGCCCTGGCCGCTGTCCTTTGAAGTGAGTGCCCTCAGCGCCCGCATCCAACGCCGGCTAGGCGCGATCCTGCCGGCGCCGAAGACGCCCGCGCGAGGCTATGAGGAGATCGAATCGGTGCTTGGGGAAGCTCAGAGCGATGCCGCGACGGGCCACGAACGCGAAGCGCGCTTTGCGCTGCTGCGTGCGTGGGCTCTGTACGCAAGCGGTCCCGGTGCCCGCTTGCAGGTCGCAGATCCCTCGCTGGACAGCGAGATCACCGGAGATCTGGTGTTTGGCGAAGCGACTCTCCCATCGCCGGCCGGTCGTCCACCGGGTGACTCCGGCGCAGGCATCCGGACCCTCAGCGTCACGCAGGCCGTCGGCGCCGCGCGCACGCACCTGGCGCTCGCCGCGCAGACCCTCGATGAAGTGCACGTCAGCCGCACCACGATCGTCATCAACGGAGCGATCATCGTCTTTCGCGAGGGCTTGGAGGCGATCCTGATCCTGGCCGCGATCAGCGCCTCGTTCGTCGGGGCCAAGCGTCACCTGCGTCGCCCCGTCCTGATCGGAGCGTTTGCGGGTCTCGGCGCGACATTGCTGACCTGGCTCGTAGCCCAGGTGATGCTTCACATGCTCGGCGACGGTGGTCTCGAGCTGCAGGCTGTGACCGGACTGATTGCGATCGGGGTTCTGCTGCTGGTGACCAACTGGTTCTTCCATCGCGTCTACTGGAGCGAGTGGATCGCCCGCTTCAACCGTCGTCGCCGAGCGCTGGAGCGTTGGGAGGGGATCGGCTTTCTCTCCGGTCAAGTGCTCGGCCTGATGCTCTTGGGACTTTCGAGTGTCTACAGGGAGGGCTTGGAGACCGTCCTGTTCCTGCAGGCTCTCCAGACCAGCGCCGGCACCGGCGCGACCGCCTTGGGGGCCGGCATCGGACTGGTCGCCACCTTGATCGTCGGAACCGTCACCTTCAAGTTGCAGCGCAAGCTGCCGTTCAAGCGGATGCTGATTCTGACCGGCGTTCTGATCGCACTCGTCCTGGCGGTAATGGTGGGCACCACCGTGCACAACCTGCAAGGCATCGGCTGGGTGCCCACGACCCCGACCGCCTTCGCGGTCCCGATGGCGTGGAGCACCTGGCTCGGCGTCTTCCCGACTTGGGAGGGGATCTTCGCTCAAGTGGGCTCGCTCGTGTTCGTACTTGGCTCCTACTTTGCGGCGCGCGAGATTCAGGTCAAGCG
>JBAURN010000007.1:0-2435 GCA_049581225.1 Solirubrobacteraceae bacterium
ATGGTGCACCTGTCCGACTTCAGCCTCGACTCGCGTATCCAGCGCCAGGCCAGGGCTTTGGCCCAGCGCGGCGATGAAGTGGACCTGTTGTGCGTGGGCGAGCGCGAAACTGTGCACGTCGGCGACGGCGTGATCCGCACCCATCCTTTGGGCCCGAGCAAGCCCCAAGGCGGTGGGCGCGCCTACATCCGCGGCTACGCCAACTTTTTGGCGCGCGCGCTGTGGCGCTTGAGCGTGCTCGACGCGCGCCGGCGCTATGACCTGATCGAGGTTCACAACATGCCCGACATCCTCACCGCCGCGGCGCTGCTGCCGCGCCTGCGCGGGGTGCCGGTGATCCTCAACGTGCACGACACCTTCCCCGAGCTGTTCGCCACCAAGTACGGCTGGCCTCACGACCACCGACTGGTGCGTTTGCTGGAGCGCGAGGAGCGCCTCAGCGCCGCGCTCGCGACACGGGTCATCACCGTCACCGATCAGGCCCGCCGCTGCCTCGAAGAGCGTGGCGTCGGCGTGGATCGCACGAGCGTGATCATGAACTCGCCCGACGAGCGTGTGTTCGGGCCGCCGCGCGAGCCCGTTGCCTGGCCCGAGGATGGGCCCTTGCGCGTGCTCTACCACGGTGGCCTTGCGCCTCGCTTTGGTGTGGAGACATTGATCAAGTCCTTCGAGCGCCTGCGCGACACCGTGCCGCGATTGCAGTTGCGGGTGTGCGGCTCAGGCGAAGACCGCGATCGCCTGGCCGCTCTGGCGGCCGAGATCGCGCCTGAGCGTATCGACGTGGCCGCCGAGCCGGTGGCTTTCGAGCGCATCCCCGACGAGTTGCGGGCCGCCCACATCGGCGTTGTGCCGACTTTGGACGACCGCTTCACGCGACTGCTGTTGCCGGTGAAGCTGCTCGAGTACGCCCACATGGGCCTGCCGATCGTGGCCTCTCGTCTACCCGGCATTGGCGGCTACTTCTCAGAGAGCGACCTGCACGAGTTCAGGGCGGGCGACCCCCAGGATTTGGCGCGCGCGATCGAGCAGATCTGCGGTGATCCGCGGGAGGCTCGCAAGCGTGCGGCGGAGGCGACCCTGCGCCTGCGGGGCATCGCCTGGGAGCAACAGCGCGAGCGTTATCTGGCGCTGGTGGACGAGCTCACGGCCAGGCGTTCAAGCGCCTCGCCGGCGACGCGCTCGGCCAATCCCACAACCGACTCGCCGTTGAGCAGTCGTGGGTAGATCTGGCTGGCCGAAGCGAGTGCGAGGCCCTCGACACCGGTCCAGACAGGTGCGGTGCGTGGCTCGTGGCCGAGCGCATGGACGGGCTCGACGAGCGGCGCGCGCTGCACTGTCCAGTCGACTACGTCCTCGTCGCTGAAGTCCGGCACCAGCCGCTTGAGCATTCCCGTGTAGCTGCGGTAGACCGACTCGTCGTCCTCTGCGAACTGGGGGGAGTCGGAGTCGCAGTACTTGGGCAGATACGCCAAGCGCAGACCGTCGGTGTGCTCGGTTCCCACCACGTGTGAGGTCTCCACGACCGTCGTGATCGGAGTGGGGTCGCAGATGTTGATCGAGTAGTAGGGAGTCAGGGAACGCTTCAGCTTGAGGATCAGGCAAACGACGCCCAGGTAGCGTTCGGGGTAGGCGCCGAGCAGCGGCTGTAGGTCCTCGGGCAAGAGGTGCTTGAGCCCCGGCGGTTGCAGGGTGGGGATCGTCAAGTCGAAGTGCTCGGCCTGGCCGTCCACCATCACACCCTTGACCGCCCCGCCCGGCTCGTGCACGAGGCCTTCCACGCCGGCGCCCAAGCGCACGTCCACGCCGAGCTCAGCGGCACGGGCGGCGGCCGTTGCGATCAGAGTCTCGTGGCCGCCGCGCAGGCAGCCCATCCGCTCGCCGGAGCTGCCTTGCTCGCGGGCCGAGCGCATCCTGTTGGTGCGCGCCCACAGGTAGGTTGCGGGAAGCTCTGAGTGGTGTGAATTGAAGCGCGAATCGAGCAGTGGTCGCCAGATGCGCTGCACCACGCGGCTACCGCAATGACGCTCAAGCCAAGCTTCCAAAGGCTTGCGCTCGAGCGCTTTGTAGTCGCGGCGCAGCTGGCAATACAGGACGAACCAGGCCAAGCGCGCGCGACCGAGCGGAGAGAGCGGCGGGAAGCGCAAAAAGTCGCCGATCCCGTTGAACGGATGCATCTTGCCATCCACGAAGAAGCCGACGCCGACCGGTTTGAAGGAGAGCTCGTCGCTCAGGCCCAGCTCCTCGGTCAGCGCGATCATGCGCTGGTCGGAGGGCACGATCACGTGGTAGAAGCGATCGACCCGGTGTCCGGAGAAGTCGATCGAGCCGGCCAGGCCCCCCAGGTTGGGCGCGCGCTCGAGCAGCGTGACTTTGGCTCCCTGCTGGGCCAGGCGCAGGGCGAGAACCGTCCCGAGGATGCCCGCGCCGACGATGCC
>JBAURN010000008.1:0-14247 GCA_049581225.1 Solirubrobacteraceae bacterium
TGCTGGCCGACGAGCCGACCGGCAACCTCGACAGCGTGCGCACACGCGAGATCCTTGAGCTGCTGCGCGAAATCTGCCGCCAGCGTGAGATCCCCGGCCTGCTCGTCACGCACGACCTGCAGGCCCAGCGCTTCGTGGACCGTGTCCTGACCTTGCGCGACGGCCACCTCAGCGACGGCTTGGACGCCGACCTGGAACAGGCCTTGGCATGAAACGCGGGACGCCGACGGTCTTCGGGCTGAGCGTCGGCTTGCCCCTCACCCTTTACGTGTGGCGCTTGCGCACCCGCGCCGCCCAGGAGCTGCTGGCGGTAGCCGGCATCGCGGTCGGCGTGGCGCTCGTGTTCGGGGTGCTCGTGGCCAACACCAGCATCGGCGGCTCGGCCGGCAGCCTCGTGCACCAGTTGATCGGCTCCGCCCAACTCCAGCTGGTGGCCCGCTCCCAGCAGGGGATCGATCAGAGCGTGGCGCCCAAGGTGGAGGCGTTGCCGGGAGTGCAGGCCGCCTCGCCGCTGCTCAGGGAGGACGTCGTGATCGCCGGGCCCAGGGGGAGCGAGGCGATTCAGTTGATTGGCGCGACGGCGCACCAACTCTCGCTCAACGCCTCGGCAACTCGCGATCTCGGCTCCACCGCGACCGGCCTCATTTCACGAGGCATCGGCCTACCGACATCGGTTGCGAGCGCCATCGGGGCCCACGCGAACGGCACGGTGGTCGTGCGCGCCGACGGGCGACGCCAGACCGAGCCCGTCAGCGCCGTGCTCGGCAGTCAGACGGTCGGCGCCGTCGCCAACAGCCCGATCGCGATCACGCTGATGAGCAACGCCCAAACACTGACGGGCCATTACGGCCGCGTCACCAACGTGCTAATCGAGACGAGGCCCGGTGCGGAGGGGCAGGTGGCCGGCGAGCTGAGAGCACTGGCCGGCGGCCGAGCCAACGTCACGTCGGCTGACAACGAGCTCCGCCTGTTGAACGTGGCGGCCAAGCCCAACCAGCAGTCGACGACCCTGTTCGCCGCGATCGCCGGGATGGTCGGCTTTCTGCTGGCGCTCAACGCAATGTTGCTGACGATGCCCGAACGTCGCCGTCTCGTCGCCGAGCTTCGCACTTACGGCTACGACGCGGCGCAGGTCGTCTTCCTGTTGATGTCGCAGGCGTTGACGCTGGGCATAGTCGGATCGATCCTCGGGATGGGGCTCGGCGCGTGGCTTTCGCACACGCTGTTTGGCGGCGTGCCGAGCTACCTCTCGGCGGCTTTCGCGATCGGCGATTCGCGGGAGATCACCGCCACCACGATCGCCATCGCGATGGCCTGCGGCGTGCTGGCGGCGGTACTGGCCTCGCTGCGGCCACTGCTCGACCTTCGCGCCAAGCGCCCCCTCGACACGGTCATGCAACAGTCGGGAGAGGCTGGACAGACGATCCCCCACGACACCGCTCGGGCGGCGGCCCTGATCGGCGTTGGATTGATCGCGATCGTGAGCTTCGTGGCGCTGGTCCTCCCCAGCCTCACGATCGTCGGAGGCGCGCTGCTCGCGGTCGCCGCCGTGTTCCTGCTGCCGCTTGTCTATCTCACCGTCATCTCCCTGCTGCGACCACTCAGCGAGCGCTCCAAAGGCGCCCTGCCGATCGCCCTGGTCGAGCTGGAGGCCACGGCCACACGGTCGGTCGCGCTGGCGGCGATAGCGGCGCTCACCGTATACGGGAGCCTCGCAATCGGCGGCGCCAAGACCGACCTGATCCGTGGGATCGAAGGCGCCGTCACCCAATACGAGGGCACGGCCGATGTCTGGGTCACGACGGGCCAAAACGTGTTCAACACCGACAGTTTTCGTCCGGCCCACTTGCAATCGACCATCGCCGGCGCACCAGGCGTCGCGTCGGTTCGCGCCGACCAGGGCGCCCTCTTGGATGTCGGCGACCGCCGCCTGATGATCCGCGTTCACAGCGCCAAGACGCCGGCGATCATCCAGTCCAGCCAGGTGACAAGCGGGAATTTCGCGCGGGCCGGCAGGCTGCTGCGCGGAGGCGGCTGGGCCACCGTCTCACAGGGATTCGCCAGCGAAAGAAAATTGCGCGTCAATGACGCCTTCACGCTGCCTACCCCGTCCGGCGCTCTGGGCCTGCGGGTGGCGGCCATCACCACGAATCTGGGTTGGCCGGTCGGCGCGATCGGGCTCACGACCGCCGATTACGTGAGAGGCTGGCAAACGGCCGACCCGACCGCCTTTGAAGTCGTGTTGAAGCCCGGTGTGGGACCGCTTGCGGGGAAGCGCGCGATCCAGCGGGCTTTGGGACCGGGCTCTGGCCTGCGAGTTCAAACCGTTCGCGAACGGGAAGCGCAAACCGACGCGAGCGCACGCCAGGGCCTCAGCAGCCTTGGGGCCATCTCGACACTGCTGCTGCTCACCGGGGCGCTCGCGGTAGCGGCGTCGCTGAGCGCCGCGATCTGGCAGAGACGCGCCCGTCTGTCCGCGATGAAGACATGGGGATACGATCACCTGCAGCTATGGCGGTCCATTCTCTTGGAGAGCACGATATTGCTGGGGATCGGCTGCGTCGAGGGTGCCGCCCTCGGCCTTTATGGACACGCGCTCGCCGACCGCTGGCTGCGAGCAACAACCGATTTCCCGGCTCCGTTCTCGCCTGGCGGGGGCCAGGTGTTTCTCACATTGGCGATCATTCTCGGAATCGCGATCGCCGTGGTCGCCATACCTGGATTCTCTGCGGCACAGGTCCCGCCCAGCGTTAGTTTCCAGGAGTAGCGGCCCCAAATGGTGGCTGGTGAGGGGCAACGCGAGCGTGGCGGTAAAAGGCTGCAAACGGATCATCCGAGCCTCGACGTTCGCCTGCGCTGCTCATTGCTACTGGTTGAGCGTATTTCCGCGCGTACGAGCCGAACTGGGCGCGTGGCGTCACCGAGCCCGGCAGATTCCGGACCTGGTGTTGCGCGAGGCGGCCTTTGACGCACTGAGAACGAAGAGCTCGGACCTGGAGGGCGCCGTCGCTTTCGCTGTATTTGCACCACCGGCGATGCGCGGCGACGTGGTGCGGGCGATCACCGCTTTCGAGATCGCTTTCGACTACATGGACAGCATCTCCGAGCTGCCCAGCCACGACCCGATCGCCAGCGGCAGCAGCCTCAACCAGGCCCTGCTCGTCGCGCTATCTCCGGGAGCGCGCCAACTCGACTATTACCGGCACTATCCTCGCCGCGAAGACGCCGGCTATCTCGAAGGCCTGGTCGGCGCGTGCCAGACGGCGGTCGGACGGCTGCCTTCGTTTGCCGCCATCGCGGAGCCCTTGCGGCGCTCCGTGTCGCGCGTGGTCACTTACCAGAGCCTCAACCACGGTGACGCCAACGGCTCACACGACGCCTTCAGGCGGTGGGCCGATTCACAGTCGATCCAAGGGGTCGATCTGCGCTGGTGGGAGCTGGGCGCCGCCGCCGGATCGCAGCTTTCGATTCTGTCGCTGATCGCGGCGGCGGGAGACCCGACCATGTGTCCCGAGCGCGCGATCGCGCTCGAGCGAGCGTACTTCCCGTGGGTGGCTGCTCTCAGCACACTGCTCGATGGAGTCATCGATCAACGCCGTGACAACGCGGAGGGGCAGCGGAACTTGATCGATCACTACGCCTCGCCTGAGGAGACGGCCAGGCGCCTGAGGATGCTTGCCTCGGAAGCGATGGAGGCCGTTCTGCCGCTGTCCGACGCCCCCAACCACACCATGATCCTGGAGGCGATGGCGGCTTTCTTCCATTCGACGCCGCAAGCGTTAGCGCCAGATGTGAAGCTGGCGACGCACGCCGTCATCGATGCGATGGGCTCTTGGACCGCGCCCGCCCTGCTTTTTTTCAGGGCCCGCCGGGCTTTGGCCCGCACCAAACCCAGCATATAAGTCGGCCAGCTTACCCCACCAGGACGCCAAATCCTGCCGAAAACAAGTATCCCTGATACTAGTTTCAGGGATTCTAGTAAGCAGCCGCCGGACACACCAAAATAAGGGCCGATGGAGTCCATTTACCCAGACCGTCCCAGGCGCCCCATTAAACTGAACCCGGAGCCCAACACATCGCGCTCGCTCGAATACGGGGTGCGGCTACTGGCCTGCTTTACGGCCGAGCACCCGGCTTGGCAGGTCAGCGAATTGGCGGCCGCACTGGGGCTGGGCCGCTCCACCACCCATCGCTACGCCAAGACGCTGGTCGCGCTGGGCTACCTCGAACAGGACAAGCAGAGCCGCTACCGGCTCGCGGTGCGCGCCGGGGAGCCGGGGAGGGCGATCGTGGGCACGCTGCGCGTAGAGGCTCCGGCGGCCCGCACGATCCTGGAAGACCTACGCGAGGAGACGGGCCACACCGTCAGCCTGGCCGCACTGGACGGAACGTATGCGCTGTACCTGCAGCGCCTCTACGCACACGGGCCGGGCCAGTTCGAGGCCGACCTGCAGCAGGGCGTCGGCGCGAGGGTGCCCCTCTTTTGCACGGCGATCGGCAAGGCATTGTTGATGAGCCTGGACGAGACCGAACAGCGTGCCGCGATCTCCCTGACCACGCTGGAGCGCGAAGGTCCCAATACCGTCAAGACCAAGCGCGCACTGGCCGAGCAGGTCGAGCTGGCCCGTGAGCTGGGGTTCGCGGTATGCGACGAGGAGCAGGACCTCGGTGTGCGCTCGATCGCCGCTCCCGTCCGGCACCCGGGGCGCTCACGGCCGCTGGCGGTCGCGGTTACGGTGCCCGCGCGGTTGTACACCGTTGAGGAAATGGTGGAGCGGTTTGGGGGGGCCGTGCGAGGGGCGGCTAAGCGGGTTTGAGGATTTGCCATAGGTACGTATGCCTCCGCGGAGAAGACCACACAGCCAATACGTGAGAGCGGACTCGTTACGACTATCTGGTGAAGTACGCAGACCCTCGTACTGCGGCGGCGTAGGCCAACGACCACCGCTGTACGTCGGCTCAGGGCCCCTACTTCACCGCCTTGCCCGTGGCGCCAAGCGCGTACCACTTGCCGCCGAACTGACTGACCCCGACGTATGAGGTAGCTGTTGGCGCGGCTTCATATATGTAGAGCGGGTGACCCGCGTAGGTGACCTGCTCGCCCGCGCCGGGGACGTTGATCGTGGACAGCAGCGAGGCCTTCACACCGGGACCAGCCGAGGGCTTGCCGTTGGCTGGGTAAGCCAGCCAGACCGCCGAGCATCCGCTGATTTTCTCGCAGGTGTTCTTCTTGGGGCGATCCTCCGTGAACTCATAGAGGATCGAACCGGCGGAGTTGACCAGGATCTTGCCAAGTTTGGTCTTGCGCACTTCAACTGTATGGAAGAGGGTGGAGTGCGCCGCCGGACGGGCGCCGGCCAGCGTGGACAGGCCCGCCGCGGCGAGCAGGCTGGCTAGGAGAAGGGTGCAAATCCGCTTCATTTCGGGCCTCCGGCTGTTCAGGTTGTGCTTGGGGAAAACTCCGGTGCGAGGGTCCCAGACTACCCCCCAAAGCGAATCGGCAGCTCCGCCAACCCATATATCCCGAGAATGCTCTCGAACACCGGCTCGCCGTCCAATTCCAGACGCGCATCCGGCGCGCGAAAACGAAGAAGGCGAGATCAACTTATCGGCACCACCTCGTCATCGAACACGGCGCGCACCTCGAGCTTGCCACCGAGCGCCGCGACATAACTCTCCAACGTCGACAGCTTGGCGTCGTCTCCGCGCTCCAATTGCGAGATGTTCGACTGAGATACCTCAAGGCGGGCCGCGACATCAGCCTGACTCGCGTGACGATGCTTGCGCAGGTCGGCCAAGCGCAGCTCAGCCCGCATCATCTCTCTGGTCCTTTGGATATATGGCTCGTCCTCCGGCTTGACTACACGCCGGCGGGCATCCTTCCAGTTGGTGGTCTTCATGTTGTTTCCTCCAGCCATTCGTCATACAGGGAGTCGGCGATCGGGATACTCTTCTCGTACCACTTCTGCCAACGATCGGTCTTATCGCCCCCAATCAAGAGGATGGCATTCCGCTTCGGGTCAAACGCGAAACAGAACGCGGATATTGCCGCCAATAGAACGCAGCTCCTTCATGTTGTGGTGGTGACTGCCTTTGATCGTGTCCACGAACGGTCGGCCAAGCGCCGGACCGCGTTCCTCCAATTCATCGATGGCCGGGACGATCTGCCTACGCGAGTGTTGGTCAAGTTCGGTGAGCAGCCAATGCTCGACCCGCTCGGTGAGGACGATCTCCCACGCCATGCCCCAGCATTATAAGGTCTGACTTCTAAGAAGTCAAGACTTATATAGGTTAGGCGCCCGCACCAAACCGGATCGGCAGCTCCGCCAGGCCGTAGATCCCGAGAATGCTCTCGAACACGGGCTCCCCGTCCAACTCCAGACGCGGCATGTGGCGCGCGAGAAACGAGAGCCCCTCCTCCAGCTCCAGGCGCGCCAAATTGGCCCCCAGGCAATAGTGGACCCCCGCGCCAAAAGTGAGCGCGCGCACACGGGGACGCTCGACGGTGATGTCAAACGAGTCCAGCTCGGTGGCAACCTTCCCCACCGCTCCCACCCCGGCCCCCGCCTCGCCGGCCCCACCCCCATCCGACAAGTCGCGATTACCGGTAAACGAGCAAACCATGACGATCGTGTCGGGGGGGAATGTGACATCCCGAAACGTGATCTCCTCGACGGTGATGCGCGCGGTGAAAGGAGTGATCGGCTCGTAGCGCAGGGCCTCCTCGACCGCCCGGCCGGCCAGGGAGGGATCGTCAACCAGGGCCGCCCACTGGTCGGGGCGTTCGGCAAACAGGCGAATCGCGTGGGAGAGCTGACTCTGGGTGGTGTCGACTCCACCGATCAGGACATTCAAGACAAGGTTGACGCACTCCTCCTCGCTGAGCCGATCGCCTTGCTCCTCGGCCGCCAAGAGGGTCGAGATCAAGTCGTCGCCCGGGGTCTCGCGGCGCGCGGCGAGCAAAGCGTGGGCGTACTCGTAGAACTCGGCGACAGCCTGCTCTATACCGGCCCGCTCGCCCGCCATCGAGGCGGCGTCGAACTGGCGTTGGATCCACGTCGACCAGTGGTGCAGGCGGGGGGCGTCCTCCAAGGGAGCCCCCATGACCGTGGCGATCGTCTGGGAAGGGTAGGGCTTGGCGAAGGCCTCGACGAACTCACAGCGCCCGGAAGACTCGACCGAGGCGAACAGATCCCCCAGGAACCCGCGCACGGCGGGCCGCCAGCGCTCCACGGCGCGCGGCGAGAGCGAGGGGTTGACAAGACTGCGCAGGCGGGTGTGGTCGGCGCCGTTGACGTGGAGGATGTTGTGCTTCATCTCCTCCCAGAGGGGGCCTTCTGAGACTTCGAACAGCTCGGCGATCTTCATACCCGGGAAGATCGCCGAGCGTGTCCGTAGGAAGAACTCGCCCGCCTCGCGGTCGAAGACCACGTACCCGTACGGCCCCGCCGCCAGCCATCCCTCCGCCGCCAGCTCCTTCATAGCCGTGTGAAAGCGCTCCCCCTTCAAATCGGGGTCGGTGTAATCGAAGCTCGCGAGCTCCAAGTCCCCTACGAGCGCCATCGGATTGGGTGGGGAGAACTACTTCTTGGGGTGCACCGTCTGCTTGAGGCTTGCTCCGGGGGTGAACTTGGGGGCCTTGGAGGCCTTGATCTTCACCTTTTCGCCCGTACGCGGGTTGACGCCCTGACGGGCTGCCCGCTTGACCACGGAGAACTTGCCGAAGCCCGTGATCACGACCTCGTCGCCTTTCTTCAAGGTCTTGCCGACGGTGGCGAGGAACGACTCGACCGCACGTCCTGCATCTGCCTTGGAGAGACCGCTGTCGGCGGAGATCGCCTCGACAAGCTGACTCTTGTTCATGGAGTTCTTCCTTTCGGTAGCTGTGCTTGGCGAGGGCAGACTAGCGTGCTTGCGGCAGATCTGGCTTGAGCGCGCGGTTTAGTTGCTCGCGCACCAACTCGACTCCTCGTTCGGGGGTCACCGCGGAGGAGCCGACGGCGGCCGCTACCTTCTCCTGGGAGAGGGCCACGTTGGAGGGCAGTTTCAGGTGAGGATCCTCCCCGCAGGCCTGCAGGTATGCGGCCGCGGTGCCCTCGCGCACCAGCTCTCGTGGACAGCCGAGACCACCTGCCAGGAGTTGCAGCCACTCCAGGCGTCCGAGCGAGCGGGGCCCACCCATGTGGTAGACGCCTTCGCATCCCTGGGCCAGGAGCTCGCACAATCGCTGGGCATAGTCGCGGGCATAGGTGGGCGAGCGCCACAGGCCCTCGGGTGCGGGCAGGGCGGTGCGATCGCGCAGCCGCTTGACCAGGCGCAGCGCCAGATTGAAGCGCCGCGGACGGGCCACGTTGACGCCGTACAGGTCCCCGGGGCGCGTGATCAGCCAAGGCACGGAGGAGCGCATCGTGGCTTCCTCGCAGGCCAGCTTGGAGCGTCCGTAGGCGTTGACGGGGTCGGGAAGGTCGCGCTCGCTGAAGCAGGTGCCGGCGGGGCGATAGCCGCTGTGCACGCAGTCACAGGAGACCAGGGCGTAGCGTGCGCGCACGGCGCGGGCGGCCGCAAGAGTGTGCTCGGCTCCCACGTACTCGACCTGGGCGAGGTAGGGCTCGCGCTCGAAGCGGCTGGGCGAGACGGCGCCGGCGGCGTGCACGATCACGTCGGGCTCGAACTCCAGGGCGGCCTCCACACACGCCCTGCGGTCTGCCATGTCAAACCAGGCGGACCGCACACCTTCCAACTGGAAGGAGCCATCGCGAGAGCAGCCGAGCACGTCCCAGCTCTGCTGCGCGGCCACCGCCGCCACGTTGGACCCGACCAAGCCGCCTACCCCTGTCACCATGACACGCATTCGATACGCCCCGTCTCCCTGTTGTCAAGAGACGGTAGCACCTGCGGCGACTCAGGGCAGGAATTCGTTTGTGCCGTAGCGATCGGCGCCAACCGGGGCGTGGAGCAGGCCGGAGCTCACCATCCAGGTCGACATCGCCTGGACGTTGGCCGCTTGCAAAGTTCCAAAAGGCACGTTGCCCGCCCTGAACAGAGGCAGATAGACCTTCAGGGAGGCGGCGGTGAGCTTGTGGGGCAGCGTCGGGTTGGCGACCTCGAGCTCGGCGAGGCTGCGTCGGGGGTCGGCGAGGGTGTCCTGGTAGCCGTGGACCGTGGCCGCCACGAAGTCCCTCACGAGCTGGGGATCGGAGGCGATCAGGTGGCGTGTGGTGAAAGCAACCAGGCCCGGGTAGGCGGGCCCACCGTTGCCGTTCAAGGCGAAGGCCGTGATCGGGTGACCGCTTGCCGACAGGGCCACGCCGTCGTCGGGAATGAAGCCGGTGAAGGCCGCGATCCGGCCGGCCACCAAAGCTTGGCCGCCGTTGAAGCCGACGGTCACCACCTTCACGCGGGACGGGCTGACGCCGGCGTGGCGCAGCTCGGTGTCGAGCACGGCTCGGTCGGAGGGCACGCCGGTGATCCCCACCGTCTTGCCCGCGAGGTCGGCCGGCGAGCGCAGGCGCTCGGAGGCCAGGGCGATCAATCCACCGAGAGGCGCCTGCACCAAGGCCATGACGGCCTGGGCGCTTCCACCTTCGCCGATCAGGCCGGCCACGTCACTGCCGTCGGCGAGGCCGAACTGGGCCTTGCCGGCTTCGATCAGCTTCAGAGTTTCTTGGGTCGAGGTCGGCTGTACCACCTGCAGGTCGATGTGGCCTCGCCTGTAATAGCCGGCGGCCAGGGCGCGGTATATGCCGGCGTGGACCGCGTTGGGGGTGAAGTCGAGGATCAGGGTTGCCTTGACCGGAGGGGGCGCGGGTTGGGTCGAGCCGCACGACGAGAGGGTCACGAGCGCCGCGACGGCGAATACCGCGCAGAGGGTGCCCTGCGCGCGCGCGCGGCTTTGACTCCACGGTTGTCTTGTTAATAGACCGCGCACGCGCGCGGGCACCCCCAAAAGGACAACAACCAACCAAGACCACCACCACCACCGATGAAGCCTCCCCATGAGGCGGTATCTTCCATTCACGTGACGGGACTCCCTCAAACGCAGGTCGCGGGCCAAGAGGCCCGCACGCTATCGGGCGAGCCGGTCCGCGAGCTCTACACGCCCGAGGACCTGCCCGAGGGCATCGGCGACCCCGAGCGCGACCCGATCGGCAAGCCGGGCTCCTACCCGTACACAAGGGGTCCATACGAGTCGATGTACAGGGGTCGCCTGTGGACGATGAGGCAGTTCGCGGGCTTTGGCACCAGCGAGGAGACCAACGAGCGCTTCCACTACTTGCTCGAGCACGGCCAGACGGGCCTCTCCACCGCCTTTGACATGCCGAGCCTGATGGGCCACGACTCTGACGATTCCCGTTCCTTCGGCGAGGTGGGCAGGGAGGGCGTGGCGGTCGACACGACCGATGACATGAAGACGCTGTTCGCGGGCATCGACCTGGGCGAGGTGTCGGTCTCGATGACGATCAACGCGCCGGCGGCGATCATGCTGGCCTACTTCGTCGTGGCCGCCGAAGAGGACGGAGACGGCGCCGGTGGGGCGATCGCACCCGAGCAGCTGTCGGGCACGATCCAGGCGGACATCCTCAAGGAGTACATAGCCCAGAAGGAGTGGTGCTTTCCGATCGACCCGGCGATGCGTCTGTGCGGGGACATGATCGAGTGGTGCACGAAGCACATGCCGCGGTGGCACCCGATCTCGATCTCCGGGTATCACATCAGGGAGGCCGGGGCGACGGCCCAGCAAGAGCTGGCGTTCACTCTCAAGGACGGGCTCACCTACGTGGAACAGGCGGTCGAGCGGGGCCTGGACGTGGACGAGTTCGCGCCGCGTCTGTCGTTCTTCTTCAACGCGCAGATCGACTTCTTCGAGGAGATCGCCAAGTACCGGGCGGCGCGCAGGATATGGGCGCGCGAGCTCAGACACACCTTTGGAGCGAAGAAGGATCGTTCGTGGCTGATGCGGTTCCACACGCAGACCGCCGGGGTCTCGCTGACCGCTCAACAGCCGCTCAACAACATCGTGCGTACCACGATAGAGGCGCTCGCGGGCGTCCTTGGGGGCACGCAATCGTTGCACACCAATTCCTATGACGAGGCGCTCGCGCTTCCGACCGAGGAGGCGGTGAGGATCGCGCTTCGCACCCAGCAGGTGATCGCGCACGAGTCTGGGGTGGCGAACACCGCCGACCCCTTGGGCGGCTCGTATTTCGTGGAGGCGCTGACCGACGAGATGGAGGCGCGCTGCTACGAGTACTTCGCCAAGATCGATGAGCTTGGCGGAATGGTGGAGGCCGTCAAGCGCAACTATCCCCAGCGAGAGATCGCGGACGCCGCGTTCGAGCTGCAGCAGGCGATCGACTCGGGCGAGCGGGTGGTGGTGGGGATCAACAGGTTCACCGAGGGCGATGATGGTGAGCCGGAGATCCTTCGCATCGACCCGGCTTTGGAGCGCAAGCAACTGGAGCGTTTGCAATCTACACGGGCAAGGCGAGAGGGCGCCGAGGTGGAGCGCACGCTGGCCGAGCTGCGAGCCGCGGCGGCGGGAGCGGGCAACCTGATGGACCCGTTGATCGAGTGCGCCAGGGCACAGGCCTCGGAGGGGGAGATCGTGGAGTCCTTGCAGCAGGTCTTCGGCCGCTACACCGAGTCCCCCGTCTTCTAACTTCGCAACTCCTTACGTTGGGTCTGTGTTATGCGGGCACTAGTGTTGAACCACCCAACGTATGCCACGAGACCCCTTGATCAAAAGCGCCGTTAAGAGCCATCTGTTGCGCAGGACGTTGCTCGTGCTTGCCGCGACGATCGTCGCCGGCTCCGTCGCCACGCTCACTTTCGGCGCCAAGCGGATCGCCGCCGAGAACGCGGCATACAAAGGCCCGGCGGCGCCGCAATGCTTCCCGTCTCATCTGGGCACCTCGGCGGTCCTGCCGGGCACGCATCTGAGCGTCTCGCCGCTGCCCGACTCGATGGACGCCTCGCATGACACGCAGGTGAGCCTGCTCGGCTATCCGATCGGGGATCTGTCCTCGATTTCGGTGAGTGGCTCGCAAAGTGGCGGGCATTCGGGGCGCCTGGAGGCCTACTCGCAAGGCGACGGCGCCAGCTGGGTGCCGTCCAAGGCGTTCGACTCGGGTGAGACGGTCGTCGTACACGGCAAGCTGAACCTGGGCAGCAAGAGCTACCCGTTTGCCTTTCACTTCACGACGGCGACGAGCGACGCGATCGGCCATCCCGCGTCCTCCCCCAAACCGGCGGGCAAGCCGGCGGAACTCTTCTCCTTCCACTCCCAGCCGAGCTTGCATGTGCCGATCGTGACGGTGGACTCCTCCTCGCCCTCACAGACCGCGGGCGATCTGTTCATGGCGCCCTACTCGGGCCCTGGCCAGGACGGCCCGATGATCGTGGACTCCTCGGGCAACCTGGTTTGGTTCGACGCGCTGCCCCCGGGCATCGAGGCCACCAATCTGCAGGTTCAGCAATACGAGGGCAAACCGGTGCTGACGTGGTGGCAGGGCTACATCCCGCCCCAGGGCTTCGGCCAGGGCGAAGAGGTGATCGCCAACACCTCCTACCAGCAGATCATGAAATTCAAGGCCGGCAACGGACTGTTGGCCGATCTGCACGACTTCGATATCACGCCCCAGAACACAGCCTTTCTGACCTCGTTCACCCCTATCCGCTGCAACCTCTCGAGCGTCGGCGGACCCAGCAGCGCGGCCGTGACCGACAGCCTCTTCCAGGAAATCGACCTCAAGACGCATCTGGTCAGGCGCGAATGGAATCCGCTTGACCACGTCGCGCTTTCCCAGTCCTACGCAAGCGCGACCGGCTCCTCGCAGGAATGGCCGTTCGACTATTTCCACCTCAACTCGATCGCGGTGCGCCACGACGGCTCGCTTTTGATCTCAGCGCGCAACACCTCGGCGCTGTATGAGCTGAGCCCGAGCACCGGTCAGATCGTCGCCCAGATCGGCGGCAAGCACGGCACCGAGAAGCTCGGCGCGGGCGCCGCAACCGCCTACCAGCACGACGCCGAGGAACTTCCCGACGGGGACTTCACGGTATTCGACAACGGAGGAGTGCCCAAGGTCCATCCGCAGTCGCGGGGCCTTGTCCTGGCGGTCAACCCGACGACCAAGACCGACACCGTGGTCGACCAATACGAGCATTCCGGACCGCTCTCGGCCGGCAGCCAAGGCAACGTGCAGCCGCTGGAAGACGGCGACATGTTCATCGGCTGGGGCGCGGAACCCTACTTCTCCGAATACACGGCCACCGGGGCCCTCCTGTTCGACGCGCACCTGCCGCCCAAGACGGAGTCCTACCGGACGTATCGCTTTGCGTGGAGCGCCACGCCCACCAACCCTCCGGCGGTAGCGGCGAGCGCCGGCCGTTCGAGCACGACTGTGTATGCCAGCTGGAACGGGGCCACCAACGTCGCCAGCTGGAACGTGCTCGCCGGCTCCTCCTCCACGGCGCTTGCGCCCCTCGCAAGCGCCCCCAGGTCGGGCTTTGAGACTTCGATCTCGGTGCCCGGCAAACCGGCCTACGTGCTCGTTCAGGCGCTCGGCGCGGGCGGCGAAGTGCTGGCCAGCTCACCCGCGATCAAAGGTTGAGAGCCCTCAAGGAGCGCCGCCCGAGCCGAGGCCCGATATGGCCTGCTCTATGTAGGGAGCCAGCAGCGCCGCCGCGGCGGCCGCGCTTTCGTGGGGTGAGCGTCGCGGCATCGTGACGTAGCTGATCGCGAGGCGCACGAAGGTGTCGGCCAGCAGCTCCAGATCCTCCTCGTGGGCGTGTGGCCAGCCGGTGCGCATCGCCTCGCCCAACCGCGCCGAGGCCCACACCAGCACCGGACCGCTTTGGGTGGTGACCAAAGGCAACATGCCGCCGGTGCCGTCGTCGGCGAGCAGGAGCTGGACCAGGGGATCGTCGGCGGCCGTGCTGAGGAACACCTCGAGGCCCGCCTCGATCGCGGCGCGAGGTTCGTCGAGACGCCCCTCGATCGCCTGCTCGACCGCTTCGAGGAAGCGGCCGCCCTCGCGGATCACGAACTGTTGGGCGAACTCGTCGCGTGTGCCCAGCTCCTTGTAGAGCGTCTGGCGACTGAGGCCCGCCGCGCGCGCCACATCGGACATCGTGATCTGCGCCCAGGGGCGGTCCTCCAAGAGGCGCCGAGCGGCATCGAGCAGGCTTTCGCGCAGCAGCCGGCGCGCGGCGGCCCGGTAGGGCAGGGCAGGCTCGGTCGCGGCG
>JBAURN010000009.1:0-1550 GCA_049581225.1 Solirubrobacteraceae bacterium
ATTCAGATGCTCGGCAAGATTCAGAAGCAGGCCGGGTTCTCCAGCCTGTTGGACGATGTCGCTAGCCGCGTCAAGCGAGGCGAGTCGCTCTCGGCGGCCTTCGAAGCACAATCCGGCATTCCGATCATCTACACCACTACCCTGCTTGCCGGCGAGCGCTCCGGCAACCTTACCGAGGTCCTCGATCGCTACGTCAGCTTCCAGAAAGTCGCACTGGCTCTGCGCAAAAAACTCGTCGGCGCTCTCATTTATCCCAGCGTGCTGCTGGTTCTCGTCTTTGGCCTGCTCATCTTCATGTTCACCGTCGTCATTCCGCAGTTCGCCAAGCTCTATGACCAGTTGGGCAGCAAGCTCCCGGCGCTTACCGTCGACCTGCTGCACTTCGGCCAATGGATGCAGCATAACTTCATCTGGCTCGCGCTGGGTGCAGTCATCGCCGCCGTCGTCTTCTATCGCTTCGCCATCACTGAGGGCGGCCGCGACTTTGTCGATAGCGTCCGCGTCAAGATGCCGGTTTTCGGCAAAATCTGGCTAAAGTACCAGGTCGCTCTTTTCGCGCGCACCCTTTCCACGCTGCTCACCGGCGGTCTGCCGCTTGTGCCGTCGCTTCAAACCGCTTCGCGCTCCATCTCATCGCGCCGTGTCTCCAAAGCCGTCGAGTCGTCCATCACTACCGTAAGCGAAGGCAAGAGTCTCGCCGACTCTCTCATCAAGACAAAGGTTTTTCCCGATCTCGCCGCGGAAATGATCGCCGTCGGCGAGCAGACCGGCGCGCTACCTCAAATGCTCAACTCTGTCTCTGAATTCTTTGAGGATGATGTGGCCTCGGCCCTCGCCGCCGCGCTCGCGCTCATTGAACCTGCCATTCTTATCGTCATGGGTGTTGTCGTCGTCTTTATTCTCATTTCCCTCTACCTGCCCATCTTCTCGCTCGGGCAGACTACAGGGATGTAACTGCTCGAACTTCAGGAGGGGTTGTCTCAATGGCCGAAACCAACGTCGTCACGCTCCCGGTGCCCGTAACTCCCGATCTGCGCGCCGACGAGCGTGTAAACGCCGAAGCCCTCGCCCGCCGCTATCACGCCGAGTTTGTCGACCTCAAGAACTTCAAAATTCAGCACGAGCTCCTGCGCACCGTCCCCGTCGAGCTCATGTTTCGTTACAACTTCGTCCCCATCGAGCAAACTCCCGACACGCTCATCATCGCCGTCAGCGACCCTTCGCGCCTCATGGTGCTCGATGAAATCGCCGGCCTCCTCGGCGCGCGCATCACCGCCCGCGTGGCCACGCTTTCGCAGATCACCGATCTGCTCAAGAAAACTGAGCAGTCGCAGCGCGTTCTCGATGAAGCCAGCGAAGGCCTCACCTTCGACGTGCTCACCGGCGACGAAAACTCCGACGAAAACATCTCCATCGAAAAGCTCACCAGCGACACGGAAGACATCAGCCCTATCATCCGTCTGGTCGACACCACCATCTTCACCGCGCTGGAGCGCCGCGCCTCCGACATTCACATCGAGAGCTACGACGACTCCGTTCACGTCAAGTAC
>JBAURN010000010.1:0-1657 GCA_049581225.1 Solirubrobacteraceae bacterium
GGTGATGACCGCGCTGGTCAGCTTCGACCGGGTCTTCGAGGTACTCGACCTGCAGCCGCTGATCACCGAGAAGCCGGACGCGGTGACGCTGCCCGCCCGCGATCCGGCCGGAACCGCCCCCGACATCACGTTCGACCAGGTGTCGTTCCGTTACCCGACCGCCGCCGAGGTGTCCCTCGCGTCCCTGGAGTCGATCGCGCTCAAGCGGCCCGAGCGGACCGACGCCGCCGCCGGCGTGCTGCACGTCGTGTCGTTCACCGCCCCCGGCGGCAAGCTCACCGCCCTCGTCGGCCCTTCGGGCGCGGGCAAGACCACGATCACCCAGCTGGTCTCCCGCATGTACGACCCGAACGACGGCGCGGTGCTCATCGGCGGCCAGGACATCCGCGACGTCACGCTCGACTCGCTGCACGACGTCGTCGGCGTCGTCACCCAGGACGCGCACCTGTTCCACGACACGATCAGGGCCAACCTGCTGTACGCCCGTCCCTCGGCGTCCGAGGCCGAGCTGATCGAGGCCTGCAAGGCGGCGCAGATCTGGGACCTGGTCGGCGTGCTCCCCGACGGGCTCGACACGATCGTCGGCGACCGCGGCTACCGGCTGTCCGGCGGGGAGAAGCAGCGCATCGCCCTGGCCCGGCTGCTGCTCAAGGCCCCGTCGATCGTCGTCCTCGACGAGGCGACCGCGCACCTGGACTCCGAGTCCGAGTTCGCCGTCCAGCAGGCCCTGTCGGTCGCCCTGCAGGGCCGCACGTCGCTGGTCATCGCCCATCGCCTGTCCACCGTCCGCGAGGCGGACCAGATCCTCGTGATCGAGTCGGGCCAGGTCGCCGAGACCGGCACGCACGAGGAGCTCCTCGCGGCCGGCGGCCTGTACGCGGACCTGTACCTGACCCAGTTCAAGCACCAGGAGAGCCGGGAAGAGCCCTCCGCACGGGCCGATGACGCCGCGCTCGCCGGCGACCAGGGGCCCTTCGGCGGCGGGCGCGGCAGGCCCCGTGGTTAGCACGCCCGTGGTTAGCAGGAGCCCCGGCTACTTATAGCCGAGGCGGCGGAGCTCCTCGCCGGCGACCTTCTCGACGTCGGCCAGCTGGCTGTAGGAGAGGGTGCGCCGCCACTCGTTCTGCTCCAGCTTGACGCGCTTGGTGGACGGGGTCACCGGGGCGGCGACCGTCGTCCCGGTGAACTCGCTGAGCATGGCGGCGGCGGTGCCGGGGCTGCGCGCCATGTCCTCGTAGCGGAGCGTCTTCAGCTGGTCGCCCGGCAGCTCCTTGCGCAGCCGGGCGGCGATCCTGATCGCCCCGCGCCAGCGCATCGCGCACTTGCCCGCGTCGGACAGGGACGGCCACTGGAAGCGGTCGGACTCGTCCTCCGCGCCGTAGAAGGGGTTGGGGAACTCGGTCTCGATGTTGACCACGCTCGGCCGGAACCACGACATCGCGACCTGGTCCTTGAGCATCGCCGCCACGCTGTCCCGGCCGTCCCGCACAACCTGGACGATCAGCGCGTCCGGGAACGCGGCCACGAGGGCCTCGACGCAGTAGGTCAGGTCGGGGCTCGCGTCACCGAACCGGGACAGGCCGCGCAGCTCCGCGCACGGCCCGACCTCATCCTGGCGCAGGCCGGCCGCCGACCGGCACTGCGGGGTGCACTCGAT
>JBAURN010000011.1:0-15751 GCA_049581225.1 Solirubrobacteraceae bacterium
GTGCGCAGGGCCGGGCTGTATGAGGAGGTGGCCGCGGACCTGCAGCGCTCGGCGCTGCGACTGTCCGGCGGCCAGCAGCAGCGGCTGTGCATTGCCCGCGCGCTGGCCGCCAAGCCGGAGGTGCTGCTGCTCGACGAGCCGTGCTCGGCGCTCGACCCGATCTCAACCGCGACGATCGAGGAGCTGATCGTCGGCTTGCGCGAGAGCGTGGCGATCGTGATCGTGACCCACAACCTGCAGCAGGCAATGAGGGTGGCCGATCACGTCGCCTTCATGCACCTGGGCGAGCTGGTCGAGTACGGGACCAGCCGGCAGGTGTTCGACAGCCCTCGCCAGGAGCGCACCAAGGAGTATGTGAGCGGAGCGTTCGGGTGAGCGCGCGGGCGTGCCCGCCGATGAGACGGACCAGTCGCGAAGGGCTCCGCGCCCCAGCCGGATTGGGGGATTCTTTTTTGGGGGGGATAGGTTCGTGCCGGTCTGTGTCGGCGGCGCTGCTCGCGGGCCTGATGGCCGTCGGCTTCTGCGGTTGCGAGACAACACAGGAAAAGAGCGCGGCGCTCGAACGCCAAGCCAAGCACACCACGGTCGTCCAGCATGGCGTGTCGGTCGGCAAGGAGAACCCGAGCGTGAAGGTCTTGGGCAGCACGGTGGTGCACTCAAGCGAAGGAACGGCCGTGGCGATCGCGCTGCGCAACACCTCCGCCCACACGCTCGCTGACGCGCCGATCGAGCTGACCGTACGTGACTCCAAAGGAGGCGTGCTCTACCAGAACAACGCGCCGGGGCTGCAGGCCTCGCTGACCGAGGCCCCGCTGCTGGAGCCCGGCAAGACCGTGGTGTGGGTCGACGATCAGGTGCAGGTCGCGGGCACGCCGGCGAGGGCGAGCGCGCTGGTGGGCGAAGGCAAAACCGCTTCGAGCACGCCGCAGATCGAGGTGGGGAGCGCAAGGTCGAGCACGGCGGGCGGCGAAGCGAGCGAGTCGGGCAGCGTGGCCAATCGCTCGGCGGTGACCCAAGAGAACCTTGTGGTCTATGCAATCGCACGACGCGACGGGAAGACGGTGGCGGCGGGACGTGCGGTTCTGCCCGAAGTCGCACAGGGCACGAGCGTCCCCTTCCAAATCTATTTCGTGGGCGACCCCAAGGGCGCGAAGATCGAAGTGAGCGCCCCGGCCACGACGTCCTGAGGACACGGTCGCGCGTGGGGCCGGCCGGCCCGGTCCCACCCTGGGCCAAGCTCAGGTGCGTTTGCCCCGTTTGAGCATGATCCCCTCGATCACGTGGGCCACCGTCTCGCAGGCGTCCACGGCGGCCTCCAGAGACTCGAAGATGTCCTTCCAGCGGATGACCACCATCGGGTCGGCCGCGCCACCCTCGAACAGGGACGCCACGCCGTCGCGCAGCAGGCGATCGCCCTCGTTCTCCAAGCGATGGATCTCGACCAGGCAGGGACCCGGCTCGGCGCCGGCGCCAAGCCGCTCCAAGGCCTTGACGATCTGCTCGTCGGCGCCGACCAGGACGTCGGCCATCTCCACGGCCTGCTCCATCGGCGCCTCCACGCCGTACAGGTAGAGCAGTGCCGCGGTCTGCTCGGTGTGGTCGAGCACGTCGTCCAGCGCCGTCGCCAGCGCATAGCCGTCGCCGGCGTCGAAGGGCAGGCGCAGGCGCCGCCCGCGAGCGTTGAGCCGGTGGATGATGTCGTGGGTGATGCGGTCGCCCTCCTGCTCGAAGGCCTTTAGCTCATCGGCGAGGCCCGAGCGCTCGGGCAGCTCTGACAACAGTTCCCGCAGCAGCAGGCCCGAGCGCAGGATGTTGCTGCCCGCGCTCTCCACAAGCGTGACCAGGACAGGGTCGGGCGAGCGCCGCAAAAAGGCCATCCGGCAAGGGTATGTGGACTGCATGGCGCGTGTCGTGCGCCTTCACGAGTTCTTCACAAGCAGGTCACGAGTTTGCAACCCCTTAACACCCCGCTCCCAGCACCCTATGGGACGGTGGCCGTGCACCAAGACAGCGACAGCATCCTGTATGCCGGTGAGCTTGAGATCAGGCTCGGCGAGGGCTTGGTCCTGGCCACCGGGCGTGCCCTCACATTGTCGGTGCGCGAGTTCGAGCTGCTCGTAGCCCTGGCCCGCAGGGCCGGGGCGATAGTTACTCGCGAGGATCTTTACAGCGCCGTGTGGGGCGGCGAGTTGCGCCCCGGCGACCGCTCCGTCGACGTATACGTGAGCAAGCTGCGGGGCAAGCTGGAGGAGGCGATGCCCGACCGGCGCTTCATCCACACCCACCCCGGATTCGGCTATCGCTTCCAGCCACAGCCACTCGGGGCGGCCGCGACGCTTTCACGAGATGTTCACAACGGCCACCCTCTCGAGTGATGAGACTGGGCTTGCACTGAGCCGGCGCGGGGGCCGGAAGCCTGCCCGCCGCTAAAAACCCAGTCAGAGGAGAAGTTGTGAACAAGAACAAGATCGGCGCGCTCGCGAGTTGCGCGCTGCTCGCGCTGACCGTCGGCGCGTGTGGCAAATCAGGCTCCACGACGTCAGGCAGCACCAGTTCGACATCTGCGACCATCTCCGGCGCCGGCTCCACATTCGCCGCCCCGGTCTACCAGCAGTGGGGTTCGGGCATCTCAGGCCTGACCGTCAACTACAACCCGGTCGGCTCGGGCGCCGGCATCACCGCGCTGGAGGGCAAGACCGTCGACTTCGGCGCCAGCGACCCGCCCCTGAAGCCGGCCGACTTCGAAACGCTTGAAAAGGTCGGTCCGGTCCAGCAGATCCCGATGTTCTTGGGCGCGATCACCGTCTCCTACAACCTGCCTGGCGTGCAAAGCGGCCTGAAGCTCGACGGCGAAACGATCGCCGAAATCTTCGTGGGCAAGATCAAGACCTGGAACGACGCCAAGATCAAGGCGCTCAACCCGGGCGTGTCGCTGCCGAGCACCGCGGTCACCGTGATCCATCGCTCGGACTCCTCGGGCACGACCGCCGGCTTCACCGGCTTCCTCACCTCGGTCAGCCCCGAATGGAAGAGCAAGGTCGGCGAAGGCAAGGACGTCCAGTGGCCGACGGGCACCGGCGCCAAGGGCAACGCGGGTGTGGCTGGCGCGGTTCAGCAGACGACCGGCGCCGTGGGCTATGTCGAGCAGGCGTACGCGCTTCAGCACAAATTCACCTACGCAAGCGTGAAGAACGCGGCCGGCAAGTTCGTGGAACCGACACTGGCTTCCACCAGCGCGGCGGCCGAAGGGGTGGAAGTGCCCGCCAACCTGGGCATCAAGATCAAAAACCCCTCCTCACCGGCGGCCTACCCGATCACTTCGCAAACGTTCGTGGTCGTCTACAAGGACATGTGCAAGGCCGGCGTGCCCGGCGGCGAATCGGCCGCCAAGGGCGTGGTCCAGTTCCTGGAATACGGTCTCGGCTCCGGCCAGAGCGTGCTCAGCCAGGCCGACTACGCGGCCCTGCCCAGCGCGATCCTCGAAAAGTCGAAGGCCGCCGTGGGCGAATTGCAGTGCAACGGGGCCACGATCAAAGGCTGAGATGACGCCGAGCCGCCGGCCACATAGAGTCCAAGCCATCGTGAGCGACGCGATGCGCATGGAGCCCTCCGGTCACGCCCCGCGTGGCCAGAGGGTCGGCGGCTGATCGTATGGAGGCAGCATCGGTCGGCGGCGGGGAGCGCTCGGTACTGCAGCGCTCCCCGCTCGCCCGCTTTCCCGATCGGGCGTTGCGCTGGATCCTGACGGCTCTGGCCGCCTCGATCCTTCTCCTGATCGTCTACTTCTTCGTCAAGCTCGTCGGCGAAGCCCGCCCCGCGTTCGCCAAGTTCGGGGTGCTCGGCTTCACGTTCGACAACAACTGGAACGTGAGCGCCAACCAGTTCGGCGCGCTCCCACTCCTGGTGGGCACCCTGATCACCTCCGGGTTGGCCTTGATCATCGGCGTGCCGGTCGCGGTGGCGACAGCGTTGTATGTGACCGAGCTGTGCCCGCTTCGCATCCGCGGCCCCGTCACGATCCTGATCGAGCTGCTTGCCGCCGTGCCCTCGGTCGTGTACGGGCTGTGGGGCATCTTCTTCCTGGCGCCCAAGCTGCAGCCGGCCGAGCAGTGGGTCGCCGACACATTCCATTTCATTCCCTTCATCGGCGGGGGGATCGTGACAATCCCCAACTACTTCATCACGGGCCTGGTCCTGGCGATCATGATCCTTCCGATCGTGAGCGCGATCTCGCGCGAGGTGATGAGCACCGTGCCGATCGACCACAAGGAGGCCGCGCTCGGGTTGGGGGCGACACGCTGGGAGATGATCCGCATCGCGGTGCTCCCCTACTGCCGCAGCGGCATCTCCGGCGCCGCGATGCTCGGCCTGGGCCGAGCGATCGGCGAGACGATCGCCGTCACGATCCTGGTCGGCGACGCGCCCGTGCTCGGCAAACACCTGTTTGGACAGGGCTACAGCCTGGCGGCGGCGATCGCCAACGAGTTCGGCGAGGCCCAGGAACTGCACCGCTCGGCCCTGTTCGCGGCCGGCTTGGTGCTGTTCGTGCTGACTTTGCTGGTCAACATCGCCGCCCGCCTGCTCGTGATGCGGGCCGAGCGCTCGACCAAGCCCAGGCGCACCGCCACCGACTTCGCCGAGACGAATACACCGCTGGCCGCGGGGACGGGCGCATGAGGCGCGCCGCCCTCACATCGCAGACTCATCCCCCGCTGACGGCCAAGGAGCCCAACCGCGCATGAGCGCCTCGGCTCACACCCTCGACCGCTTCGGCGTGAGCGCACGACGCCGGCGCAAAGACAAGATCGCGCGCGGCTCGGTCGTGGCCGCCACCGCGATCGCCCTGGTGCCGCTGGTGTTGATCATCTACTACCTGCTGAGCAAGGGCCTCGGCTCCTGGAGCGTCGACTTCTTCACGACCGACCCGACCGGCAACACCTTCTTTGCGTCCTCATCGATCGGGGGCATCAAGAGCGCGATCCTCGGCACGATCGAGATCGTGGCCGTCGCCTCGCTCCTGGCCGTGCCGGTCGGCCTCGGCGTGGCGATCTGGCTGGTGGAGTACGGGCGCTCGAGCCGCTTCGCACACACGGTGCGCTTCTTCGTGGACGTGCTCACGGGCGTGCCGTCGATCATGTTCGGCCTGTTCATCTACATCGCCCTGATCGTGGGCACCGGCAGCTCCTATGCCGCCTACAAGGGAGCTTTCGCCCTGGCGCTGCTGATGCTGCCGGTGGTGACCCGCTCGGCCGAGGTCGTCCTGCTGCTCGTGCCCGGGTCGTTGCGCGAGTCGGCGTTGGCGCTGGGCGCGCCGCGCTGGCGGGTGATCTTCAAGATCGTGCTCCCCACCGCGCTTCCCGGCCTGGTCACCGGGGTTCTGCTGGCGATCGCGCGCGCCGCCGGGGAGACCGCGCCGCTGCTGTTCACCGCCGGCGCCACGATGAAGACGGAGTTCAGCTTGAACGGCTTCATGAACTCCCTGCCGATCCAGATATATACGGATGTCACATCTCCGACCACATCCGTGGTAAACCGTGCTTGGGGAGCGGCCCTGACGCTGGTGGCCATGATCCTCGTGCTCAACCTGCTTGCGCGACTGCTGGCGCGCAGGAGCAGCTTGGGATGAGCCCACCGGAGCCGACAACCGGCACGACCCAGACAACCGTGAGCGCGGAAAGGCTTAGCATGAGCGCCGAGGAGCAGCCAACGATCAGAGACGGTGAGCCCGGCCAGGAGGCGCCGACCCAGATGCTCGACCCAAGCCGCAGTCAATCGACGAGCACCCAAACCGCCGGCGGCGGGGACGGTCAAGCGCGTGCCAACGTCCGTGACGGCCTGGCGGTGAAGCTCGAGAAGCTGCGCGCCTACTACGGCAGCGTGGCTCAGGTCAAGGGCATCGACCTCGACTTCCACGCCAACGAGGTGACCGCGATCATCGGCCCTTCCGGCTGCGGCAAGTCGACGATGGTGCGTTGCATCAACCGTATGCACGAGGAGGTGCCGGGCGCTCGCGCCGAGGGCAAGGTGCTGCTCGACGACTTCGATATCTACGACCCCAGCGTGGACGTGGTCGCTGTGCGACGCGCGATCGGCATGGTCTTTCAGAAGCCCAACCCGTTTCCCACGATGTCGGTGTTCGACAACGTGGCCTCGGGCCTGCGGCTCGCCTCGCGCGGACGCGGAGACCTGCAACACAAGGTCGAGGGCGCCCTGCGCGGCGCCGGTCTGTGGGAGGAGGTCAAGGATCGCCTCTCCGAGCCGGGCGCCGGGCTCTCCGGCGGCCAGCAGCAGCGGCTTTGCATCGCCCGCTCCCTGGCGGTCGAACCCGAGGTGATCCTGATGGACGAGCCCTGCTCGGCGCTTGACCCAATCGCCACTCTGAAGATCGAGGAGCTGATCGACCAGCTCAAGAGCAAGGTCACGATCGTGATCGTGACTCACAACATGCAGCAGGCCGCGCGTGTGGCCGACCGCACCGCCTTCATGCTCAGCGGCGAGCTCGTGGAGGTCGGCCCGACCCAGCAGATCTTCACCAACCCGAACGACTCCAGGACCGAGGAATATGTCACCGGCAAGTTCGGCTGAGGACGGTCTTCATGAGTCCTGAGACAAACGCGGAGCAGCTCTCAAACGCGGGCCAGGCCTCGCAACTGACAGGGCCGCAGGGGCGCCAGCATTTCCAGCAGCAGCTGCAGGAGCTCGAGAACAGAGCGCTTGGAGGCCTCGACGTGGTGCTGGAGCAGCTCGACCGCACGATGGAGGCGCTTGCCCACCAGGACGTGGAGCTGGCCCAGATGGTGATCGCCGACGACGACCGCGTCGACGGACGCTACCTGGAGGTCCACCAGGGCATCCTCTCGCTGCTGGCCACGCAGGCCCCGGTGGC
Organism: Solirubrobacteraceae bacterium; assembly: GCA_049581225.1. Taxonomy (GTDB): domain Bacteria; phylum Actinomycetota; class Thermoleophilia; order Solirubrobacterales; family Solirubrobacteraceae; genus Palsa-744. The sequence goes on from JBAURN010000011.1 coordinate 6,887, forward strand.
GGGCGATTTGCGGCTGGTGGCGGCCTTGCTGCACGTGATCGTGCACGTCGAGCGGATGGGCGACCAGTGCGTGAACATCGCCAAGCTGATCCCCCTGTCAGGCTACGAGCCGCCGGTGCGCCCGGAGGTGCTCGAGATGATCCTCAAGATGGGCGCCCACGCGCGTTCGGAGGTCGTTCAGTGCAAGGCCGCCTTCTCGGGCCGCGACGTGGGCTTGGCCGAAGACCTGGCGCGCCAGGACCGTGAGATCAACCGCCTCAACCGCCAGATCTTCCGCACGGCGCTTGAGATCGGCGACGATCCGGACACCAGGGAGTGGGCTATGCACATGATCCTGGTGGCCCGCGCCCTGGAGCGGATCGGCGACAACGCGGTCGACGTGGGCGAGCAGGTCGCCTTTGTCGTGACCGGGCTGTTCCGGGAGTTCTCGGACCAGTCCAACCCGTTCGCCGGCTGACCGACCGGCCCGCGACAAAAGCGCCACGACCCCCGCAAACAGGGGATTGGCCTGTGAAGATCCTGTGACCATCGTCTGCATTTGTTGTCTTTGGCGGCTCGGTCCCCTATACACTGCGCGCAGATGACGGCGGGGATCCTCTCCACGGATGACGGAGTCGCATCGGGCGCAGGAGCTACGGCATCGCTGCGCGTCGCGGTGCTCGACCGCGACAGCGGCTTCATCCAGGTCTTGGGCAAGCGCATGGACCGCCTCGGCTGGGAGCATCGGGTGCTCGCCAGTCCCGTCCAACCGGAGGCCGTAGCCTCGATGCGCTTGAGCGCGCTCGTGGTGGACCTGGCGGTGCTCGGACCCCAGGCTTGGGAGTGGCTGGAGCGCCTGTGCGGTGCTCTGCCCGAGCTCGGCATCGTCGTCTGCACCGGCCCCTCGACCGTGGCTCAGCGGGTCCGCGGGTTGCGCCTGGGGGCCGACGACTGGGTCACCAAGCCTTGTCACCCCGAGGAAATCATCGCCCGCCTGCAAGGGCTTGTCCGCCGGCGCCGGCGCACCACCGGCCGAGGCACCGCCAAGCCGTGCCTCGCGGGTGAGGTGGAAATCCGCTCCGATCGCTTCCAGGCTTTCGTGTCCGGACAGAGCCTTGAGCTGACGCGGCGCGAGTTCGAGCTGATCGAGCTGCTGGCCGGCGGCGAAGGCAGGGTGCTCGAGCGCGAGGAGATCTATTCGCGCCTGTGGGGCTATGCGATGGTGCGCGGCGACCGCTCGGTGGACGTGTTCGTGCGCAAGCTGCGCCAGAAGCTGGAGAAGGCCTCGCCCGGGTGGCGCTACATCCACACCCACTTCGGCATCGGCTACCGCTTTGCGGCGGAACCAGCGGACGCCGAGCCGCTGGACACAGAGCCGCTCGCGGGCGAGCGGTCCGCGCAATCGGCGCCCACCGTCAGCTCAGATCCCCTCGACGGCGAGACCCGCGATAAGAGCGAGCTCGACGGGACGCAGAAGCAGTACGAGCTGAGCTCCACCGGCGCCTAGCCGCACCAGCGCAAGGCCCGCCTTCTTCAAGTCCACGCGCGCGCCTGTGAGTTCGCCCACGATCGCCGACAGGTCAGGCTCGTGACCGACGAGCAGCGAGGGACCGCCGGCGCCGACACCCTCCAGCAGGTCAAGCGCCTCACGCGCCTGCACCCCACCCGCGAGCAACGGATGCAGCTCCAGCAGCTCGCGCTGGGAGCCGTCCATCCGCGCGAGCGCCAATTCAGCCGTTTCGCGGGCTCGTGCCTTGGGGCTGGCGAGGATCGCTTCGAACTGGACTCCCATGCGAGTGATTGCGACTCCAACGACGTCCGCCTGGCGACGTCCGCGCTCGGTGAGCCGACGCTCCGCGTCGGCGCGAGTGCCGTGGGGCTCCGCGTCGGCGTGACGCAGCAACCAGAGCTGGCGGGCCATAGCCATGAGGTTCTGCGAGCATAGATGACTTGGATACCGAGATGACCAGCGAGCCTGAGGCAACCCAACCACCCTATGTACCGGACGACCCCTCCGCACAGCTTCGGTCGGATGGACCCTCGCCGCGCCGCTCGGATGACCCCGCGCCACCCCACCGGCTGGATGACACCTCGCTCTACATCAACCGCGAGCTCTCGTGGCTGGACTTCAACGAGCGGGTTCTGCAGCTCGGCGAGGACGAGGCCACTCCGCTGCTGGAGCGCGTCAAGTTCGCGGCGATCTACACCACCAACCTTGACGAGTACTACATGGTGCGTGTTGCCGGTCTGCACGATCAGATCGACGCGGGGGTGGAGAACCCCAGCCAGGACGGACTCACCCCCACCGAGACGATCGCGGCGATTCGCGGGCGCGTGCTGGCGTTGGGGACGCGCCTGAGCGATTGCTTCGAGCAGAGCCTGCGCCCGTCCCTGGCCGAGCACGGCATCCGGGTGGTCGGCTTCGAGCAGCTCGACGAGGAGCAGCGCGCTTACTTGGCCCAACATTTTCGCCGCGTCATCTTCCCGGCGCTGACACCCCTGGCGGTGGCTCCGGGGAGGCCGTTCCCATACATCTCCAACCTGTCGCTCAGCCTGGCCGTGCTGGTGCGCGACCCGGCCGGCGGCGAGACGGTGTTCGCGCGGGTGAAGGTTCCGACCGAGATCCTGCCGCGCTTTGTGACGGTGCGCTCGACGGGCGAGAGCCCAAGCGGGGCCGCCCCGGGCGCGACCAACGTCACGCTGGTGCCGCTCGAGGATGTGATCGCCCACCACTTGGACGCTCTGTTCCCGGGCATGGAGATCGTCGATTACGACTTCTTCAGGGTCACCCGAGACGCCGACTTGGAGGTCTCCGACGACGCGGCCGACCTGTTGCAGGCGGTCGAGGACGAGCTGCGCCGCCGCCGCTTCGGGGAGATCGTGCGGGTCGAGGTCGGCACGAGTTGCTCAGAGCGCCTGCGCGAGGAGCTGGTCGGGCTGCTGGGTGTCCGCGAGGAGGAGGTCTATCCGGTGGAAGGGCTCCTGGACATGGGCGCTTTGTGGCAGATCGTGAAGCTGCCGGGGATGCCCGAGCTGCGCAACGCGCCTTACGCGCCGGTCACCCATCCCCGCTTGGTGCGCCACGAGGGCGAGCGCGCCGACGTGTTCGCCGCGATGAGGGAGGGCGACGTGCTCGTGCACCATCCCTACGACTCGTTTGCCACTTCGGTGGAGCGCTTCGTGGAGCAGGCCGTGGCCGACCCCAACGTGCTCGCGATCAAGCAGACGGTGTATCGCACGAGCGACGACTCACCTTTGGTGCCTGACTTGATCGCCGCCTCCGAGCGCGGCAAGCAGGCGGTCGCGCTGGTCGAGCTGACCGCGCGCTTCGACGAGCGCATGAACATCCATTGGGCCAAGGCCCTGGAGGAGGCGGGCGTGCACGTCGTCTACGGCCAGCCGGCCCTGAAGACACACGCCAAGTGCGTGCTTGTGGTGCGCAGGGAGGGCGATGGGGTGCGCAATTACGTGCACGTGGGCACGGGCAACTACCACTCGGCCACCGCGCGCCTGTACACGGACTTCGGGCTGTTCACGACCGACGAGCAGATCGGGGCGGACGTGGCCGACATGTTCAACAACCTGACCGGCTACGGGCGGCCGCTGGGCTACCGCAAGGTGTTGATCGCGCCGGCTCATCTTCGCAAGGGTCTGATCGCCGAGATCGACGCCACGATCGCCGCCCATTCGCCCGACTCGCCCGGCCGGATCGCGATGAAGATGAACGCGCTGGTCGACGGGCACTGCATCAGGGCCCTCTACAGGGCCTCGATGGCGGGGGTTCGGGTCGACCTGAACGTGCGCGGGATCTGCTGCCTGCGCCCGGGCTTGCCCAGCGTCTCGGAGAACATCAAAGTCGTCTCGGTGGTTGGCCGCCTGCTCGAGCACTCGCGCGTGTACACGTTCGAGCGCGAGGGCGAGCGCACCGTGTACATCGCCTCGGCCGACCTGATGCCACGCAACCTCGATCACCGCGTGGAGCTGGCAGCCCCGATCGAGACGCCGGAGCTGAAGGACGAGTTGATGGACACCTTGGAACGCGCGTTTGCCGACAACCAGAGCTCGTGGGAGCTGCACGGCGACGGCGCATGGCTGCGGCGCGCGCCGAAGGCGGGCGAGCGCAAGCGCAACATGCAGTTGGAGCTGATGGAGCTGCACGCCCGCCGCGCCGCCGAAGCGCGGCCGGCGGAGCTGGAGGCGCCATCCAGGGCAGCCGCCGGCTGAGCCGCGACACTCCAGTAGCGGACGAAGAATGCAAGCGGCATGTCGGTCAGGAGCGCAGCCGATTCGGCCCGGGCAACGTCGCGCGCGCCAAAAACCGTCGGGTCCAATCCGCATAATTCGCGCCATGCCCACCCAGCCGGCCGCGACCCTAAGTAGTACCCTAGGTGCTACCATGCCTGACATGGCAAAGATCAGCGTGAGTCTCGATGACGATCTCTACGCTCGCGTACGTGAGGCCTCCGGCCCCGAAGGCGTGTCCGGATGGCTTGCCCGAGCCGCATCGGCCCGCCTGCGAGCGGATGCTCTGCTTGGTGTGGCCGAGGAGATCGCCCATGACACCGGCGGCCCTTACACAGACCAGGAGCTGGCGGAGGCCCGTCGATGGCTGCCCTCGTCTTCGACAGCGGCGCACTGATCGCGCTGGAGCGAGGAGATCGTGCCGTCGGGGCCTTGCTCGCCGCGGCGGCACGCGACGGCATCGACGCCGTCACCTCCTCCACGTGCGTGGCTCAAGTGTGGCGCGAACCCGCCCGTCAGGCCAGGCTGGCGCGTAGCCTCGCGGGATTCTTGGAGCGCCCTCTCGACGCCACCGACGCGCGACGCGCCGGCACGTTGATGGCGCGCACCGAAACGTGTGACGTGGTGGACGCAGCCGTGGCGACGCTTGCGAGCGAGGGCGACACGATCCTCACCAGCGACCCACACGACATCGCGCGCTTGCTCGACGGCTTGGGCACGCGGGCGTTGGTCAGGCCTGTTTGAGACCCGTTCCATTGGACTGAGTGCCACTCACACCCCCCGGCAGGTGCGGGAAGCGTACGATGGGAGGCAGGGAGCAAATGAAAGGCGAGAGGGTCGACATCAACACGACGGATGGCGTGGCGGACGCCTACCTCTCACGGCCCGACGGGCCGGACGGGAGCCACCCGGGTGTGCTGTTCGTCATCGACGCGTTCGGCTTGCGTCCCCGGATCGAGGAGATGGTCGACCGTATCGCGGCCCGAGGGTTCGTGGTACTCGCCCCGAACGTGCTTTATCGCGCGGGCCGCGCGTCGAACACCGAGATCCCCGATCTGCAGGACCCGGCACAGCGGGATCCGTTCTTCGCGCGGCTGAGGCCCGCCATGGCAGAACTGACGCCGGAGCGGATCGTCACGGACGGGGCGGCGTACCTCGACTATCTTGGCGAACTCGCAAGCCCACCGTTTGCCATCACCGGCTACTGCTTGGGTGGGCGCGTGGGCTGGCGGATCGCCGCCGCCTACCCGGAGCGCGTCGCGGCGCTCGCGGCCTTCCACACCGGGGGACTGGTAAGTGACGATGAGGACAGTCCGCACCTGAGCGCGAGCGCGATCTCTGCCGAGCTCTACTTCGGGTATGCCGACAACGATCAGAGCATGACCCCGGAGCACATGGCGACGCTCGAGCAAGCCCTCACCGAGGCAGGGGTGCGCTACCGCTCAGAGTTGTTCGAGGGCGCTGCTCACGGTTACACCATGAGCGACACCGCCGCATACGATGAGACTGCCGCGGAGCGGCACTTCACCGAGCTGTTCGCGCTGCTCGATCGGACGATCGAGCGTTGACGACCCGCGCCTCTCGGCTTCTAGCTCCGCTCAGCAACGGTCGCTGCGCCCGTGTTCGCGGACCGCGGGCTCAAGCTTTCGCGAAGCTCGCCCAGGACATGACGGTCCCTCAAGCGGCCGCGCCGGGGAGCGCATCCAGCGCCGCCTTGAGCTCGTCGACCGTCTGATAATCAAGGCCGAGACGGTGGTCGTGGCGGTCGCGCACCACGCCTTGCTCGTCAATCACGATGACCGCGCGCGCTGTGGAGCCGATCCCGGGTGTCACGGCCGAGTAGGACTTGGCCACCGACTTGTCCACGTCGGCCAGCAAGGGCACGTTGAGACCATGCTTGGCGGTGAACTGCTCGTGGGAAGAGAGGTCCTGCGAGGAGATCCCTACGACGGTGGCGTTCAGGGATGCGAAGTCCTCGGCACGGTCGCGGTAGGAGCAGAACTGCTTGGTGCAGACCATCGTGTTATCGCCGGGATAGAACAGCAAGACGACACGCTCGCCGCGGTGGTCGGAGAGCTTGAAGGGGCCATTGGTCCCTCTCAGTTCGAAGTCCGGCGCCTGCTCGCCCACGCGTGGTGTCTTGGCCATCGCTGTCCACCTTCCAGATCGGTTGCCAACTGAGGATATAGAGCTTTCTCCCTGGGATAATCGGAGCCGCCCGCCAAGCGTCGTAAGCTGGGCGAAGCCGTTCCCTCCCCGCGCTCCTACGCGGCCGTCCCGCCAAACCCCTCCCACAGGTTCTAAACGATGCTCAAGCTTGCTCGCTGGACGACAACTCACCGCCTTTACATCGCGATCGGCTGGGTGGTCCTGCTGATCGGCGTCAACGTGATCGCCCAAGCAGGCGGTGGCGCCTCCTACTCGAACAACTTCACGCTGCCCAACTCCGACACCCAGCGCGCCTCGGATCTGCTCGCGCGCAGCTTCCCGGCGCAGGCCGGCGACCGCGACACGATCGTGTTCAAGGTCGCGCACGGCACTGTGCGCGACCCGGCTGTTGAGGCCCACATGAGCGCTCTGTTCGCCAAGGTCGAGACGCTCCCGCACGTCTCCGGTGTGATCAGCCCGTACGCCGCCAGTCAGGCGGGCAAGGCGATCTCGGCCAACGGACAGATCGCGTTCGCGACCGTGGTATTCGACGAGAAGGCCAACGAACTGCCCAAGAGCGCCGGCGAAAACGTGCTCAAGACGGCCGAAGCGGCGCGCACGCCCGAGATCCAGATCGAGTTGGGAGGTCAGGCGATCGAGCAGACACAGCAGGAAGGCTTCGGCATCACCACCGCCGTAGGGCTGTTGGCGGCGATCGTGGTGCTGTTGATCACCTTCGGCTCGATGATCGCGATGGGCCTGCCGATCGTGACGGCGCTGTTCGGTCTCGGCACCGGCCTGGGCCTGATCGCGCTGTTCACGCACGTAGTCGACACGCCCAACTTCTCCTCTGAGCTTGCCGCGATGATCGGGCTGGGCGTGGGGATCGACTACGCCCTGTTCATCGTGACTCGCTTCCGCGAGGCCTACTCCACCCCAGGATCCACGTTCGGCGATGTCCGCGAATCGGTCGTCCAGGCGATGGACACCGCCGGGCGAGCCGTCCTGTTCGCTGGTTGCACGGTCGTGATCGCGCTGCTAGGGATGATGCTGTTGGGGGTGGACTTCCTCTACGGCGTCGCGATATCGGCTTCGATCGGCGTGCTGCTCGTGATGCTCGCTTCGCTGACCTTGCTGCCGGCTCTGCTGACGTTCGCCGGTGGACGACTGGTGCGTCCCGGCCGGCGCGCACGCAAGCGCGGCGCACAGGCGACCGATGCGCGCAACGGCGGCGCCTGGCTGCGCTGGAGCGCGTACGTCCAGAAGCATTCATGGACCATCGCGACCGCCTCGGTGCTTGTGATGCTAGTCATCGCGGCCCCCGCGACGGCGCTTCGACTGGGCTCGAGCGACGCCAGCAACGACCCGGTCCACACCACCACATATAAGGCCTACCAGTTGCTTGCCGAGGGTTTCGGCAAGGGATTCAACGGGCCTCTGCTGGTCGTCTCGACGGTGCCCAATCCGCGCAAGCAAGCCGTCTCGGCGGGTACGCAGACCACTACGCCGCCCTCGCCCAGCGGTAAGGCCGCGATCGAAGAACTGCGCGCGACGATGACCGGGGCGCCCTACGTGGCAGCGGTGGCACCCGCCAAGTTCAACCCGGGCGGCAACGTGGCCACGATCTCGGTGTATCCCACCTCCTCTCCACAGGAGTACAGGACGACCCAGTTGGTGACGTATCTGCGCGGTCAGGTCATCCCAGCTGTGGCCGCGCGCGCCGGCATGCACGTCTATGTGGGCGGCATCACGGCCGGCTCAGTCGACTTCGCGGCGGTGCTCGGCAAGAAGCTGCCCCTGTTCATCGGCGTGGTGGTGCTGCTCTCCGCGCTGCTCTTGATGGTCGTGTTCCGCTCGCTGGTGATCCCGCTACAAGCCGCGTTCATGAACCTGCTCAGCATCGGCGCTTCGCTGGGAGTGATCGTGATCGTCTTCCAGTGGGGTTGGATCGACAGTCTGATGGGCGTCAAAGGGGGGCCGATCGAGTCGTTCATCCCGGTGATGCTGTTCGCGATCGTGTTCGGCCTGTCGATGGACTATGAGGTCTTCCTGGTTTCGCGCATCCACGAGCAGTGGTCGCGCCACGGCGACAGCCGCAAGGCGGTCGGCGAAGGCTTGGCTCTCACCGGACGCGTCGTGACGGCGGCCGCGGCGATCATGATCTGCGTATTCCTGTCGTTCATGCTCGGCGAAAGCAGGGTCATCAAGGAGTTCGGGCTGAGCCTTGCCTCGGCCGTGTTCTTGGATGCGGTGATCGTTCGCTGCCTGCTGCTGCCTGCCGTGCTCAACATTCTTGGAGACGTGACCTGGAAGATCCCCGGATGGCTGGACAGGAGCCTGCCGCGCGTGAACATCGAGGGCAGCGCCACACGCCTCAGCCCCGCCGACGAAGCCGAGTTCGCGGCCTTCGCCTCCGAGGAGAAAGCCGTCCCCGCGGGGACGTCCGGGGGGACCGAGAGCTGAGCAGAGCGCGCGGAGGGCTGCTTGGCGCCCTCC
>JBAURN010000012.1:0-4537 GCA_049581225.1 Solirubrobacteraceae bacterium
CTTCAGAGTGGCGCGCGGAGGCGCACAGGAGCTCAGCGGCGTCAGCGCTGAGCTGACCGTGATGGGCAAGGTGATCGGCGGAGGTCTGCCGGCCGGCGCGGTGGGCGGCAAGGCCGAGCTGATGCGCATGTTGGCGCCCGCCGGCGAGGTCTACCAAGCGGGAACGCTTTCGGGCAACCCACTCGCCGTTGCCGCCGGGCTTGCGACGTTGGCGCTGCTCGACGACTCGGCCTATATGCGGCTGGCCGCGTTCACCGAGGAGCTGGCAACGGGTCTGCGCGAAGCGGCCGGCGCGGCAGGCGGACATCAGGTGCAGGTCGTCAGCGCGCCGGGGCTGCTGACGGTGTTCTTCAGCGACGCGCCCGTGGGCGATCTGGCCGGCGCCCAGGCCTGTGACCATCGCGCCTACGCGAGCTGGTGCCGGGGGCTGCTTTCGCGCGGGGTGTATGCGCCGCCCTCGCAGTACGAGGCTTGGTTCCCGTCGCTGGCTCATACACCCGAACAGCTCGAACTCACCCTCTCGGCCGCCGCGGCGGCCTTCGCGGAGCTGGCATGACCGCCGACCCGGTCGAGACGGCGGCGCCCATGGACGGCGCAACCGACGGCGCGTTGCATCGGCAGGGGACGCTTGGCGGGTCTCTGGAGCGGCTCAGGGCGCTGCTGCTGGCCGAGGGCGGGCTGATGGCGAGCCTCGTGGCGGAGCCTCACACCGAGGTCTCGATATCCCACACGCCACCTTTGGGCCCAGCCCAGCTGGCGGCTTCGGGGCCCAGGGCGACGGGCCATGGGGCCGACTACGAACTGCTGATGGAGACGATCTACGAAGGCTATCTCCTGCACTACGGCGCTTCGCGCGTGGTGCGCCCTTCCGAAGAAGACCTCGGCCTGTTGGCCGGCGACCGCCTCTATGCCCTGGGGCTGGCCCGTCTCGTCGAGTTGGGGGACATCGAGGCGGTGGCGGAGCTGGCCGACGTGATCACTTTGAGCGCGCTCGCGCGCGCCGGGGCGACGCCGGAACTGGCCGAAGCGGTGTGGATGGCGGGAGCCCAGACGGTCGGCTGGGGGGCCGGCGCGGGCTATGAAGAGGCAAAGGATCTGTTGCGGGTCGGCTCGCCCGAGGCCTTACAGGCGCTGCGCCGCCTCGGCCCCGCTCGAGATACGTCCTGAGCACGCGGAGGCGCTCACTCGATATTGTTCGGGCCGTGTCCGACAAGCACAGCAAGCAAAAGTCCCGCTACACGATAGATCGCCAGATCCCCGGTGCCTTCGAGGGCGAGACGGTCACGCGCCGCCGTTTCATGACCGTGGGCTCGCAGGCCGCAGGCGGGATTGCGGCCGCTGCTTTCCTGTTGCCGGCGCTCGGCTTCGCGATCGGGCCGATCTTCAAAGAAAACGAACACACTTGGGAGAGCGTCGGTCCCGTCGACATGTTTCCGGACAACAACTACGTTCCGACCGTGATCACCCTCACGCCCGGGATCGGGGAGGCCGGTAAGGCCACCGTCTATGTGCGCAAGCGCAACCCGCTCTTGGACACCGACAAGGGCGATCGCGACACCCAGTTCATCGCGATCACCTCGCGCTGCGCGCACCTGGGCTGCCCGGTGCGGTGGGTGGACGCGGCCGAGCGCTTTATTTGCCCCTGCCACGGCGGCGTCTACAACCTGCTCGGCGTGCCCGTCGGCGGGCCTCCTGTGAGGCCGCTCGACCGCTTCTACACGCGCGTGGTGCGGGGCGTGGTGCAGATAGGCTCGCGCTACAGCGTCAACAGTGAGCTGGAACGCTTCTCACCGCGTGACCCGGGCGAGCCGATCGACGGGATTGGCCAGTACATGTACCCCTCGCGGCCCTCGGAGAGGAGGTAAGCCATGGCCAAGGCTCCCAAGCTTCCCGCGCCGCCGATGCCCTCTGCCCTGAAGGCGCCACCCCCGCGGCCCGGCGACCCCGCCGGCAAGCTGGGCCCGGCCGACCATGCCCAAGAGGCCGGCAAGAGCGTCGTGGATTGGGTCGACGAGCGCACCTCCCTCAGCGGGGGCGCGCGGTGGATGATGTTCCGCAAGGTGCCCAAGGGCACCAACTGGTTCTACACCCTTGGCTCGGCCACGATGTTCGCTTTTCTCAACCAGGCCGTGACCGGTGTGTTCCTCGCCATGTACTACCGGCCCGACGCCTCTGGTGGGGCTTACGAATCGATCAGGCACGTCACCAATGAAGTGTTCTTGGGCCAGTTCGTGCGGGGGATGCACAAGTGGGGCTCCTCGGTGATGGTGATCCTGGTGTTCCTGCACATGGGCAGGACCTTCTTCTTCGGCGCCTACAAGTACCCGCGCGAGCTCAACTGGGTGATCGGCGTGGTGCTGCTGATCCTGACGATGACGATGTCCTTCACCGGCTATCTGCTGCCGTTCGACCAGCGCGCCTACTGGGCGACGATCGTCGGCGTCAACATCAACGGCACCGGTCCTTTGGTCGGCCCCTACCTGAGCGACTTCCTGCGCGGCGGCGGCGAATTCGGGGCGACCACCCTGTCGCGCTTCTATGCGATCCACATGCTGCTCGTACCCGGCTTGATCGCTGCCTTGATCGGCGCTCACCTGTATCTCGTGGCCAAGCTCGGCACCACCGCGCCGCCTTGGTTGAAAGCCGAGAAGAAGGCCGAGTTGCGCGAGGCCGACGCGTGAACCGGCGCGAGAAGGAGGCATACCTCCGCGAATACTCGCTCCAGAAGGCCGAAGGCAAGCCCTTCTTCCCCTATGCGGTGATGAAGGACTCGCTGATGGCGTGCGTGGTGATGGCGTGCATCATCACGATGTCGCTCGTGCTGGGCGCCGAGCTTGGCTCCAAGGCCAACCCGACGACCACCACTTATGTGCCGCGACCCGAGTGGTACTTCTTCTTCCTTTTCGAGCTCCTGCGCGTGATCAAGCCGTCGAGCATCGTGCCGTTGGCAACGATTGGCGTGCCCACGATCGGCATGATCTTGCTGTTCCTGCTTCCGTTCTACGATCGCGGGCCGGAGCGTCGCCCAGAGCGTCGCCCTGTAGCGATGTTCACGGCGCTGTTCGTGATCGGGGCGATGGCCTTGCTCACCTACGAGGGCGCCAACGCGGGCTCGCCGACGGCGATCGAAATGCCGACGCCCGCGGCGGTGGTGCAAGCCGGTGGGAAGACCTTGGCCGAATACGAAGCGGGCCGGAAGGTGGTCGCCCAGTCCGGCTGCTTGGCCTGCCACAAAATTGGCGACAACGGAAATGCGGGTCCTGGACCCGAGTTGACCCACATCGGCTCTCGCCTGCCGGCCCAAGGGATCGCCCGCACATTGGTCAACCCGACCGCGCCGATGCCCTCCTTCAAGAACCTGCCCGCCAAGAAGTTCGGCGCGGCCGTGTTCTTCCTCTCACAACTCAAGTAGCCGGCAGCACGATGCCCGCTGGGCGAAGCGCTGACGCGAGGGCCGGCCGCTTGGAGGCGGTACAGGTCAGGGCTATGTTCGACCGTGTCGCGGGCGTCTATGACCTGCTCAACACTGTCATGACCGCTGGCCTGCACCATCGCTGGCGCGCGCGTGCAGTGGACTTCGCGGAGGTGGGGCCCGGAGACCGTGTGCTCGATGTCGCGACCGGCACAGGCGACTTGGCGATCGAGCTGGCTCGACGCGTCTCCCCGGGTGGGGAGGTGGTGGGCAGCGACTTCTCCGAGGAGATGCTCGTGCGCGCTCGCCTGAAGGGCGCCAAGGCCCTGCCGGACATCTCGCCCGCCGACTCCCCGCAGAGCAACGGAGCGTCGCACTCGAGGCTCCTCAGCATGAGCTTCGAGTGGGGCGACGCGCTGGAACTGCCCTACGCGGATGACAGCTTCGACGCCGCCACGGTGGGCTTTGCAGCTCGCAACTTCTCCGACTTGGGACTGGGCCTTCGCGAGATGGTGCGCGTGGTACGTCCCGGTGGCCGCGTCGTGGTGCTCGAGATGACGACGCCCACACGACCGCCTCTTTCGCTGTTCTACAGGGTCTGGTTCGACCGTGTGGTGCCCCTGATCGGTGGTCTTGCGGGTGGCCTCGCGCGCTTGCGTGGACGTCCTTCTGTGGACCCGGCGCAGGTGACCCTCGCCGAGGCCTACACGTACCTGCCCAACTCGGTCAAGCGCTTCCACTCTCCGGCCGCGCTTGCTGCCGAGATGGAGCGTGCCGGATGCACAGACATCCGATACGTGCTGATGGCGGGGGGCATAATCGCCGTTCACGGCGCTACCGTCGGTAGGGTTGAGACCACGTGAAAACAGCCGCGCCGTGCGGGCGAGCACCTGCCGAAGGCCAGGGCGGGAGGTCGCGATGAAGGCCCCCGTCCGGGCCCGGGAGAGGCCGGTGCGAGGCCGGTGAGTGCGCTGGATGCGGGTCCGAACACGGCCGCCGACGTGGAGGCCGTCGAGGAGATCATGCGCCGCGGCGGATCGGGGCTGCGTAAGCGGATGGCTCGCGTGGAGGCTCATCTGGAGAAGGTCGCCGCCGAGGCGGGTGCACCGTTGGCCTCCTATGCGG
>JBAURN010000013.1:0-3299 GCA_049581225.1 Solirubrobacteraceae bacterium
GGAGGGCTTCCTGCTGGCGCGCCTGATGCGGGAGGCGCTTGGCTCGCCACACCTGGATTCGCGCACGGCGGGGACGCTGCCGCTGGAGCTGCACCGGGCGCTCGCCGAGCCGGCGCTGCAGGCAAAGGTTTCAGATCTGGAGTTCGCCCACGCGGTGCTGGTGCTCGAGGCAAACCCGGTCGAGGACGCCCCGATCCTGGACCTGCGCCTGCGCAAGGGCGTGCGCAGGCACGGCATGACCCTCCTACACGCAAGTGCGAGCGACTTGCTCGATCAAACACAAGCCCGGGAGCTGGCGCGACAGCTCGACGAGGCGGGGCCGCAGGACGGATCGCGCGAGGTCGTGATCCTGTGGGGCGAGCGACTTGCGAGCGGACCCGACGGTGCACGCGCCGTCGAGGCCATGCTCGAGCTGGCCGACAAGCTGGGCATCGCCGAGACCGAGGGCGCCGGTCTGTTGGAAATCCCCGCGCACGCCAACGGGCGCGGGCTGCGCGAAGCGGGCTTTTTGCCCAACGCCGGCCCCGGGCTGAGCGAGCCCGAGGAGGAGGGTCGCGACGCACAAGGGATCGCTCACGGGCTGATCGAGGGTGAGCTGAGCTGCCTGTATCTGCTCGACGCCGAGCCGCTGAGCGGAGTCTCCGCGTTGGGCGGCACGAACCCCGCGGGCGCCGGGGAGTGGGACAGCGCCTTGTGGAGCCAAGCCCTGGAGAGCGCCACCACGGTAATCGCCCACGCGAGCTTCTTGAGCGACGCGCTCTCCGAGCACGCCGACATCGTCTTTCCGGCCGGCGCCTATCCAGAGAAGGAGGGCACGATCGTGCACCCCGACGGACGCATCCAGCGCCTGCGCCCCGCAGCCCGCCAACTGGGTCAGAACCGGGCAGAGTGGAGCGTGATCGCCGAGCTGGCGGGGCGCGTGGGCCTCGACCTGGAGGTGCTCAGCGGAGCGATGGCCTCACAACAGTTGTTCGAGGCGGTGCCCCGCTATGCGGACCTCAGCTTGGAGACGATCGGCGGCAAGGGCCTGCGCCCGCACGAGCGCGAAGCGGCGGTGAGCTCGTGATTGCGCTCGTCGGCTACTACGAACCCTGGTGGATCCAGATCGTCAAGGCGATCGTGATCTTCGCCGTCGGGCTGCAGCTGGTGCCGATCGTGCTGTTGGCCGAGCGCAAGCTGTTGGGTCGTATGCAGGCACGCTACGGCCCCAACCGGGTGGGCCCTTTTGGCGCCCTGCAGCCGTTGGCGGACATCGTCAAGCTGCTCACCAAGGAGCAGTTCAGGCCCTCCACCTCGACCGGCTTCCTGTTTGCCCTGGCGCCCGTCATCTCGATCGTGACGGCCGTGGCGGCGTTCGCGATCATCCCCTTCGGCAACGTCCAGAACATCTTCGGCACGCCGGTGGGGCTGTATGGCGTGGATGTGTCGATCGGGCCGCTGTACGTGTTCGCTTTCGGCGCGGTCGCCTTCTACGGGATCATGCTTGGCGGCTGGTCATCGGGCTCGAAGTACTCCTTCCTCGGAGCGATGCGCGGCGCCGCGCAGCTGATCTCCTACGAGGTCTCCCAGGGCCTCGCTCTGGTGGGCGTGATCTTCACGGCGGGCACGCTGTCCTTGACCGGCATCGTGGAAGCCCAGCGGGGCATGTGGTACATCGTCCCCCAATTCTTCGGCTTCCTCGTGTTCCTGGTGGCGGGCTTTGCCGAGACCAACAGGGCGCCGTTCGACCTGACCGAGGCCGACGCCGAGCTGGTCGGCGGCTACAACACCGAGTACGGCGGCGGGCGCTTCGCCTCCTATTACTTCGCCGAGTACCTGAACGTGCTCGTCGTCTCCGGCATCGTGACCACCGTGTTCCTGGGCGGGTGGCTGCTGCCGTTTGGGATCCACCCGCCCGGCTGGGTCGACCCCTTCGTGGTGCTGTTCAAGATGGGCCTGATGACGTTCCTGTTCATCTGGGTCAGGGCCACCCTGCCGCGCCTGCGCTACGACCAGTTGATGAGCTTTGGCTGGAAGATCCTCCTTCCGCTGGCCACGCTCAACGCGCTCGTGACGGCGATCCTCGTGGTGGCGACGCACTGATGACTTGGAATCCAGGCGATGACATGCTAGAGGTGACGCGCGCGCCCGCTCCGGGGGCGGCGCGGAGCACCTATCGCACGTTCGGCGAAACGCTGAAAGGCCTGCGGACGACGTTCGGGCGGATGCTCGAAAAACCGGTGACGCTCGAGTACCCCGAGGAGAAGACGCCGGTCTACCCCCGCTTCAGGGGTAGGCACAAGCTGCACAAGTTCGAGGACACCGGCCTTGAGAAGTGCGTCGGCTGCTCGCTGTGCGCGGCGGCCTGCCCGGCGGATTGCATCAGGGTGGTCGCCGCCGAGAACACCCCCGAGCACAGGGTCTCCGCCGGCGAGCGCTACGCGGCGGTGTATGAGATCAACCTGTCGCGCTGCATCTTCTGCGGCTACTGCGAGGTCGCCTGCCCGTTCGACGCGATCACTATGGGCCACGACTATGAGATGTCCGACTACACGCGCTCGGACCTGATCTTCACCAAGGAGATGCTGCTCGCCGAGCCGTTGGAGCGCACGCCGTTGCGTCGGGAGGGTGAGTGAGCGCGGTCCTCTTCTTCATCGCCGCGATCGGGGTGATCGCCGGCGCCGTCGGCGTGGTCACGCTGAGCAACCCCTTCTACAGCGTGCTGGCGCTCGTCGCGCATCTGCTTTCACTGGCGGTGCTGTTCCTGCTGCTCAGAGCCGAATTCGTGGCGGCCGCACAGGTTGTCGTGTATGCGGGCGCGGTAATGGTCCTGTACGTGTTTGTGGTGGCCTACGTGGGCGACGAAGAGCAGGCCCTCGACGGCGGGCTCACGCGTCGCCCTCGCGCGCGGGGAGCCGACGGGCGCAAGCTGAGCGGCGCCCTGTTCGCGGGCGCGCTGCTCGTGGAGCTTTTGATCGCGCTGCTGGGCAGCGGCCTGAAGGCGGTCGAAGGCGACGGCGCTCCCTATGCGCCGGGGCCGCGCACGTTCGGGACGCCCGCCTACATCGGCAACCTGCTGCTCACGCGCTTCCTGCTCGTGTTCGAGGCGGCCTCGCTGCTGCTCCTGATCGCGGCCGTGGGCGGCGTTGTGCTGGCTCGGCGGCGCAAGGGCTTGGACGAGGACGAGGACGATCGCGACCGGCTCACGCCGCTTGACATCCTGCGCCCGCGGGGAACCGGCACGATGGTCGAGGGAGTCGAAGGACTCGCGCTCGCGCACGCGCGCGGCGCGGGCGGCTTCGAGGGCGAGCACTCCGAGT
>JBAURN010000014.1:0-2597 GCA_049581225.1 Solirubrobacteraceae bacterium
ATGCCGCCATCTTGCTCGGGAGCCTCGTCGGTTGCCCGCACAGCCCAGCGCACGATCAAGAAGAGCGCCACGATCGGGATCTTGAGGATCACCATCAACCAGATGAAAGTCCAGGCATCCACTCGGATTCAGAGTACTACGCGAATGAGCCTGAGGCCAGGCCGCATCCACTGATCCAAATGCTGTGTGTCGTGCGAATACGTTTGTCGGCGCAGCCATGGATGGCTGCGCCGACGTCTTTCTGCCGATCCTCCAATGATCCACTGACGGTCGGCCTGCGAAGAACCACCAAACCGAGTCGGGCGCGTTGGCATCAGCTCATCCAACGTTGGGGGCCATCCCACCTGACGCACGACCCAAGGAGAAGGATGACCATGTCGCATACGATCAATCTCGACCATATAGACGCCGACGGCGCTGTTCGCGAAGCTCATGCAGATGCGATCGACGGCCTGCAGGAGGGCGATACCCGGCTGGGGTTCCTGCGCAAGTCCGCTGTAACCGCCGGCGTCGCGATGAGCGGCGGCGCGGTCTTGGGAGCGCTGGCTCCGGGCGCGCTCGCCTCCGGTGGCGGTCGTCCGCCCGCAAGCTTTGGAAAAGGTGACATCGGGATCCTCAACTATGCGCTCACCTTGGAGTACCTGGAGGCTGCCTTCTACAACGGAGCGACTGCCGCCAACATGTCGCTCGATCCTCAGGCCGCAGCCTTCTTGAAGGTCGTCACTAAGGACGAGAACGCACACGTCGCGTTCCTCAAGAAAGCGCTTGGATCGAAGGCCGCCAAGGAACCCAAGTTCAATTTCAAAGGTGCCAACACGAGCGTGGAAATGTTCATGACGACTGCCGAGGTGCTCGAGAACACTGGCGTGCACGCCTACTCAGGGCAGGCCTTGAACATCAAAACCGCTGCCTACGTCAAGGCCGCGATATCGATCCTCACGATCGAGGCGCGGCACGCCAGCGTGATCGGCCTGCTCAATGAACCGGCCGGAAAAGACATCGCTCCGGACGGGCCTTTCGACACGCCTTTCACCGCGAGCAAGGTGCTCGCCGCCGTCAAGGGAACGGGCTTCATCATCTGAGCCGGCGCGACGTGGCAGGGCTCAACAAGTCGTCCGCCCAAAGTGGGGGAGCCGCGCTCCTGGTCGCGGCTTCCCCAAGTCGCAGTAGCTCTCAGTCGCGCAGCGTCAATTGTGCCGCGCTGAACTGAGTGATCGCGCGCAGCTCCTCCACCCGGGCGTGGATCTCCTCGCCGGTGAGCCGTTCGATGCGCTCGGTGCCGAACTCCTCCACATTGAAGGAGGCAAGCGCGGTGCCGTATGCCATCGCGCGGCGCAACAACTCGTCGGATAGCTCCTCCTCGGGATGGGCGGCGATGTAGCCGACGAATCCCCCCGCGAAGGTGTCGCCGGCGCCGGTCGGGTCGATCACGCTCTCCATCGGGTAGGCCGGCAGTGCGAAGAAGTTGTCCTTGGTAACGAGCGCCGCGCCGTACTCGCCCTGCTTGGCTACGACCACGCTCGGGGCGGGCGGGTCCCAGTTGAGAATCTCCCGCGCGGCGGACACCAGGTTCGGCTTGCCCGTCAGCTGGCGCAGCTCGGCGTCGTTGAGGATCAGGCAGTCCACTCCCCCGATCGCCTCGACGAGCGCGTCGCGGGCGATGTCGATCCACAGGTTCATCGAGTCGAGCGCCACGAATCGCGCCTCGGGCAGCTGGGCGCGTACCTCGCTTTGCAGATCGGGCTGGATGTTGGCCAGGAACAGGACCTCGCTCTCGCGCGAGGCTGCCGACAGCTTGGGCTGGAAGCCCTCGAACACGCCCAGCTCGGTGGCCAGCGTCTCGCGCGAGTTCAGGTCCCAGCCGTACTCGCCCCTCCAGAAGAACGTCTTGCCGCCAGGGACGCGCTCCACGTCGGACACGTCCACGCCGCGCCGGCGCATCACCTCCAGCTCGGTCTCCCCGAAATCCTCGCCGACCGGACCGACGACGCGAACCTCCTCGAAGAAGGAGGCGGCCAGGGCGAAGTGCACGGCGGCGCCCCCGAGCATCCGCTCGCGCTCCCCGAAGGGTGTCTTGACGGCGTCGTAGGCGATCGATCCGACAACGGTGATTGGCATTGGCTGGACCCTACCTGTGGCGGGATTTGGATGTCGCTGCCCAGCGGCGGTGATATAGCTTCGCCACCATGCGCGCCATCCAGATCACCGAGTTCGGGGGCCCCGAGGTCCTCAAACCGGTCGAGTTGGCCACGCCCGAGCCGGGACCCGATGAGGTTCTGATCGAGGTGAGCCGCGCCGGCGTCAATTTTGCGGACACCCACACTCGCGACAATTCCTACGTGCGCAAGGCCGGCTTGCCGCTCGTGCCCGGGGGCGAGGTGGCCGGCGTCGTCATCTCGGCGCCCGCCGGCTCGGAGCTGAGCGAGGGCCGGCGCGTGGTCGCGCTCACCGGGCTTGGCGGCTATGCGCAGTACGCGATCGCCCCAAGCGCCCACACATTCGCGGTGCCGGAGGGCGTCGATGACGGCACCGCTCTGGCCCTGATCATCCAGGGCACAACGGCCTGGCACATGTATCGCACGGCCGCCCGCGTGGCC
>JBAURN010000015.1:0-13360 GCA_049581225.1 Solirubrobacteraceae bacterium
GCGCCAGGTCGATCGCCGCAAAGGCCTCCGGCAGGTCGTCGGCGCGGCGGCAGGCGTCCACGATTTCCGCCCCGTTCATCACACTCGCGTCCTCCAAGACCGGGCCGTAGCGCTCCAACGCCTGCTCGACGCGATGCAAGCTGATTCCGTCGTAGGGCTCCAAAGGCGCCGCTTCGCCGTAGCCGGTGATGCCGTCATCGCCGGTCAGGGACACGGCCAAGACCTCGCGCTCGCACAGCGTCCCGTAGGAGGTCTGCAGGGTTTGGCCGAAGCGCAGCGCGTGGCGGTGCACGAGCATCTTCATGGTGTGCGTCGGTTCAGGGCCCGATCCCGCCGCTCAGCAGGATGCCGGCCGAGAAGAGCAGGCAGAACACGAGCTGCAAGGCGCCCGTCTTGGCGAGCGCGCCGTTCAGGGACGGCCCGTCCACGCGCGTGCGCACGGTCTTCACGAGCGGCAGGGCCAACGGGATCGCAAGCCACGGCAAAAGCAGCCATGCGGTCATCGAGCCCAACGCCCAAGGCAGCGGCACGAGCACGAAGGCGCCCGCCACCATCGCCGTATAGAGAGCTCTCGTGCGCTCCCGTCCGAGCCGCACCGCCAGGGTGCGCTTGCCGGCGCGCCGGTCGGTCTCCAGGTCGCGCACGTTGTTGACTACCAGGATTGCGCTGGCCAGCAGCCCGACCGGGACGGCGCACGCGAACGCCTCCCAGGGCAGGGCTTGGACCTGCACGAAGTAGGAGCCGCTGACGGCCACGATGCCGAAGAACAAGAACACGAACAGCTCCCCCAAGCCCTCGTAGCCGTACGGTCGCGGGCCACCGGTGTAAAGCACGCCCGCAAGGATCGAAGCCGCGCCGACAGCGATCAGCTCCCAGCCGGCGACAGCCACCAGGTAGACGCCGCAAAGGACCGCCAGGCCAAACGTGACGTAGGTCGCCAACAGCACCCGGCCGGGCGGCACGAGCCCACCCGCGGTCACTCGCACCGGCCCCAACCGATCCTCGGTGTCGGCGCCGCGGCGGGCGTCGGAGTAGTCGTTTGAGAGGTTGGTGCCCACCTGGATGAAGATCGCCCCGAGCAGTGCCGCCACGAAGGCGAGCGGATGAAAGTGCCCCGCGCCGAGCGCCAACGAGGTGCCCACCAGCACGGGCGCCACCGCCGCCGGCAACGTGCGGGGGCGCGCCGCCATGAACCAGATGTGGGCGGCGCTTGACGCTTTTGGGGTGGGCGCCGTGTCCGCTCGGGAAGTCATGCCCGCCTGGGGAAGCGCGTGAAGTCTGGCGTGCGCTTCTGCTTGTAGGCGTCGCGTCCCTCCTGGGCCTCTTCGCTGCCGTAGAACAGCAGGTTTGCGTCGTGGGCCAGCTGCTGGATGCCGGCCAGGCCATCCTCGGCGGCGTTGAAGCTGGCCTTCAACAGGCGCAGCGAGAAGGGGGAGAGGGCAAGCATCTCCCGGCACCATTGCACGGTCTCATCCTCCAGGCGCTCGAGCGGCACCACCGTGTTGATCAGCCCCATCGCCAAAGCTTCCTGGGCGTCGTATTGACGGCACAGAAACCAGATCTCCTTGGCCTTCTTGACGCCCACCATGTTGGCGAGCAGGCCGGCGCCGAAGCCGCCGTCGAAAGAGCCCACACGCGGCCCGGTCTGGCCGAAGCGGGCGTTCTCGGCCGCGATTGTGAGGTCGCACACGAGCTGCAGGACCTGGCCGCCGCCGACCGCGTAGCCGGCCACCATCGCGACCACGGGCTTGGGCAGCCGGCGGATCTGGACGTGCAGGTCGGTCACGTGAAAGCGTCCGGGGCGGGCGGGATTCGGATCGCCGGACTCGTCCTCGGAGAGGTAGCCGGAGTCTCCGCGCACGCGCTGATCGCCGCCCGAGCAGAACGCGAGCGGTCCCTCGCCGCACAGCACGATTGCGCCGACGTCGGTGTCCTCACGCGCCTGGTCGAGCGCCCTGGAGATCTCCACGATCGTGAGCGGGCGGAAAGCGTTTCTGACTTCGGGCCGGTTGATCGTGATCTTTGCGATACACGGCGCCGAGCCGTCCTCGGGAGCGCCCGCGCCTTCGGGCGTCAACGCCGCGGACTTTTCGTAGCGAATGTCTGTGTAGCTGCCTGCCTCAGTCCAAGTGGTGCTCAAGGTCCAACTCTCCTGTCCTGGGTCGGATCGGCTGGAGGCTCACGATGTCCGCGGAGCGCTCGGGCGCCGATGCTTGCCCCGGAAGGCTATCCGCAAGTCGCCGAGCGCTCCTCGGTAGCCTTGGCACATGCAGGTCGAGGCATGGCTGCAGCGAGCTGTCGGCTCAGCGCCCACGCGGATCGCGCTGGAAACTCCCGAGGCGGGGGTGTCCTATCGCGAGCTGGCGCGGCTGGCGATGGCGGGAGCGCAGGAGCTGAGCGAGCGCGGTGTGCGCTCCGGCGAGCGTGTGGCAATTGCCCTGCCTGCCGGCATCGAGTTCGCCCAGGCCCTGCATGCCTGCCTGCTCTTGGGCGCAGTGGCTGTGCCGATCGACCTCCGTCTGAGTGCCGCGGAGCGCGAGTCGATCGTGGGGGACGCGGTGCTTGTCGACCGGCCGTTGCGCTCGCCGACCGCGCCGGAGACCCAAGCGGAGACGATTCTCGAGGGCTCGAGCCACGAGCTGGACGATGTGTGCGCGGTGATCCACACCTCCGGCACCACCTCCGCGCCGCGTCCGGTCGAGCTGACTTACGGCAACTTCTTGTGGAGCGCGCTCGGCTCCTCCGCCGCGCTCGGCGTGGATCCCGAGGAGCGCTGGCTGTGCGCCATGCCGCTGTCTCACGTGGGCGGTCTGTCGATCTTGATCCGCAGCGTCATCTATGCCACGACCGCGGTCGTTCACGAGCGGTTCGATACGTCCCGGGTGCTGCAGGCGCTGAGGCGGGAGCGAATAACGCTCGTCTCGCTCGTCTCAACCACCTTGGCCCGCCTGCTCGACGCGGGCTTGCGCGACCCGCCCAGCTTGCGCTGGGCGCTGACGGGCGGTGGGCCGCTTCCCACGGCTTTGCTCGAGCGTGCCCGCGCCGCGGGCGTACCGGCGCTTGCGACCTATGGATTGACCGAGGCCTGCTCGCAGGTCAGTACGGGCGGGCCACCCCTCTTCTGCACGCGATTGAAGCTGGACGGTGACGGCGAGATCCTGGTGGGTGGACCGACCGTCGCTCCAGGCTCGCTTGGCCCGGACGGTTGGTTGCACACCGGCGATCTTGGCGAGATCGGCGCCGACGGAACCGTGAGCGTGAATGGGCGCAAGGCCGACACGATCATCAGCGGCGGCGAGAACGTCGCTCCGATCGAGGTCGAGGGGGTGCTGGAAGCGCACCCGTCGGTGATCGAGGCGGCCGTGCTCGGACGCCCCGACGCACAGTGGGGAGAGACGGTCGTGGCGATCGTGGTGGCCTCGCCCGCCGCGGAAATAGAGGAGTCCGAGTTGCGCGATCACTGTCTGGCTCGCCTGGCCCCCTACAAGGTGCCAAAGCAAGTGCGGATCGTCTCAGACTCGCTCCCTCGCACCGCGTCTGGCAAGCTACTGCGCAGGGAGTTGCAAGGGATCTCCGTATGAGCACCGTTCAACCTGAGGAAGGACGAGGCAACGAGGCGGCGCGCGAGCACCGTGCCGCGAGCCTGACCCATTGGGAAGAGGCGGCTTCCGGTTGGATCGCGCGCCAGGCCGCGCTGCGCGAGCTCTCGGCCCCGGTGTCTCATTGGATGATCGACGCGGTCGACCCTCAGCCGGGTCAGCGCGTGCTCGAGCTGGCCGCCGGTCTCGGCGAGACGGGTTTCCTTGCTGCCGAGATGGTGGCGCCTGTCGGCGGAGTCATCACCAGCGACCAGGCCGACGCGATGCTCGACGGTGCGCGCAAGCGGGCGGGTGAGCTGAACCTCACGAACGTCGAGTTCCAGGTGCTCAACGCCGAATGGATCGACCTGCCCGTGGCGAGCGTCGACGTGGTGCTGTGCCGCTGGGGCTACATGCTGATGGCCGACCCACTCGCCGCTCTGCGCGAAGCCAGGCGAGTGCTTCGCCCCGAAGGGCACGTAGGCCTGGCGGTGTGGGACGCGATCGAGCACAACCCTTGGGCGCTGTTGCCGGGCGTCGAGCTGTTGGAGCGGGGCCTGCTCGATCCGCCCGCGCCTGGGGCGCCCGGGCCTTTTGCGCTCGGAGACCGCAAGGGCGTGAGGGCGCTGTTGGAAGACGCCGGCTTCGACGAGGTCTGGGTGGAGCCATTGGAGCTAACCCAGCGCAGCCCCAGCTTCGACGAGTTCTGGGAGACGACGCTCGACATGGCCCGCGTCTTCCACGACGCGGTCCTGGCGCGCCCCGAGCCCGAGATCGCCGAGATCCGCGCCAGTCTCGCCGCTCGCTTCGCTCCCTACACGGCGCAGGACGGCTCTCTGGAGATTCCGATGCGCACCCTGGTGGGCGTCGGAACAGCTTGAGGATGGCCGGTCGGCTAGGCTGCCGCTCATGCTCTACGACGACGACGCAGACCTAACTCTCCTTGACGGCAAGACCGTCGCGATCATCGGCTATGGCTCACAGGGCCATGCCCACGCGCTCAACCTGAAGGACTCCGGCGTTTCCGTCGTAGTCGGCCTGCGCGCGGACTCCTCTTCAGCGGCCAAGGCCCGCGAGGAAGGCCTGGAGGTGCTCTCGCCTGTGGAGGCCGCCTCGCGCGGAGACCTCGTGATGATGCTCGTGCCCGACGAGCTGCACCACCAGGTGTGGGATGAAATCTCAGACGGCATCGCCGAGGGCAACGAGCTTTTGTTCGGACACGGCTTCTCGATCCACTACGGCGAGGTCGTGCCCCCGCCCGGCGTGGACGTGGCGATGGTCGCGCCCAAGGGCCCAGGGCATCTGGTGCGCCGCCAGTTCACCGAGGGCTCCGGCGTGCCCGGCCTGATCGCGGTCGCCCAGGACGCGACCGGCAATGCCAGGGCGCTTGCTCTCGCCTACGCCAAGGGCATCGGCTGCACCAGGGGCGGCGTGATCGAGACCACCTTCAAGGACGAGACTGAGACCGATCTCTTCGGTGAGCAGGCCGTCCTCTGCGGTGGTGCCTCCGAGCTGGTCCAGGCCGGCTTTCAGACCCTGGTCGACGCCGGCTATGACCCGGAGATGGCCTATTTCGAGTGCTTGCACGAGCTCAAGCTGATCGCCGACCTGATGTACGAAAAGGGATTGGCCGGGATGCGCTACTCGATCTCCAATACCGCCGAGTACGGCGACTACACGCGTGGCAAGCGTGTCATCACCGAGGAGACGCGCGCCTCGATGCGCCAGATCCTCACCGAGATCCAGGACGGCACGTTCGCGCGCGAGTGGATCGCCGAGAACCGGGCCGGTCAGGAGAACTTCCTGCGGATGCGCGCCGAGCAGGCCGATACCCAGGTCGAGCAGGTAGGCGGCGAGCTGCGCTCGCACATGGACTGGATCAAGACGTCCTTCTAGATGGCCGATCTGGCTATCCCAGATGAGCTGAAGCCCGTCGACGGGCGCTTCGGCTGTGGTCCATCCAAGGTTCGCCCCGAAGCCTTGCGACGCCTGGCAGGCGAGGGCGCGGCGCTGATGGGCACCTCCCACCGGCAGAAGCCGGTCAAGGGCCTGGTCGGCGAGATCCGCGCCGGCCTGCGCGAGCTGTTCTCCTTGCCCCAGGGCTATGAGGTCGCGCTCGGCAACGGTGGCGCGACCGCCTTCTGGGACGCCGCCGCTTTCGGTCTGATCGAGCGCCGTGCGCTGCATCTCAGCTTTGGCGAGTTCTCGCAAAAGTTCGCCACCGTCACGACCGAGGCGCCGTTCCTGGAGGATCCGCTGGTCGTCAAGGCCGAGCCGGGGGCCGCGCCCGGAGCCGAGGATCTGGAGGCGGCGCTGGCGGGTCCCGAGGGCGATCCGGTCGACGCGGTCGCTTGGGCTCACAACGAGACCTCCACCGGCGTGATGGAGCCCGTTCTGCGTCCGGCGTCCGCGGGCGACGCGCTGATCCTGATCGACGCGACCTCCGGCGCCGGTGGCCTACCGGTCGACGTGGCCCAGGCCGACGCCTACTACTTTGCTCCACAGAAGAGCTTCGCCGGCGACGGTGGACTGTGGATCGCCCTGCTCAGCCCCTCCGCGATCGAGCGCGTCGCGCGGATCGAGGCGTCCGGACGCTTCACGCCGGCTTCGCTGTCGTTGCCGATCGCCCTTGAAAACTCGGTCAAGGATCAGACCTACAACACGCCGGCTGTGGCCACTTTGTTTCTGTTGGCCGACCAGGTCCGCTGGATGCTGGACGGGGGCGGGCTGGATTGGTGCGTATCTCGCACCGCCGCCTCCTCCGGGCACCTGTACGAGTGGGCCGAGCGCTCGACCCATGCGACCCCCTTCGTCGCCGCACCCGCCAACCGCTCGCTGGTGGTCGGCACGATCGACTTCGAGGACACCGTCGACGCCAAGCTGCTCGCCTCCACGCTGCGCGCCAATGGGATTGTCGACGTCGAGCCCTACCGCAAGCTGGGGCGCAACCAGCTGCGCATTGGCATGTTCCCCGCCGTCGACCCCGCCGACGTGCGGGCGCTCACCGCTTGCATCGACTGGGTGCTAGAAAGGATCGCCACATGAGCGCCACCGATACCCAAACATCCAGCGACGCCCGATCCGGCGAGCCCGAGCGGTTGAAGGTGCTCGTCAAGGAGAAGGTCGGCGAGTCCGGCATCAAATTGCTGCAACAGCACTTCGACGTAGACCTGGGCGTCGACTGGTCCGAGGAGGAGTTCGAGCGGCGGATCGGCGACTACCACGGCATCCTGATCCGCTCGGCCACGAAGATGACCGCCGAGCTGATCGCCAAGGCCACCAACATGCGCGTGATCGGCAGGGCCGGCGTGGGGGTGGACAACGTTGACGTCGAGGCGGCGACCCAGCGCGGCATCGTGGTCGCCAACGCGCCCCAGTCCAATGTGGTCACGGCCGCCGAGCACACGATGGCCCTGCTCTTGGCCCTGGCGCGCAACATTCCCCAGGCGCACGCCTCCTTGACGAGCGGCAAGTGGGAGCGCTCCAAGTTCTCCGGCGTCGAGCTGTATGAGAAGACCCTCGGCATCATCGGCTTTGGACGCATCGGCCAGCTCGTGGCCCAAAGGGCCAGGGGCTTTGGCATGAGGGTGCTCGCCTTCGACCCCTACGTCTCGGCCGAGCGCTACCGCGAGCTTGGCGTCGAGAAGGCGCAATCCTCAGACGAGGTGTGCGCGCAGGCCGACTTCATCACGATCCACCTGCCCAAGACGCCTGAGACCGAAGGTTGGATGGACGCCACCCAGTTCGCCAAGATGCGCGACGGAGTGCGCGTCCTCAACGTCGCCCGCGGTGGCCTGATCGACGACGCCGCGCTCAAGGACGCTCTGGATTCGGGCAAGGTCGGGGGCGCCGCGCTCGACGTGTTTCCCTCCGAGCCAATCACCGAGTATCCGCTGTTCCAGGGCTACCCCAACGTGGTCGTGACCCCCCACCTGGGCGCCTCCACCGCCGAGGCCACCGACCGCGCCGGCTTTCAAAGCGCCGAGCAGGTGGTGGCCGCGCTCACCGGCGGGGTCGTCTCCACTGCCGTGAACATCCCTTCGGTCGGCGCCGAGGACATGGAGGTGCTCGGGCCGTTCCTGCCCTTGGCGCGTCGCCTGGGGCGTCTGGCGATGGCTTTGGCCGAGGGCTCCTCGGTCGAGCGCATCGAGGCGGCCTTCATGGGGCGCATCGCCGACTTCGACACGCGTCTGCTCACCCTCGCGGTGATCGGGGGCGCCCTGGAGGGGCGCACCGAGGAGCAGGTCAACCTCGTCAACGCGCCCACGATGGCGGCCCAACGCGGCATCGTGGTCGAGGAGAAGTCGGTCACCGAGGCCCAGGACTTCAACGAGCTGATCCGCGTCACCGTCGTCGCCGGCGATGAGAAGGTGGCCGTCGCGGGCACCGGCATCGGGCCCAACCGCGTTCCCCATCTGGTCGAGGTCCAGGGCCGGCGTCTGACGATCGAGCTGACCCCCTTCGTAACGGTCTTTCGCTACGCCGACCTGCCGGGCATGATCGGACGCGTCGGCACGATCTTCGGCGCGCACGGCATCAACATCTCCTCGGCCGCCATAGGTCACACGCCCGATGGCGAAGAGCAGCGCCTTGCCGCGATGGTCGTCACCACCGACGTGCCCGTGCCGGCCGCTGTCGTCGATGAGATCGTCGCCTCCGAGGGCTTTGTCGCCGGCTGGGCAGTCGTCCTGAGCTGAGCGTCCTCCGGCTGGGCCAGGTCCCGAAGGGCCAAGGCCCGGCTCCTCGCGACACGCACGAACGACGATCCAAATAAAGAAGTAGTCTGATCGCGATGCGCACCGTTGAGATCACCAAGCACGGAGGGCCTGAGGTCTTGAAGGTCCTCGAGCGCCCGGATCCGGAGTTGCTCCCCGGCCGCGTGCGCATCGAGGTGGCCGCCTGTGGCATCAACTTCGCCGACGTGATGGCGCGCATCGGCGTCTACCCGGACGCACCCAAGCCGCCGTGCGTCGTCGGCTACGAGGTGGCTGGCACCGTCGTCGAGCTGGGCGACGGCGTGGAGGGGCTCGAGCACGGCCAGCGGGTTCTCGCCAACACGGTGTTCGGCGGCTACGCCTCGGTCGTCTCGGTCGCCGCGCGCGACTGTGTCCCGTTGCCCGAGCGGCTCTCCTTCGAGCAGGGCGCCGCGATTCCCGTCAACTACGCGACCGCCTGGGCGGCCTTGGTCGGCTACGGCTCGCTGCAGCCCGGCGAGCGCGTCCTGATTCACTCGGCCGGCGGGGGCGTCGGAATCGCCGCCGTCCAGCTTGCGCGCCGCTTTGGGGCGAGCGAGATCTACGGCACCGCCTCACCCGCCAAGCACGAGCGCGTTCGCGAGCTCGGCTACGACCACGTGCTCGACTACAAGGACGTGAACACCAAGAAAGGGCTGCCCCAGTTCGACGTGATCCTCGACGCGATCGGCGGCCACAGTCTGCGCACGAGCTACGAGTTGCTGCGCCCCGGCGGCAGGCTCATCGGCTTCGGCGCCTCCGCGGTCGTCTCCGGCGCCAAACGCAACCTGCCCTCCGCTCTGCGCACCTTGGCGCGCATGCCCCGCTTTTCCCTGGTCAAGCAGATGTCCGAATCGAAGGCCGTGATCGGCTTGAACATGCTCACGCTGTTGAAGGACCGCGGCACGATCGAGCCATGGCTCGAGCCTCTGCGCGCACTGCTCGACGACGGCACGATCGAGCCGGTCATCGCCGGCTCGTTCAGCTTCGAGGAAGCCGGCGCCGCCCAGGACATGCTCACGCAGCGGCGCAACATCGGCAAGGTCGTTCTGGTCCCCTGAGGGGGACGACGGCCGGCGCGATACTGCGTCCTCAGTCGCTTGTGTGCACAGCACACGGCGCTCCCTGCGTCCTTGTCTCGCTTGACCCTCGTCCCCCTCAGTGAGGCGGGACACTTGCCGCGGTGGGTGCTACCCTGCGTTGCACATGTCGTTCCAGTTCTCCCTTTCGCTTCTCCTCCTGCTCCCCCCTCGGGGGGAATAGCGCGTGGCGGCCGCCTAGCCGCAAACCAAAGGAGAAACGAAAAAGCGAGAGAACTGGAGAAGTGAGGACGACATGAGTGACACAGCGGCAAATTCCCCATCGGATTCCATGGACGCCGGGGCGTCTATGGCAAAGGACGAGCAGCCTAAAGGACACGAGCGTGACCGCGTCAGGGTGTTCGACACGACCCTGCGCGACGGCGAGCAATCGCCCGGGATCGCGCTGAACCAGCAGGAGAAGTTGGAGATCGCCCACCAGCTGGCGCGCCTGGGCGTGGACATCATCGAGGCCGGCTTTCCGATCACCTCGCCCGGCGACTTCGAGTCGGTCCAGGCGATATCCCGGGAGGTCGAAGGCCCCGTCATCTGTGGCCTGGCGCGTACCGCCAAGCAGGACATCGACGCCGCCTGGGAGGCTGTGCGAGACGCTCAGCGGGCGGGTGGGGCACGAATCCACATATTCATAGCCACCTCCGACATCCACATCGAGCGCAAGCTGCAAACCACGCGCGCCGACGTCTTGGGCCAGGTGAGGGCCGCGGTGGCCCACGCTAAGAGCTACACCGAGGACGTCGAGTTCTCCCCCGAGGACGGCTCGCGCTCAGACATCCCCTACATGGCCGAAGCGATCCAGGTCGCCCTGGACGAGGGCGCCACCACGATCAACGTGCCCGACACAGTTGGCTATGCGCTGCCCTCCGAGTACGCGGCCATGTTCTGCGAGCTGTATCGCCTGGTGCCCGACCTGCGCGAGGTGGTCGTCTCGGTGCACTGTCACGACGACCTGGGCCTGGCGGTGGCCAATTCCTTGGCCGGCATCCAAGCCGGTGCACGCCAGGTCGAGTGCGCGATCAACGGGATCGGCGAGCGCGCCGGCAACGCCTCCTTGGAGGAGATCGCGATGCTGCTGCGCACACGCCAGCCCGCCTTGGGCCTGTGGACGGGGATCGAGACGACCGAGATTTCGCGCACGAGCCGCCTGGTCTCACGCCTGACCGGCTACCCGGTGCAGCCCAATAAGGCGATCGTCGGGCGCAACGCGTTCGCCCACGAGGCCGGCATCCACCAGGACGGCGTGCTGAAGGAGCGCGCCACCTATGAGATCATGGACGCCACCAGCGTCGGCCTGCGCTCCAACGCGATCGTCCTGGGTAAGCACTCCGGCCGCCATGCTCTGCGCCAAGCTTTGGAGGAGATGGGCTTCCAGGTGGATGGTCAAGCCTTGAACACGGCCTTCAAGCGCTTCAAGGAGATCGCCGACCGCAAGAAGCAGGTCACCGCGATGGATCTGGAGGCCCTGGTCACCGAGGATCTGCGTGGAGACGATTTTGCCGCCTACGCTTTTGTCGATTTTGAGGTGGCCGCATCCTCATCCGGTCCGCCGATGGCTCGCGTGAACGTGAGTGTCGAGGACGGCGCATCGGGAACACGCACGGTCAAGACCGGCGAGTCCTCCGGCGATGGCCCGGTCGACGCCATCTTCAGAGCGATCAACGCCGCCACCGGCGTCGAGGCGGCGCTGCGCGAGTTCCGCGTGGACGCCGTCACCGAGGGCCAGGACGCGCTGGGTGAGGTCTCGGTCGTCGTCGAGGTCCAGGGCCAGACCGGCGCCGGCCAGGGCGTCTCCACCGACATCATCGAGGCGGCCGCGCGCGCCTATGTGCGAGCGCTCTCGATCGGGGTTGTGCGGGCGCGTGAAAGCGAGCGCGGGGTGGGGCTGCCCGAGGCCGCGGCTTAGCTACGCTTTTCATGTGGATCGGACCCGATTGTTGGGATCTCTGCTAGCGACGCTCGCGCTGACGACGAGCGGATGCTCCAGCATCGACCGGCGGCGCGGGCTCAACCATGCGCGTGGGGAAGTGCGAACCCCGGCCCAAGCGTTGCAGTTTCTCACGAGCGTAGCGCGGAAAGGCAACGTCGATGACTGGGTGCTGGCTGCTGGTGCCTCGCTTCTTGCTAAGCGTGTGTGGTCGGAGCGAGAAGCGATTGAAAACCTGGGGTTGCGTATCCGAGAGGAAGGCGGCGAATGGGGGTGCGAACTTGCCGCCTCCTCCTACCGAGTGGGGCACGTCGGCATCTTTACCGTCGGCGACCGCGAGGCGCTTGCCAGCGAAGCTCGTGTCGGCGGTGCCAAGCAGGCTCAGGTTGAGGCCTTCTTCGCTGACATGCTGAAGATGTCAATGGGCGATCTGCGCTCGGTTACTGTGGCGGTGTGTTCCAACCCTTACCTTGAATAGCGAGGTTTCCGGCGGCGGCGGGTTTAGGTCCTGATGTCGAATGGATGCCGCGTCCGTGATAACGTACGATCGTATGTCAGTAATCAGGGCGGCGGAGGCGCGGTCCAAACCGAAGGTTAGGCAGGCCTCCAAGGCCGGCGACCCGCGTTGGGAAGCATTCGATTCCAAGGTGATCGGCGCCCGCGTGAAGGCCTTGCGCGAGGCCTCGACGCTGTCGCTGCGCGACCTGGCCGAACGTAGCGGGGTCAGCGCCCCGATGCTCTCGCAGGTGGAGCGGGGAGAGACCTCACCGTCGCTCACCGTCGCCGCGCGAATCGCCGCCGGCCTTGAGCTGCGTCTCTCCCAGCTTCTGCGCTTGGATGAGGGCGGCGCGGTCACGATCGTACGCATGGGCGAGCGTGCCGGTGGTGGCAACGCCAAGCGGGGGCATCGTTTTGAGGTGTTGACCTCCGCCCAGCCCGGTCAGCGCGCCGAGCTATCGCTCCACACGCTCGCGCCCGGCGGCGCGACCGGCGCCAGTGACGACACGCCGATGCACGAGCCGGGCAGTCGCGAGACGGCGTTGGTGCGGCGCGGCTCTGTTGCGCTTCTTTGTGACGGGCAGCGCTACGAGCTATCGGAGGGAGATTGCGTCACCTTCGACGCCGACCTGCCCCACCACTTCGAGAACCCCACCTCCACCGAGGTGATTTTCCTGGCAGTCGTCTCGGCCGGGCTGAGGCGCAGTTGATCCATCCACCAAGCGCGACAGGTCGAGGACTATGACAACACCAAAGACGATGTTCGAGAAGATCTGGGAGGCCCACGAGGTCGCCCCCGGACTGCTGTATATCGACCTGCATCTGGTGCACGAGGTGACCAGCCCGCAGGCGTTCGACGGTCTGCGGCTTGCCGGTCGCAAGCTGCGCCGCCCCGATCGGACCCTGGCGACCGCCGACCACAACACCCCCACCGACGGCACCCCCGTGGCCGCGCGCATCAAGGACGAGCTCTCGCGCGTCCAGGTGGAAACCCTGGAGCGCAACTGCGCCGAGTTCGGCGTGCCCATCTACTCGCTCGGCTCCGAGCGCCAGGGCATCGTGCACGTGATCGGCCCCGACCTGGGCGTCACCCAGCCCGGCATGACCCTCGTCTGCGGCGACTCCCACACCGCCACCCACGGCGCCTTCGGGGCCCTCGCCTTCGGCATCGGCACATCCGAGGTCGAGCACGTATTGGCGACTCAGTGCATGGTCCAACAGCGCCCCCGCTCGATGCGCATCTCCTACCAGGGCCAGCTTGGCTTTGGCGTCACCGCCAAGGACCTGATCCTCGGCACGATCGGCCAGATCGGTGTCGGCGGAGCCT
The DNA here is from genome assembly GCA_049581225.1 of Solirubrobacteraceae bacterium. Taxonomy (GTDB): domain Bacteria; phylum Actinomycetota; class Thermoleophilia; order Solirubrobacterales; family Solirubrobacteraceae; genus Palsa-744. Next base: position 13,158 of record JBAURN010000015.1, read on the forward strand.
CCGGGCACGTTGTCGAGTACGTCGGTCCCGCGATTGCCTCGCTCTCGATGGAGGGCCGCATGACCGTCTGCAACATGACGATCGAGGCCGGCGGACGAGCCGGCATGATCGCCCCCGATGAGACCACCTTTGCCTGGTTCACCGACCCCGGCGAGCGCCGTCCCGGCGGCCGTCCCGGTGCGCCCAGCGGCGCGGCCCTGGAG
>JBAURN010000016.1:0-5795 GCA_049581225.1 Solirubrobacteraceae bacterium
CCCCCAAGCTGTCGTCACAAGCTGCTGGGAGACCGAGTAGGCGGTGGCGTTCGAAGTGCTTGTCACGCCCTTGAGCGAGAGCACGTTAAAGCCTTGCACCACTCCCGCGCCGCCCGGCGTGACCGAGCTGACGTTGGCGATCGAGTTGCCCGCCACCACCCTCATCAAGATGTGAAAGCTGACCGGGATGTGGTAGGCGGCCAAGAACACGGCGATCACCCCCAGCATCGCCAGCCAAGCGATCGCCTCAGGCAGTACCACTCGTCCAAGGAAAGCGCGGGGATGGGCCAGGATCTGGGCGCCCACCTTCGCTTGGATCCACCATTGCTTCACACGCCGACGCAAGACACGCCCGACCAAGACGATCAGCGCGGCGAGCCCCACCACCAAGATCGCGGTCGCCCAAGGGTGTTCTGAGACGAAGCCGAGCTGCAGCGAAAACGAGCCGTCCACCGTCAAGAACAGGTACACGTAACAGAACGTGCCGATCGCGGTGAAGAAGATCTTCTGCACAGCCATGCCCGCCAAGACGCCCGCGAAGGTGGCGCCCACGACGATCGTGGTGAACATCAACAGCATCGCCACGGTGCCCAGGTTGGCCGGCAACACCGAGTTGAGCGCCACGGCCGCCGCATAGCACGCGAGTACCTGTATCCAGCGGACCTCCGCCTCCGGGTAGCCGTAGCGAAGGACCGAATACCAAGCGAACGCGGTCGCCGTCGTCTGCAGTGTGAGCAGCACAATCCCACCCACCAGGTAGCCCACCGAGATATCGGTGATCGTGTCCCACAGGTGTTTGAACCAGCCGGCTATGTCCCAGCCGGCAAGGGTTGCCGCCGCGCCGAACACGACCAGGACAAGGGCGCCGATCAGCAGTCCCCTCAGGTGAAATTGCCGTGCGGACTTGGCCGCTTGCTGAGTCGCCATGCGCTTGCTTTGGAACGCCTGATCTGAGATTTGATCTCGAGTCTGTCATCTGTCGGATCGCTCGACCCGACGTAGTCGGCGCCCCGCGCGCCGGCTCGAGCGCCGATCAGCCCAGAATCTTGGCCTTCGCGTCGGCGAACTCCTGGTCTGTGAGCACGCCCGACTCGTGCAACTGGCCCAGCTCCTTCAGACGCTCGATCGGGTCTGTTTCCGCAGGCGCGGGTGCGGGCGGTGCGTATGTTTGCGGCTGTGGTTGCGCCGCCTGCTGCTGTTGTTCTTGGGCGGCCCAGCGTCCCTGTTGGCGACGGCTGACGCGGTTGGACACGGAGGTCGCTGTTCCGGCGATGACGGCCGTGCGGGCCATAGTGCGCATAAGTGGCATTTCGATATCCCTTTCCGTTTTCAGGAAGCGCTGTCGAGCGCGTCGAGCGTGTCCAGAACGTCCTGCGCGGCGACCCGCTCGAAGGCGAGCACGCGACCGCCGTTGCGACGCACCGCTGTGGCAAACGGCGCGGCCCAAGTGTTCTCGAAGCAAATCATCACGGCCGCCTCTCCCGGCTCCAAGGCCTCTCCGGCTGTGCTCGCGTCCTCGTCGCCGAGCATGCCCGTGCGCGCGCCCGCGAACACCACCAGGTCGTCGACCCCGTCGCCGTCCAGGTCGGTGATCTCCAGTCCCGAGACATTGCCTTCGGCGTCCTTCTGAACCAGGAGCACGTCGAGCACTCTGACGAGGCCTTTGTCCACCAGATCTATGAACAGCGGAATCGCCTCGCCGGTGCGTGGGGCATCCGCTGGATAGCCGATCACAACGACATCGACGGGACCCAGCTCCAGCTCATCGTTGCTCATGATTGCTCCTCTGATTAGCTTGTGCCTGCGGCCTCAGGCCGAGTGTAACGCCAGGTCCCGGGGCACGCTTCACGCTAGGAGCAGTTGAGTGGAGCCAGTGCCTTTTCGTAGACGGACGCAAGCTGCGTCAACGAGGATTTGAGCTGCGTTTCGAGTTTGCTGAGCGAAGGTTTGGAAGTCAATTCGGACAGGATCGAGCTGACCTGGGCTTCAAAAGTGTGAGTCGCCGCTTGGACCTGTTCCTTGCGCGCCGGTTCCAGGTTCGGTTGAGCGTCCTTGATCGTCGTGAGATCTTTGACGATCGCTTCCAGACCCGTCTTGGCTTCGCCGGGGGCGCTCAAGGAGAGCGTCAATCCGCTCAGAGTCTTGACTTGCTTGGAGATGTCCGAGCGTGCTTCACAGACCTGGGCCTTCGCCTTTTCTTGGGAGGATTCACCACAGGAGGCGAGCACCAGAGCGCCGACCAAAAGACCGCTGAGGAGAAGTGTCTTGCCGCAAGCTATGGGCATCAACGACGCCTTTCGATCGGATCAGGCCGGTCACTACGCAACGACTGTCGGGAGTCTAGAGCACCATCTCCTGCCCCGGGCTCACGATCCGCACCTCCACGCTCGGAGCCAGGCGCGCCACCTGCTCTGCGAACAGGCGCGGCGGCTCGGTGAGTTGCTTGCCATGGCTATGGCCCAAGCCGATCGGCAGCAAAGTCCCCCAGTGCACCGGAATCGTCAGGCGCGGGCGCATCAAAGCGACGGCTTCGGCCGCCTCGAGCGGGCCCATGTGGCCCGGTCCCAGCTTCGGGCCCCAGCCCGCGACCGGCACCAAGGCCACGTCGAGTGACGGTGTCAGGTCCGCCATCCCGGGGTAGAGCGCCGTGTCCCCCGCGAAGTAGACATCGCGTCCACGAGGGGTGTGTTTGCCCTCTCCGGTCTTGTCCACCTCGGGCTCACCCTCCGCCGGTTCGCCGACTACAGGCTCGTCCTCCGTCGCGGGCGGACTTCCCACCAAATAGCCCACCGCATCGACGTGCGGGCCGCCGGGACGGCGGGCGTCGTGGTCGGCCCGGACCGCTCTCACCTGGAGCGCGTCGACCTGCGCCACTTCGCCCACGCTCAGCTCTGTAACGAGCCTGAACCCCCGCTCCTCCAGCCAGGACCCGGCGCCGCGAGGCACGATCAGGGGCGTGTCTCGTCCCAGGCGCCGCAGCGAGGCCAGGTCGAGGTGGTCGTGGTGCAGGTGTGAGATCAAGACCGCATCCAGGTCCGCGAAAAGCTCCTCACCGGGCATCGGAGCTCGACGACGCAAATGTGCGACGCGCCCGCGCAGCAAGGGGTCGGTGAGCAAGCGCACGCCCTCCAGCTCGATCAACACTGTGGCGTGGCCCAGGAAACCGATACGGTCTGCGCCCGTGTTTCCGCGACGGGCAGCCACCGCGCCATCGACCATAGCGAGAAGGTAGCAACGAGATGCACTCAGCGATCGATGAGCGCAACACGCAGCAGCGCCTGAGAGTTGTGCGCCAAGTCGTCGGCTTCGCCCTGCGCACGCTTGCGATGCTGGTGGTCCAAGCAGTGGTCCTGATCGCCCTGACGGCGCTCCTCTCCAGTCAGGACACGCTTTCCTTCGACGCCGCGATTCTGGTCGCCGCGGCGATGGCTGTTCTCAACGCCGTCCTGTGGCCGCTGCTGATCAGGGTCGCCTTGCCTTTGACGATAGTCACCTTCGGCCTGGGCTCGCTCGTGCTGAGCGCGGGCATGGTCGCGCTCGCCTTCTACGTGGTGGACGGCAAGACGCCTTCGTTCTGGACCGACTTGGCGATCGCCTTCGGCTTGGCCTTGGTCTCGATGATGGTGGCTCCTCTGCTGGACGTCGACGGCGATGCGCGCCATCTCAGGATCGTTCGCAGACGAGTGAGAGGCGCGCGTCGCCGGCACCGCACCGATGTGCCCGGAGTGATCCTGTTCGAGATCGACGGCTTGGGCGAAGGTGTCCTGCGCGAGGCGATCCGCGCGGGCCACGTCCCCACGATCGCGCGCTGGCTGTCCGACGGGTCCCATCGCATACTTGGGTGGGAGTGCGATCTCTCCTCCCAGACGGGCGCCTCCCAGGCAGGCTTGCTGTTGGGCAGCAACTGGGACATGCCCGCTTTCCGCTGGTATGAGAAGGAGTCGGGTCGCACGATGGTCTCCAACCATCCCGCCGACGCCGCCGAGATCGAGCGCCGCCGCTCAAACGGCTCTGGGCTACTGGCCGAGGCGGGCACGAGCAGGGGCAACATGTTCTCGGGTGACGCCCCCCGCTGCACCGCCACGATGAGCGTGATTCGCGACCGCTCTCGCTCCAAAGCCTCGGATCTGTTCGCCTACTTCTCAGACCCCTACGGCTTCATTCGCACGATCGTCCTTTCCTTGGGCGATATCGCCGAAGAGCGCCGGGCCGCTCGCCGCCAACGTCGCGCCGGCGCCGCTCATGTGGATCGCAAAGGCGCCTATCCGTTGATCAGGGCTGTGATCGCGGTCGTCATGCGTGACCTCGTGTGCGCTTTGCTGTTGGCCGACATAGTCGAGGGCGTGCCGGCCAGCTATGCCACTTTCGTCGGCTACGACGAGGTGGCCCACCATTCGGGGATTCGCGAGCCCGACGCTTTTGCCGTCCTGCAGCGACACGATCGCCAGTTGGCTCGCTTGGAGCGAGCCACGGCCCAGTCGCCGCGTCCCTATCACCTGGTGGTGCTCTCCGATCACGGCCAGACTCAGGGCGCTCCCTTCCGCCAGCGCTATGGCGAGACGCTCGAGCAAGTGGTCAGCGCTGCCTTGGCCCAAGGCGAGGTCTATGCCCCCGCGGCTCTCGACGAGGCCTGGGGCGACGTGGGCGCGGTCCTCGCCGACGCCCGCCAAGAGGACAGCGTCGGCGGACGGGTCCTCGCGCGAGCCACCCAAGCACGCGCGGTCGAGGGCACCGTCGCCTTGGGGCCCAACCGAGAGGCTTTGGCCGAGCGCAAGACCGCGGATGAGAAGGAGGCGATCGTGATGGTCTCGGGCGGACTCGGCTTGGTCTACCTGCCCGCTAGCCCCGAGCGGATGAGTTTGGAGCAGATCGCCGAGGCGCATCCTCGCTTGGTGGACACACTTGCCAACCATCCGGGTATCGGCTTTGTGATGGTGCGATCGGACGCTCTCGGCCCGCTCGTAGTCGGAGCGTCTGGGCGCCGGCATTTGAGTGACGACACGGTCGATGGGGAGGACCCCTTGGCCGATTTCGATGCCACGGCGGCCGACCACTTGCGCCGCCACGACGGCTTTCCCCACTGCCCGGACATATTGGTCAATTGCATGTATGACCCCGCCACCCAAGAGGTGGCGCCCTTCGAGGAGTTCATGGGCTCCCACGGCGGGCTCGGTGGACCCCAGACCAAGCCTTTTGCGGTGATTCCCACGGAGTGGAGTGAGCCCGCCGAGCCGATCGTCGGGGTGGAAGCGATGCACCGCGCTTTGAGCGGGTGGCTCGGGGGTGGCGAGCCCGAGTAGGGAGACCGTGCCGCGTGCGGCACGGTCCGGGCCGCACATGTGCGGCCCGGCCTCCCGGCGCATGCGCCGGGAGGAACAGCTAATAGTCGCCCCGCACCACGTTCACCAGCTCTTCCCCGCGCACGTAGCGTCCCACCTGCTCGCCCACCAGGTCCCACGCGCGTCGCCGCGCCAGGGGACTGTCGCCCGCGATGTGGGCGGTGATCAGCGCTCCCTTCGCCTCCCACAATGGATGCTCCGGCGGCAGCGGCTCAGGGTCGGTCACGTCGAGCACGGCCCTCAACCGCCCTTCGTTGAGCAGCCCCACCAGAGCGTCGGTGTCCACGATCGCCCCCCTCGAGGCGTTCACCAGCAAAGCGCCCTCGGGCAGGCGGCCAAGCAACTCGGCATCCAACAAGCCCTCCGTCTCTCCGGTCAACGGCAGCGCGACGACCAGCACATCGGCACGCCCCAGCAGCCGCGGCAGGTCGCTCACCGGATGGACACCCGGACGTG
>JBAURN010000017.1:0-2864 GCA_049581225.1 Solirubrobacteraceae bacterium
GCCCAAGCCGAGCGCGTGGCCCAGGTAGCCGCTGACGCGCACGGCCGGAGGGCCCGAGCTGTGACGGCGGGGATCCGCGGCGTCTGTCGCGGCATCCTGGTCAGGTGGAGCGTCCACGGCAGAGACAGAAGCCGCCGAGGCAGGTGGCGCGGGCATGAAGCGCTCGGGAATCGCCAGCTCCTCGCGTCCGAAGGCCCTACACCACGCCACATACTCGGCGCCGTTCGGCCCGTCGAGATCGGGATAGGCGCGCATCACATCGGGACGCTCGCGCAGAACCCGGTAGAAGACGTAGCGTGTGATCCCGTGCTCGCCGCCGCGCGGGGCCGGTCCGGCGAGCCAAGCGGTGAAAGCGTCCGAGCCGGGGTCCTCAAACAGGTCCCCGAACCGCTCGCCCAGAGCTATCGCGCGCTCGTGCAAGCTCAGCAACGCCTCGTCGTATACCAAGCCGTTGGCCAAACGGCGACCCACTTCGTGGCGATCGCTCGCGCCGGACCGCCAGCCCGCGTCGTGCAGCTCCGCGGCGTAGACAGAGCACAATTCGCGCAGCGCCTCCGAGTGGCTGACGCGCACACGACTGGCGCTCGCGCTGAGACGGTAGGGATGGTCGGGATCGAAGCCGGTGAGATCCATGAAGCGCAGCGGGCGCCCATCGGCGAACGTCACCCCAACGTCGGTCCGTAGCAGCGGGCGGTCCCACAGATTCCACATGCTCGCGCTGCAACCGGGCTCATCCAGCAGCGCCGTGGAGAAGCGCGCTGGAGCGAGTTCCAGCAGGCGCCTGAGCCAGGGACGATCCTCGGGGCGCCCGCGTGCCTCGGCGCCATCCAGCGAGCCGAGCATCCGCTCCAGCCGCTCACCCCACCAGTCGAGAAATCCACGAGCCCGCCAACCGCCGTCCACCCCGATCAACGTGTCTGAGACTCGCCCTGCCGCTTCGAGTTCGACCACCGAGGGCCCGAGCCCGTCATCCGGCGGGTCCTCGCTCGTCCGTAACGCCAGCAGCACGCCATGCTCGCTCAACAGATTCGCGATCGGCGCGAGATCCCCGGTGACCCAGGTCGTGGCCGGCAGATGCAGGACCGGGCCCTGAACCTGCCTGGAGTAAGCGTCAAGGAAGCGTGGCAGCACCAAGGCGACGAGATCGCGCTCGTCGTGACAGGCGATCAGAGCCTCCACGTCGATATCGAAGCCGTCCACCGCGGACTCCAGCAGCGTAGGGTTGAAACCTGGGTCGCCTAAGGACTCGCGCGCGATCAAGACGATCTCGAGCGGCCAGTCGGGCTGGTGGCGCCGCAGCGACGCGGCCAGAACCCGCGCTTGAGCGACGGTGGACGAGGTCGTCAGGCAAACCAGGTGCATCGCGGGCTCAGTCTCCCCCATGGTTAGTCGGAGCGCGCGCGACCACCGCATAGGCGGGCGAGACCGTGCGAGCCCGCTCGAAGCTCGCGTATGTCGGCGCGAACACGTAGGCCGACTCGAACCCCGCGATCCCGCACAGCGCAAGGGCGACCTCGGGGAAGATCGGATGCTGATGGGTGAGGTCCACCCAGAACGTCTTCAGCGAAGCGATCCGGTGTGGGTTGACGGTCTCCGCGATCAACAGGCCACCGGGGCGCAGCTTGCGCAAGGCCAGATCGAGCAGGCCGCGCAGCTCTTCGTAGGGGAGGTGCTCGATCACCTGAGCCGAGAAGATCGTCCCGAGCGTGCCGTCGGCCAGGCCGCGCAGATGCTCGACGAGGTCGGCTTCTGAGACCTCCGCGCCGAGCGCGCGGCAGCGCGCGACCATCCCCGGATCGCTGTCCACGCCGGCCGCCGCGACGCCCTCCCGCGCCAGGAAGGCAAGGAACTCTCCACGTCCACAGCCCAGGTCGAGCACGGGCTGGCTGTCCCTGACCAACTCCAGGTAGGGGCGCTGGGCATCGCGAACCCGCTCTGAGGGGCCACGAAAGAGGTCCTCGAAGGCGACGTAATCGGAGTCCTCTCCAGAGGCGTCCTCGCCATCGAGCGCCGCGCGAGAGCTGAAGCCGAACACCTCGCCGACGGGCGCCTCGTAGCTGTGAAACGGCGCTCCGGCAATGTACGGCGCGGCGTTCAGCTCCTCCAGCAGCGAGTCCGACACAAGGGCAGCGCGATGAGCCTCGTTCGCGGCCGCGATCGCCTCAGTGGAGGGCTCGGCCGCCGCTTTGCGCAACTGCTCGGCGGTGATGATCAGCTCGCGCGCCAGATCCTCCAGACGCGCGATCTGCTCGGAGTGGCGTTCGCCGAGATGCTCCAGCTCGGCTTCCTGCTGGCGCAGAGCCCCCACGATCTCCCCGTCCACCTCGCGCTGGTGGTGGGAGAAGGGGTGGATCAAGCGCAACACGGCCCGGCGCAGCAAACCACGCGGGCCACGCCGGCCCAGCGTCGGCGGCGGAGCCGGCCCGCGCTGAACGAGCTCGGCGGCCCGCTCCAGGGATGTGGTCTGTTCGTCGAAGCTCATCGCGGCGGCGCGGCCCCATTATCTCCGACCACGCCGACATACGGCGAGGAGCCGGCCGACAGGGCCGCCGTCAAGTGCGATCCTCATCGCGTCCCAGCAGGCCGAAGGGAGCCAGCGCGAGCGCACCTATTCCCCGCCGCGACGCTACGCGCATCAGCCCGCGCTGCTCGGCCTTGCTGAGCAACCCACCTCGATCGATCAGCGGCAAGCCGAAGTCGACTCGCTCGGAGAGAGCGTGGTAGGCGTCCTGGTACTCCTGGGCGGTGAGCTTGAGCTTGGCGACGTCTTCGTCGAGGCGCACGATGTATTGCTCGCGATCCAGCTCCTCCCAGACGTGGGGCGCAGCCTCGGCGGCTGGGGCGACCAGGGCCTGCTCATACAC
>JBAURN010000018.1:0-4828 GCA_049581225.1 Solirubrobacteraceae bacterium
GTGGCGGCCGCGCTTGCCGCCAACGCCGATGCCGCCGAGCGTGTCCGTGGCGGCAACGCCAAGGCGATCGGCCCGATCGTGGGTTATGTGATGCGCGAGACCAAGGGCCGCGCCGACGGCGGCGAGGTCACGCGCCTGGCGCACGAACAGCTCGGCATCTGAGCCAGGCATCAGAGCTAGGCACCAGACCTGAGGCGTCTCGAGCCTGGACAGGCGCGGGCATATGAGCTACGCGAATCGCCCCGCCGGTTGCGGGATTTCTGGCACTCCGAACACCCCGCGTCCGCACATTTTGGACTAAAGGCCAAACAAACGGGCGCGCCCACGCGCCAACATACTGTCCATGAACAGGCCGATCTCAAATTCGATGGCAACTCCCCCTCGGCGGTTTCTCCTGCTGCCGGAGGATGCCGGCGATGTTCCAAGTCGGGGTGTTCGCATCCGGCGCTACCGCCTCACGAGCGTCGGACGCTCTCACGGCTTGGACCGTCCAACGGCGGGTGGGTGGGAATCCCACTCAGGGAATGTGCCGCGGGTGCCGTAAGCCAGGATGGCAAGCGGGCCGAGCCTCGTCGCGAGTCCCCTCCTCGCGGTGATGAAGTAACCATCCAGCGCGGCCGGGCAGGGTTTCCGAGCCTGCCCGGCCGCGTATCCTCCGGCTCGCCAGTCGCGGAGCTAGACCGGCGCGGGAGCCGGACTCGGGGTCGCAACTTCGGGGGCTGCATCGGCTAGGCTGTGAGGATGGCGCAATCCACACAAAGCAGCTCAGCGGGACGCTCGCTGGGACAGACCGTCGTTGCGGTCCTGGTCCTCGTGGTCGTCGGCTACATCCTCTTGAAAGTGATCATCGGCATCGCTTTGGCGGTCGCGGGACCGGTCGTCTTGATTCTGGGTGTGCTGGCGCTCATCTGGGCCTGGCGAGTTCTCTTCTAGCGGTGGCGCGCTCGAAAGTCGCCGCGCCGAGCACATGGCCTATATCGCGATAGCCGTCTGCTTCGGTCTCGCCGGCGGGATCGTCGGTCGCATCAAGGGCTCTTCCTTCTGGATCTGGTTCCTGATCTCCGGCGTGGTGCCGATCTTCGGACTGATGGCCGCGATCGCCTACCGGTCCGATCGGAACGAGCCGCGTCGTCAGTGCCCGAAATGTGGGCGTGTCACGACGGCCTATGACGCGCTGTGCACGCGGTGTGGCGAGGAGTTGGAGTACCCCGAGCATCTGCTCGCCCCAGAATCGCTCACAAAGGTTTAGGCCTGCCTAAGCGGGTCCTTTGCATAGGCTGTCCAAACAGCCTATGTCCAGCCAGGTAAAGACAGCCTCTCCGCCTCTCGGGGCGCGCGTCGCGCGCTTGATTCAGCGCGCCGGCTTCGAAGACGAGCGCTCGTTCGTCTTGCGTGTCGTTCAGCCAGCCCTGGTGGGAATGATCGACGGCACCGTGTCCTCGATAGCCCCGATCTTCGCGGCAGCCGTCTCCTCCAATTCGCACACCGCTTTCGTGGTCGGTCTATCGACTGCCTTGGGAGCCGGGATCAGCATGGGCCTATCCGAGGCCCTGTCAGACACCGGAGAAACAACCGGCCGCGGCTCTCCTCTGGTGCGCGGCACGATCACCGGCGGCATGACCGCGTTGGGCGGCATCTTCCATACGCTTCCTTTCCTGATCGAAGACACCCACAACGCCCTGATCGTGGCTGGGATAGTGGTCGCCGTGGAGCTGTTCGTGATCGCCTGGGTGCGCGAGCGATTCCTCGACGTCTCCCTGCGCTCCTCTTTGGTCGTGGTGACCTTGGCTGGAGCCATAGTTCTAGCGATCGGCATCGCAATCGGCAGCTCCTAGCGCAGATGATCGGCGTCAGGCGGCGTCCTCGGTCGCTTGCGTGCGTAGCACGCGACGCGGGCGGGTGGGCTATTTCACCCTTGCCTGACTTGAACCCCTGCGCTAGAGGGCTTCAAGGGCGGGAAAACCCGCTGGTACACTCGGCTTTATCGAACGCGAGAGCCGCCGACGCTCTCGCGGCTTCGCAACCCCCGAAACAGAAGGAAAGGAGGTCGGTGAAATGCGTGCAGTAGACGCGGTCATGGAATGCCTTAAGGCGGAGGGCGTGGACGTCGTCTTCGGCTTGCCCGGCGGCGCCAATCTCCCGACCTACGACGCCTTCGTGGACGGCGGCATCCGCCACATCCTGGTCCGTCACGAGGCCGGTGGTGGACACGCGGCGGAGGGCTACGCCAAGGCCACCGGCAAGGTCGGCGTGGCTTTCGCCACCAGCGGCCCCGGGGCCACCAACCTGATCACCCCGATCTGCGACGCGATGATGGATTCGGTGCCGGTCGTGTTCATCACCGGTCAAGTGCGCACCGAGCTGCTTGGAACCGACGGCTTCCAGGAGGCCGACACGATCGGCATCACGATGCCGATCGTCAAGCACTCCTTCATGATTCAAGATCCCCTGGAAATCCCCAGGGCGATCCACGAGGCCTTCTACGTGGCCCGTTCCGGAAGGCCCGGTCCCGTGCTGGTGGACATTCCCCAGGACCTCTCGCGCGCCGAGATTCCGTATGAGCCGGTGGCGGACGTGCGCCTCCCCGGCTATCAGCCGACGCTCGAGGGCAACCAGAAGCAGATCCGCCAGGCCGCCAAGGCGCTCGCGGCGGCCCGCCGGCCGGTCATCTACGCGGGTGGGGGCGTGGTCAACGCCAATGCCTGCGAGGAGCTGGTGGAGTTCGCCACCTCCGACCGCTTCCCCGTCACCTGCACCCTGATGGGGTTGGGGGCCTTCCCGGCGAGGGTGGGCGGGGCGCCCAATCCCCAGTGGCTGGGGATGCTTGGGATGCACGGCACCCGCGCCGCCAACTACGCGATGGACGAGGCCGACCTCATCTGCGCGGTGGGGGCTCGCTTTGACGATCGCATCACCGGCAAGCTCTCCGAGTTCGCTCCGAAGGCGAAGTTCATCCACATCGACGTGGACCCCGCGGAGATCTCAAAGAACGTCCCCGCCCACATCCCGATCGTGGGCGACGCCAAGCATGTGCTGGCAAAGCTGGTCGTGGAGTACCGCGCGCTCGGCGCCGACCCCAAGCGCACGGAGGAGTGGTGGGAGCGCATCGAAGGTTGGCGCAAGCAGTACCCGCTCGCCTACGAGGACTCCACCGACAACGAGATCAAGCCCCAGTACATGGTGCAGGCGCTGTGGGAGGCAACCGGCGGTGAGGCGATCGTCACCAGCGACGTCGGCCAGCACCAGATGTGGAGCGCCCAGTACTACGACTTCCCGGCTCCCCGCCGCTGGATCAACTCGGGCGGGCTCGGCACGATGGGCTTCGGTTTGCCCGCCGCGATGGGCGCCGCCGTTGGTTGCCCTGAGCGCACCGTGTGCTGCATTGCTGGCGACGGCTCTGTGCAGATGAACGCTCAGGAGCTGGCCACCTGCGCGCAGGAGAAAATACCCATCAAGGTTTTCATCATGAACAACGGCTATCTGGGCATGGTGCGCCAGTGGCAGGAGCTGTTCTGGGATGGCCGCTACTCCCACGTGGAGATGGGCGACTACCCCGACTTCGTCAAGCTCGCCGAGGCTTACGGCGCGACGGGAATGCGCTTCGACGACAAGACCACGCTCGTGGAGGACATGAAGCGGGCGATCGCCACCGACGGGCCCGTGGTGGTGGACGTGAAGGTGACCCGCCAGGAGAACACTTACCCGATGATCCCGGCCGGGCAGGCTGCCCGCGAGATGGTGGGGTGAGCGCGATGGGCGAGCCGGCAACCAAGGAGACGCTCAGCCTCGAGGCGCTGCAGGCCTCGGGCAACCTGCGCTCGGGGCGCAAGCACGTGCTCTCGATCCTCGTCGAGAACAAGTCGGGCGTGTTGACCCGTATCGCCGGCCTGTTTGCGCGGCGGGGCTTCAACATCGACACGCTCACGGTGGGGCCCACCGACAACGATCACATCTCACGGGTGACGCTCACCGTCGATGGGGCGATCCACCCGATCGACCAGGTCACCAAGCAGCTGCACAAGCTCGTCAACGTGATCAAGATCCGCGACCTCGAGCCGACCGACACGGTCGCGCGCGAGCTTGCGCTCTTCAAGATCTCAGCCGATGGCGCCCAGCGCGGCGAGCTGATGCAGATCACCGAGATATTCAGAGGCAAGGTCGTGGACGTGACCAAGCGTTCGGTGATCGTCGAGGTGACGGGGACGACCGACAAGGTCGAGGCCTTCGAGAGCATGGTGCGCCCTTTCGGCTTGATCGAGATGATGCGCACCGGCGAGATCGCCATAGCTCGCGGCAGAGGCGAGACCTAGACGCCCGCTGGGCGGCGCGATACTGCGTCCTCCCTCCCTTGTGTGCAAAGCACACGGCGGTCGGTGCGTCCTTGTCTCGCTTGCTCAGCGAACGTCTAGGTGGCCCACGTTTGAAATGGACTACTGAAATGTTGAGCTCTTGAAGACCCAAACCGGCAAGCGCTCGCCTTTCACGCTGAGTGAGGCGGACGGAGAACGCCTGCGAGCCCGGCTCGACCTGGCGCTGGCGCGCGCGCGCCGCTCGGGTCGAGCGACCCTCGCGACGATCACTTACGCGTTGGCGTCCCACATCGATCCCTCGGCGGTCGTGTGCGCTTCGCGAAGGCCCGGCGAGCCGTGGTTCTGCTTCGAGCAGCCGGACCGCGACGAGTCCGCCCTGGCCGGTCTGGGACAGGTGGCCTGCCTGGAGGACTCAGGTCCCGAGCGCTTCTCGACGGTCGCCGATCGCTGGCGCTCGCTGTCGGCCACGGCGGTGGCCGACTCGCCCGGAGAGCCGGACGGCGGCGGTCCGATCGCCG
>JBAURN010000019.1:0-19115 GCA_049581225.1 Solirubrobacteraceae bacterium
GTGGGGGCGCGGCGCAGTCCGGGAGCGCGGCGCCCCATTCCCACGCCGCTACGAAGGCGGTGGGCGCCTCCTCTGCCGATGGGACCAACGGCGCGTCTCTCACCAAGAACCAGGCGGGCGCCTCACACGGAGTCCACTCAACCGGGAACCCCAAGCAAGGCGGGGCAACGGGCTCCACCGCCGGGGCAAGGCTCCCCGGCAAAGCTTCCCCGAGCGCCACGGGGACCTCCGCGGGCACCGCAACGAAGGGGGCCGTAGCGGTCGCCGAGGTGCGCGACCCCGAAGAATCCAAGAGTTTTCCGCTTCCCGCCACGGTCCACCACCGTTCGGCCACTTCTCCAAGCGCGGCCGGCGAAGCCGCCGTCGCTCCGGGCGCGGCCTCGGATGCCCAGATACGTAAGGAGCTGGGCGAAGAGCAACACGCAGAAGCCCAAGCGCGCGCCGCACAGCAGCGTGTGCTCACGCCCGTTGCCGGTGGCTTCTCGGTGGGTGGCAACGGCACGATTCCGATCCCCACAGGTGTGCCAGAAGCGGTGCAGCGGGTCGTCGCCGGTGGCAACGCGATCGCCGACTTCCCCTATATCTGGGGTGGTGGGCACGGATCGTTCATCGCCAACGGCTACGACTGCTCCGGCTCGGTGAGTTATGCGTTGGCCGCGGGCGGCCTTCTGAGCGCGCCACTCGTCTCGGGCGACCTCGCCAATTGGGGCGAACCGGGCCCGGGGCGCTGGATCACCATCTACGCCAATGCCGGCCACACGTTTATGGACGTGAACGGCATGTGGTTCGACACCGCCGGGCGCAGCGGACCGTACGCGTCGCGCTGGCTGGTCTCTCAGCCGTCCTTGGCGGGATATGCGGTGCGTCATCCGCCGGGGCTGTGAGCGTCGGGCGGGCCTGCCTCGCCGGAGAGCGATCATCCTTCTGGCCGGAGAGCGGCCTCGGGAAAGCCGCCAATCAGGGATTGAGGACGACGGTGCTCAGCATCGTCGTCGTCTGGGGACTCTGCCGAGACGCATTACGGGCAAACAAGCGCAGCATCAGCTTCAGTTTGCGGACGTGCTTCAAACGCGCCGAGGTGCGGCTGGAGAACTTGATGTGGAGCGTGCCTTGGCCGGCTTTGGTCGTGATAAGCACCGCCGTTCCCACCACGATCGAGCTGGGAGTCCCCGTCGGCAAGCCGGTCGCCGTCGAGCCATGTATGCCCAGGCGTTTCGCGACAGAGCTTTCGAGGAGCACCTCGATGCTGCCGGCCACCTGCTCGTTGGCGGTGTAGTGGACGGGGAGACCTTTGCTCAGGGCCTTCTTCAGAGATGTGGTGGCAGCTATGCCGGTTACGACCGGGGCGGGGATAGTCGGGGTAGCGGCGGGAGCCGCTGCCGGCGCGCCTGATGACGGGGCACTCCCCGATGTTGTGCTCGCGGGGTTAGCCGCACCTCCGGCTGGGGCCGGTTCGGGAGCCGGCGGAGGCGGGCCGTCGACGGTTATCGGCTTCTTGATGCTGGCCGTGTTGCCGGCCACGTCTGTGATGGTGAGCGTAACTTCATAGGTGCCACCGTATTGATAGGAGTGATACGTACTCGCGGCGCATATCGGTTCCCAGGTCGGACATGGTGAGGCCGCGGGCGAATTGGCCGTCGGGGCGCCAGGCGCGTAGCCTGTGACGGGAGCAGTCCCGTCACCGAAGTTCCATGTATAGGTGGCGTACCTTGGCTTGACGATGCCACTTGGGGTAAAGCCGACCGCGGCATCCAGCGTAACGTCGGACTCCATACCGTCAAATCCCACTATTTCACCAACATTGACCGGGTTTGGAGCCGTAAAATATGGTTCGAGCGAAACGTTATTCATACACGGCACGCCCGGATACTGCAACAGCCCCGAAGCCAAATTAAACGCATCGTTGAGGTAGTACGAGCCGTCATTCAAGGCCTGATTCGAGAGCGTACCCGCCCCCGTCAAAGGATTGGCCGACGCACCACCACCGCCGGTCGCAAAGAACGAGTTACGGCACTCGTCGGTGACCTCCCTCCCAGCCGGATCCTGCCAGGCGTTCAGAAGCGGATCGGTGACCGTATTCTGCTGCTCGACCGCTATTTGGTTGACGATCAAGTCAGCCAAAGCGCCGTCGTACGTGCCGTCTGGACCACGGACCGAGGCGAGCTGGTTTGGCTCCTGCTCGTGAGGAGCTTCCAGGCCGAGTTCCTTCGCTTCCTCCTCTTCACGCTGTTCCTTCGCCGACTTGTTTCTGAATTCTTCTTCTTCCTTGAGAGAGTGTTTCTTGGCGCGCTCCTTTTCTTGGAGTTCGCCATGCGGCTTGGTGGCCGGTTCGAAGCCCCCGTCTTGACAATCAAAGGCCTGCGACTGGTCTCGCTTTTCGAGGTGATAGTCACCCTCTCCCCCCGCGGTCCAAGGAATTACGGCGTAGAGGACTGTATTCGCATCACCAGATTCAGGATTGCTGCTTATGTCTGAGTGATAGCTGCAAAAGCTCTTAGTGAAGTCGGCGTAGCTGGCCGGCAGAACGGGCACGGTCGGTTTGGTGGGCGCGATCGGCGGTTCCTCTTCCTCCGTTTCGCCTTTAGCTTCCTTTTCAGCCTTTTCTTTGTTGTAGGCCTTCAGCTCGCTTTCGTACGCTTCATTTTCCTTATCGTACGCTTCTAGGCGTTCCGGATAGCTATTCTTCGATTCTTCGTATTCTGAGATTTCCTTTATTTCACCGCTGAAGTCAGAGCAACGCCCATTAGGTCCACCGCCGTCGAGACAGACCGTGACGCCAGGTGGAGTCATAAGATAGAAGATCGCTCCCATGCCCTTTTGAATACCGTGCTGTTCACCGATGAAAACTTCCAGTTGTGCCCTTATTTGCCTGTCGGTCAAACACACCGTTTCGCCTTCGAGCAGTGGAGTGCCTGTAAGCATCGGGTGGGGGTCCACACAGCCTTCGTTCGCCGGATAGGGGTTCGTGTCCGTATAGGCCCCATGAAAAGTTGCATGGTCGGTCGCCGGCTGATTGGTTAGATCGGTGTACTGCCCATCAACAGCGAACACATTGCTCAGCTGACCTCCGGCCGCCCCCGCATTCGCCAGGAATCCATCGATTAGGCGTTGCCAGTCGCCGTGGTAGTAGTCGTCCGGATCCCAGTAGACCGCATAGGTCGCCACTGAGTGCATCACCGGCCCCGGATGACCGGGGCGAGCGGGGTCGTTGTTGAACTGAAGGACCGGTGCGTTGGCTTCGGCTTCGTCCTTGCCAAGACCGTTCCACTTCCAATAACCTTCCCAGTAACGGGCCGTTTCGCGCGGCTGCAAGCCGATCTTGGCGCCGCCCACTTCGGTGACCACCGCGCTGGCGGGAGTCGTTGCCACCACGCCGGCGAACACAAGGCCGGTCCACAGCGCGAGCATCAATCGTCGCGGGAGCGAGCGCATCGGGTGACGGGGTGGAATTGCCACGGACCCTTCATCGGCACGTCTCCCCGGTTGCCTTAGTCCTTGCCTCGGCGGCTTGCAGCGCAACTTGCAGGCTTGCCGATCCCGCACTTCGGGCAATAGACAAGCATGGGCCTCTCGATCGCCGACCGGCAAGGTGCTGCGTGAGCGAGTTCGAGGCGCATTTGCCGCCGGCGAGCCCGCTCAAGGTCGAGGCTCTTGAGCTCTTCGCCCCGCTGCCACGCCACTACGACCGCGTCGCGGCTGCGCTCAGCTTCGGACAGGATCCCCGCTGGCGCCAGGCCATGGTCGAGGTAATCGCGGCGGGACCCGAAGAGCGGGTGCTCGACGTGGCCACGGGCACCGGTCTGGTCGCACAAAGCTTGGTCAGACGCTACGGATGCAGGGTCATCGGAATCGATCAGAGCCCTCAGATGCTCGCCGCGGCCCGGTCCAGGGTCGCCGTGGACAAGCTTTTGGTCGAGCGCGTCTCGCTCGTTCAGGGTGAAGCCGAGCATCTGCCCTTCGGCGACGGCGAATTCGATCACCTGACCTTCACCTACCTGCTGCGCTACGTCGACGATCCGCCAGCCACGATGAGCGAGCTCGCTCGGGTCGTCAAGCCGGGGGGACGCCTCGCCTCGCTCGAGTTCGCCGTGCCCGCGAATCCCGTGTGGCGCGCCTCGTGGAAGCTCTACACCCACGTCGGCCTGCCGGCGCTCGGACGCCTCGTCTCACGCGAGTGGTCCCACACGGGCAGCTTCTTGGCCCGCAGCATTCCCAGCTTCTACGAGCGCTGTCCGATCGAGCGAGTGGTGGCGATGTGGGAGCAGGCCGGCATCGTCGATGTCCACGTTCGGCCGATGAGCTTGGGCGGAGGAGTCGTGATGTGGGGGACCAGGCAAGACTCCGTACCGGAAGCCGCCGCCCCATCGGGGGCAGACGGCGGGAAGGGCGTGGATGGCGACTTCGAGCCGGCTTGAGCGCCCGGCCTTCTACGCTCTGCGCCCCGGCGGATGGCGCGATTTCCTGACCCTGCTGCACCCGCCGTATACGGCCTGGCACCTGAGCTATGTCGCGATCGGGGCGGCCGCGGCGCCCCACCTTTACGGCTATCGGCTGGCGTGGACTTTGGTGGCGTTCCTGCTCGCGGTAGGCGTGGCGGCGCACGCTTTGGACGAGTTGCACGGGAGGCCTTTGGGGACCGGCCTTTCCTCGCGCGCCCTCGTGCTGCTAGCTTCGGGCTCGCTGCTCGGCGCCATCGCCGTCGGGGTCGTCGGTGCGCTCTCGATCTCCTTGTGGCTGTTCGCCTTCGTCGCGGCGGGAGCTCTGTTTACGGTTGCCTACAACCTGGAGCTCTTCGGCGGGCTCATGCACTCGGACCTCTGGTTCGCCTTCGCATGGGGGGCGTTCCCCGCGCTGACCGCCTTCTTCGCTCAGGCCCAAGAACTGCGACTAGACGGCATTCTGGTGGCGGGTGCGTGCATGCTTCTGAGCGTGGCCCAGCGACGCCTGAGCACTCCCGTGCGCGAGCTGCGCAGAAGCACCGACTCGGTGAGCGGCGAGCAGCGCCTGAAGGATGGCCGCACACTGGAGCTTGACGGCGCCCGGATCGCCGCCCCGATGGAGGGCGCCTTGATGGCCTGTGCAGCCGGAATGGTTCTGCTCGCGGCCGGTATGGTGGCGGCGCGACTGTAATCGCCCGTATGAACGTCGTCGGTCAAATCAGCTACGGGCCTAGCGACCGTTACGGCCACCGATGCTCGTCTGAATCGAACGTCGTGCCCGGTGATCGACTCCGGCCAACTGCCGTTCCATCCTCCGATCATGCTCCTGCTCGAGAATCCACAACCGGATCTTGCCCTCGACCGATTTTGCTTGCTCTCGCGTCATGGCCATATGTTCGGCTGCAGCGCCTCGATTCACTTTGGACGAACGTCCCAAATCAGGGCCCCGCGCTGGTCAGGGTGTCCAACTGCGGCTAACCTTGGCGTGTGAGGCGCGCGGGATGACAGATATCGGCGACAGCATGTTCCACAAGGGCCAGCCCATCTGGGTGATCCAGGGCGACGGCTCACAGCGGGCGGCGGAGTACGTCGGCGAGGGCGAGATGAGCGCCTGGTTCGGTGGTCCGCCCACGGTGATCGTCGTATATCCGGACGACCATTCCGGCGGAGCGGTCGAGGTGGACCGGGTTATCGCTCGGGAGGGGTAGCGGGCCCGGTTGGAGGCTCGCCTCAAATCAGCCGATACCGATGGGCGATCCTGGATTCGAACCAGGGACCTCTTCCTTATCAGAGAAGCGCTCTAACCAACTGAGCTAATCGCCCGCGAGCGCCGATTCTAGCGTCCGCCAGTACTCGGCGCAGAGCGTGAGAAGGCATGCTCGCGCGTACCTCGGCAGCCCAGTCCTCAACCCTTGCGAGTCCCGCCCTACCCGAGCCCTTCCACCAAAGCCAGCGCCTCCTCTGGCCCGGCAAACGACAGCTCGGCGCGATAACCGCCTTTCTCCGGGCGCACCTTGACCTCGGTCCCAAGCGCCTTTTCGAGCGTGTCGGCGATCGTGGCGGCGGCCTCCCGCTGATCGGGATGAACGCTGGACTTCTTCGCATCCACTCTCGCCTTGCCCGTCGCGGCCTTGTCCGCCTGGTTGGCCTCGCGCGCGCGCGCTTCAGCCGTGCGGACCGACCATCCCTCGCTCGCCGCATCGCGCGCCAGGCGCTTTCGTGCCGCGTGGTCCCCGGCCAGCAGCAACGCTCGCCCGTGACCCTCGCTGAGCTGGCCCTGCTCGAGCAGCTCGAGCGCCTCGTCGGGCAGATCCAGCAGGCGCAGCAGGTTGGACATCGCCACTCGGCTGCGTCCGACGCGGCGCCCGACCTCCTCGCGCGTCAAGCCGAGCTCCTCCACCAGCGCCGCGCACGCGCGCGCCTCCTCGATCGGGTTGAGGTCCTCGCGCGCCATGTTCTCGATCAACGCCAACTCCAGCGTTGCGGCGTCGTCGCGAGGGCGCACGAGCGCAGGGACCTCCGTCAATCCCGCGATTTGGGCGGCGCGCCAGCGACGCTCGCCGGCGACGAGCTCGTATGTGCCGCCGGGCTTGGGACGCACCAGCACCGGCTGCAGCACGCCGCGCTCGCCCAGCGATCCGGCGAGTGCATTCAGCGCCTGCTCGTCGAAGTGCCGACGCGGCTGGTTTGGATTGGCCACGATCAGCTCAATCGGCAGCTCGCGCAGCTCCTCAGCTGTTTGCGTGTCGCTCGAGACGCTCAGAATCGCGTCGAGGCCACGCCCCATTCCCCGCTTTGGCTTAGCCACGAGCGGCCACCTCCTTCGCCAGCTCGAAATAGGCGGCGGCGCCCGCGCTGTGAGGGTCGTGATGCGTGACGGGCAGGCCATAGCTCGGAGCCTCGCCGACACGCACGTTGCGCGGAATCACCGTCTCGAACACAAGATCTGAGAAGTGCTCACGCACCTCGCGCTCGACATCGCGCCCAAGGCGCGTGCGGTTGTCGTGCATCGTCAACAGCATCCCGGCGACCGTCAGCCGTGGGTTGAGCTCGCGCTGCACCAGCGACAACGTCTCCAGCAGCCCCGCAAGGCCCTCCAGCGCGAAGTACTCGGTCTGGACGGGAACGATCACGCGATCGGCAGCCACCAGGGCGCTGACCGTGAGTGGACCAAGCGATGGGGGGCAGTCCAGCACGATGTACTCGTAGCTGTCCCGAATCGGTGCGATCGCTTGGAGCAGTCTCTGCTCGAATGCCTCCATCCGCGGTAGCTCGATGTTCGCGCCTGCAAGCCCGGGGCCCGCGGGGAGCAACTTCAATTTCTGCACTGAGCTGTCGACTATCGCCGCGGCTGCCTCGCTCTCGCCGGACAGCACCTCGTACAAGCCAGGCTTACGCGAGCGTGGCAGCCCCAGTCCGACAGTCGCGTTGGCCTGTGGGTCAACGTCCACGACAAGCGTGGCGTAGCCGGCCTCGGCGATACAGGCGGCCACGTTGACTGCCGTGGTCGTCTTGCCCACACCGCCCTTCTGGTTGGCGATCGCGTAAACCTTGCCCATAGTGGCCCGCACGCTAGCGTCGATCAAGCTCGCGTGCTCTACTGCCGCCCTGCGCAGTCTCCGATCTCAAGTGGACAGGGGCTTCTTGCGGGCCATGCCGGCCCTGCGTGGAAAACGCTCGGGCGTCTCCTCCACCTTCAGATAGACGTGCAAATGGTGGTCGCGTACACCCACGTAAGGCTCCACGCGCTGGATCGACTCCAACCGCAGGCCCAACAGTCCGGCGGCGACAGCAGCCAAACGCTCCTCTTCGGGGTCGCGTCGCCCACGCCAATCGACCAGCGCCCCACCCAGTCGCAATAGTGGCGCCGCGTACTCGAGCACAACCGGTTGCGCGGCCAGCGCCCGGGCCACAACCAGATCGTTGGCGGACAGACCATCCGGCCACTGCTCGGCCCGCGCGCAGACCACCTCGACGTTCAGGATCCCACTGCCCTCGGCCACGCTTTCGATAAATCCGCACTTGCGCGCCTGACTCTCCACCAGCCTTACCTCGGCTCCAGGCAGGGCCACGGCAAGTGGGAGCCCGGGAAAGCCCGCACCGGCACCGATGTCGGCGATCCGAGCCGCCTCGCTCACTGCTTCCAGCTCAAGCGCCACGAGCGAGTCGGCGAGATGCACCTCGAGGGCAAGTGCCGGGTCGCGCACAGTCGTTGGGGCCAGCGCGTCGGCTGCCAGCGCTGTCAAGATCGACCCGAGCTGGGCGACCTGCCCGTGAGACAGGCCATGACGCACGGCGAGGTCTGCGAGTAGCCCCTTCACGCCCTCATCTTCGCCCACGGGCTCGCCGTTCATCCCGTATCAAGCGGATCGCGAGGGAGGGATTCGTAGGCCCACCGCGTTTCACGTGAAATCATCGTCCTGCCCCACCAACCACGAACTTCCGCGCGAACCGCTGGGTCCCGAGCCCTAGGTCTGCGTTTCACGTGAAATCATCCGACCTACTCCGCGTGTGTGACACAAGCGCAAGACGCGGCCCACACAAAGCCCAACGATGCCTCAGTCCTCGCCCGGCTCCACAACCAGATACCGCTCTGGTTCATCGCCCTCACTGTGCGTGCGCACGCCACCGCGCTCACGCAAATACTCATGCACGATGCGGCGCTCGGACGCCGGCATCGGTTCCAGCTCAACCGCTTCCCCGCTGCGCAGCGCGTCCTCCGCGGCATCCGCCGCGAGCAAGCACAGGGCCTCCGCCCGCCGCCCGCGATAGCCATCGGCGTCAACCACCACACGCGCCTCTGGCGAGCCTCCTCGAAATACGATCCGCTGGGCCAGGTGCTGCACCGCATCGATCGTTTGCCCTCGCCGGCCGATGAACAGGCCGAGATCGTCCCCATCGACGCTGCCCGTCAGAATCCCATCGACCTGTTCGACCTGTACCTCGGCGTCGAGACCGAGGCTGTCCACGATCTCCTCGAGCAGCTCGCCCAAAACGGAGGCGGGATCCTCTTGCTCCTCCTCGTGGAGCTCGTCGGCCTCGCTCATCGCCGCCTGCCCGAGCGCTTCTTCTTCTTACGAGGAGGAGGAGGAGGAGCGCCGCCGGCGCCCGCTCCCGCCAACGCAGGCTCGCCTTTCGGCGCAAGGCTGTCATCGGGCTTGCCGTTGGCGACCGCCTTGCTCGTTCCCGGTGGACCAACCCCCTTGGCTACCGACACCGGCGGCGGGCCAAAGCTGCGCCGCACGAAATAACCCTGGCCGACCGTCCACAGATTGGTCGTGATCCAGTACACCAGCAGACCGGCCGGGTAGCGGTAGAGGATGATCACGAAGAACAGGGGCAGAGCCATCATCAGACGGCGCTGAGTGGGATCGGCCGTGGCCGACATAGTCATCGTCGAGACCAGCTGCGAGCCGACATAGAGCAGCAAAAGGACCACCAACGCGACCCCGGTCGCCTTCGAGGTGATGTCCGGTATGAACAGGAATTTGGCCGAACCCGGGGCTACCGCCTGACAGCCGGTCTGTTCCACGTATTTGGTGGGGAGGCCCGCGAACGTCGCGATCGTCGTGTGGTGCAGCGAGTTGTAATGAGACACCAGCGCCTGCCCGCAGATGTTCTTCTTGAGATCGGTGCGCAGCATGTAGAACAGCGAGATGAACACCGGGAGCTGCAGCAACAGCGGTAGGCAGGAGGCGAACGGGTTGACTTTGTGCTCCTTGTAGAAGCCCATGATCTCCTGCTGCTGGCGCTGCTTGTCGTCCTTGTACTTCTCTTGCAGCGCCTTCAGCTGGGGAGCGAGCCTCTGCAGTTCCTGCATCGAACGGAACTGCTTGAGCGTCAAGGGCACCAGGATGGCTCGGATCAAGACCGTCAGCCCCACGATCGCCAAACCCCAGCTCGTCGGGGTGATGTGGGAGTGGATGAAGACCAGGATCGACTGGAAGACGCTTATCAGCGGCGAGAACGCTTCCTGGATTACGTTGGCGAGGATGAACATTTCGGAGTTGGAGCTGCGTTACTGCCCGCGATGAGGCTCGGCGCCGAACAGCCGCTGAGCCTCGACCGGATCGTATCCGCCATCGCTCCACGGGTTGCACCGCAGCAAACGCCACGTCGCGAGCACGAGGCCCCTCAGTATGCCGTACCGCTCCACCGCCTGTACCGCGTAGCGGGAGCAGGTCGGCTCGTACTTGCACCGTCGCGGCAGGGCCGGTGAGACCAGTCTCTGGTAGAGCCCGACTGGCGCGAGCACCATTGCACGCATCCAACGCATCGGATCTGGATGTCTGCGCTCCTCCTGCACGGGGGCCGCTTTCACGACGACGTCTCCCGCCCGTCCTCGCTCCCCGTGGGCGCCGGCAGGGATCCATCGCGATCCCGCGTCCGCAAACCGGCGCGGACGATCAGCTCCTCCAGCGCCCCGTCGATTCCCGCCAGTCCCTCCTGCTCGGCCAGCGCGCGGGCCTCCGGACGCGCCACCACCACCACGTCGTGGCCGCCCTCCAGTTGAGACTCGACGCCGTCGAAGGCCTCGCGAAGAAGGCGCTTGACGTGGTTGCGCTCGACCGCTCCACCCACCTTGCGCGACACCGACAAGCCGAGGCGAGGGCGATCGATCGACGCATTGGGAAACGAGTAGAGCACCAGATGGCGGTTGGCTACCGACCTGCCTTGGCGATATACCCGCTCAAACTCCGCGCTGCGCGAGAGGCGTCGACCGCGGCGCTGTGACCGCCCCATCATCGCGCGCGCGTCACTACGTGGACAGGCGCTTGCGTCCCTTGCTGCGCCGCCGCTTGAGCGTGAGCCTTCCCGCGCGGGTACGCATACGGGCGCGAAACCCGTGGGCACGGGCGCGCTTGCGTTTCTTGGGCTGATAGGTGCGCTTCATATCGATGATCTCCGGCTGCGCTGGCATTTCGTGGCGCAACCACACGGCGGCACCAAGGACAGCCCGGCTGACGCCGGACCACGCAGTATAAAGGTCGCGACGTCTTTCGCCGCCAACTCGATGCGGCGGCGGCACAGGTCCACCCAAAATACGAATTTCTCGCCATTTGCGGTGAGACGGCCGTGCGCGCCGCCGAAGCCCGGCCGGCTCGGATATATTCGGTCCACCGGGCCCTTGCGGCCCCCCTCGAATGATTTCTCGTCAACTTTCTCCCACAAGGAGCAGGTTCTCGCTGCCGTGAGCACAGAGCTTGAGCACATCTGGTCCCAAATCAAGAGCGAGCTTTCGACAACCGTCGACGAGCCGATCTTTCGCATCTGGATAGAGCCTCTACGCGCGTTGGACTTTGACCGCGACCTGCTCCTTCTGGAGGCTCCCAGTCAGACATACGGCTGGATCAGGGAGCGTTTTGGACGAGTTCTGCAGGCCTGCGCCGCGGCGGTACTGGGCCCGGAGGTGACCGTGGACATCGTCGAGCGCGGTCAAAGGACCTCACGAGCGCGGAGCGCCTCACCGGTGGAGCCATCCGCCGGCCCACCCGCAACTTGCGCGCAAAACGAGCAAGCGCTCAGCGCGAACCCCAAGCTGACCTTCGACCAGTTCGTGATCGGCGACTCCAACCGTCTCGCCCACGCGGCCGCCTTGACTGTCAGCGAGCTCCCATCTCACGCCTACAACCCGCTCTTCATCTGCGGGCCCCCAGGCGTGGGCAAGACACACCTGCTCCGCTCTATAGCCAGCTTTCTAAGCGCCTACAACCCTGGGCTGCAGTTGCGCAACACCACCGGCGAGGCCTTTACCAACGAATTCCTGCGAGCGCTTGGCTCCAGCGGCTTGGACGCCTTCAAGTCCAGTTTCCGCCATGTCGACGTGCTCCTGATCGACGATGTCCAGTTTCTCGAGCGCAAGACCAAGACCGAGGAGGAGTTCTTCCACACCTTCAACGAGCTCTACGACGCCGGCAGCCAAATCGTGCTCACGTCCGACCGCCCACCCAACGACCTCCAAGCTCTCGAAGACAGACTTCGAGAGCGCTTCCAGTCGGGGCTGGTCGCCGATATTCGTCCCCCCGACTTCCCCACTCGCATGGCGATCCTGCGCAAGCGCGCCCACCACGACGGCATCGATCGGATCGACACCGAGACGCTCGAGCTCATCGCCAAGCGGATCACCATCAATGTCAGGGCCCTCGAGGGTGCCCTGATCAGGGTCGTCGCCTACAGCTCGCTCACAGGTCGCCCACTGCAAGCCGAGCTTGCCGGCGAGGTGCTTGACGGTCTTTATCCCCAAGCTAAGCCGCGGCCACGCTCCATCGACCAGATCAAGGCCGCGGCATGCGAGCAGTTCGGCGTCTCAGCGGAAGAGTTGGTCTCCCCCGCACGGTCCGCGCGAGTAGCTTGGCCGCGGCAGGTCGCCATGTACTTGGCCCGCGAGTTGACCGACGAGTCCCTACCCTCAATAGGTCGCCAGTTCGGCGGTCGCGACCACACAACCGTCCTGCACGCGTGGCGTCGCACCGAGAAGCGAATGTCCGCCAATCCGGTCTTGCGTACAGCCGTAGATGAGCTACGTGCTCGTCTCAACTCAGACCAAATCGAGTCATGACCGGCTCGCTTGAAACACTTCCACGGTTCTGCCCACGCCACGCTCAACAGGTCATACACAGGACCAAGCCGCAATCATCAATCACAGTCAACCTATCCACATATCAACAGCCCCTACTAAACCTATATTCCAATCAGGTGCGTAAGTGAAGCTTTCCCTCTCAACGGCTGACCTTCTGGCTCAACTGCAGACCGCGACCCGCGTTGCGTCCTCACGCGCTTCTGTTCAGGCGCTTTCCGGCGTGATGATCTCCGCCGAGGGTGAGCAACCCGTCTTGCTGGCCACCGATATGGAGGTGGGCCTTCGAGTACCCCTGCCCGGCGAGATCCTTCATCCAGGCTCAGCCGTATTGCCCGCCAGGCTGGTGCTCGAAGTCGTGCGTTCGCTGCCTGGCGAGATAGTCACCATGGAGTTGCGCCAGCAAGAGCAGGATGTCGAGCTGATCTCAGGCCCGGCGAAGTTCCATCTCCGCACGCTTCGCGCCGAGGACTTCCCAACACTTCCCACCCCCGACCCGTCAACGCGCATGACACTCCCGACCGAGGTGTTCGTCGAGACCGCGCTGCAGGTTTCCCGCTCGGCTTCAAAGGATGAGACGAGGCCGGTGCTGACGGGCGTCTTGATATCGGCTGGAGCCCAGGAGCTGACGATGGTCGCGACCGACTCCTACCGTCTGAGCGTCAAGCACGCGACACTGGCCTCGGCGCTGGAGGGAACGATCGAGGCCAACGTGCCGGCGCGGGCCTTGCAGGAGCTCGCGCGCATCGCGCAGTCCGCCTCCGAGCCGGAGCTTGCGGTAAGCACGGGTCAGAATCAGGTTGTGTTTGAGATTGGAGATATCGTGCTCTCCTCCCGGCTGATCGATGGGCAGTTCCCCAACTACCGCCAACTTCTGCCCGAGTCGGTCGATCACGAGCTGCGCCTGGCCAGTGCCGAAGTGGCGGACGTGGTGCGTCGCGTGAGCCTGTTGGCTCAGAAGAACGCGCCGCTGCGACTGAGCTTCAGTGCGGGCGAGCTGACGGTCTCGGCACAGACCCCCGATGTCGGCGAGGCGAGCGAGACGCTCCCGGTTCCTTTCGCCGGTGAGCCTTTCGAGATCGGCTTCAACCCGGAGTTCCTCCGCGACGGACTCGAAAGCGTGGAGTCCGAGGAGCTGGTGCTCAAGTTGATCAGTCCCCTGCGTCCCGGCTTGATCGAGTCCCCGGACGGCGGCGAGTTCGTATACCTGATCATGCCGATTCGCCTCAATACGTAACGTGGGTGGGATGAGGTGAGGTGCGGGTCACCAGCTTGCAACTGCGCGACTTCCGGACCTATACGCGCGCGGAAGCGCACCTCGGTGACGGGCTGACGGTCGTGCACGGCGCCAACGGCGCCGGCAAGTCGAACCTGCTGGAGGCGCTCTACTTCGGGTGCACTGGCCATTCCCAGCGCACGCGCTCCGAGCGCGAGTTGGTCCGCTTTGGGGCGCCGGCCACGCGAGTGGTCGTAAACCTTTCTCACGAGGGCCGCCAACACGAGCTGACGGTGGGATTCCAGCCCGGATCGCCCAAGCACATGACAGCCGACGGCGCCCAGGTCGACAGGCTTGCCGATGTGCAGACTCGGCCACTCGTCAGCGTTTTCTCCCCCGATCGCCTGGAGTTGCTCAAGGGAGCTCCTGCACTCCGGCGCGCTCACCTCGATCGGCTTGTCGCGGCCCTGTGGCCTCCGAGGGTGGCGACCCGCCACGACTACGCGCGCGCCTTGGCTCAACGCAACGCCTTGATCGCCGGCATTCGGGCCGGCCGCGCTTCGCGCGCGACTCTCCCCAGCTGGGACAACGAGCTTGCTCGCCACGCTCTGGCCTTGCGAGATGACCGCGCTGCCGCCGTGGCGCTGCTGGCCGAGCCCTTCGCCGAGCGCGCCGCGCAACTGGGTTTGAGCGGCGAGCCGCTTTTGGAGTACCGACCTCGCTCGCGCGCCGCCACCGCGAGCGAGTTTGTGCTGGAGCTCGAAGCGAAGCTGACCGGCGACCTCGAGCGCGGCTTCTCCACCCATGGGCCCCACCGCGACGACCTGGCGATCCTGCGCGACCGCCGCGAGTTGCGCAGCTACGGCTCACAGGGCGAGCAGCGACTGGCGCTGTTGGCGCTGCTGCTGGCTGAGCGCTCGGTGTTGGCAAGCGAGTGCGACCGGGTGCCCTTGATGCTGCTCGACGACGTCATGAGCGAGCTCGATCTGACACGTCGCGAGTTGCTCTCGGCCGAGCTTTGCGCCGGTGGCCAAAGCGTTGTCGCGACGACGGATCTCGCCCACGTGCCCGGCGCCGGGGATGGCCCTGTCGCACGACTGCGCATCTCGCCGGGCGCGATCTTGGGCGAGGCGATGGCGGCATGAGCCGCCGTGCGCCTCGCCCGTTTTCGCTGGCGCTTGGGGGCTTGACCGAAGCGCTCACGCCGGCCACCCCGTTGGCCCGCGTGCAGCAGGTCTGGGAGCAAGCCGTCGGTGTGAAGATCGCCTCCGCGGGGCGCCCGACGGTCGAGCGCGAAGGGGTCCTCACGATCGCCTGCACAGATGCCGTTTGGGCTGCCGAGCTCGAGCTGATGGGCCCTGAGCTGGTCGCCCGACTCAACCGCGCACTCGGCGACGAGCGCGTCCACAAGCTTCGCTGCAGGGTCGTCTGAGCCGCTTTCGAGCCGGTGCCTGGGGCGCCCGCTCGAGGGGCTTGCGGGAGGTACGCGCGCGAACGGCTCGCAAAGCCACTATTTTGGCTTGTTTGCAGGCATTTCGAGCTTCTTGCGGCGCGGTTCTGGGGGGTCTCTGTGCTATCGTTCTGTAAACAAACTCACCGCCCCGGACCGAGGTCGATTGGACCCGGACACCGGGGCGTTCTCGCGTCATCGGAGGACCATTGGCGACCGATACTTCAAGCTCGCAGACCAACGCTGCCACAAAGGGTGGCGTCAACGACCCCGCCATGGGAGGGGACGCCAGCTACGACGCGCAGGACATCACCGTCCTCGAGGGCTTGGAGGCTGTACGCAAGCGTCCCGGCATGTACATCGGCTCGACCGGCGTCATGGGCTTGCACCACCTGGTCTATGAGGTTGTGGACAACTCGGTGGACGAGGCCCTGGCGGGCTTCTGTACCGAGGTCGCGGTGACGATCCACCCCGACAACTCCGTGACAGTCTTCGACAACGGCCGCGGCATCCCCGTCGCGACGATGGAGAAGGAGGGCAAGCCGGCGGTGGAAGTGGTCCTCACCGTCCTGCACTCGGGCGGCAAGTTCGGGGAGGGCGGCGGCTACAAGGTCTCCGGAGGCCTGCACGGGGTCGGGGTCTCGGTCGTCAATGCGCTCTCCGAGCAGTTGCGTGTGGAGATCCGCCGCGACGGCCACGTCTGGAGCCAGGAGTACTCGCGCGGCGCGCCGCAGGCCCCGTTGGAGAAGGGCGAGCAGCTGCCGAAGGGCGCTGGTACAAGCAACTCGGTGACGTTCCTGCCAGATGCCGACATCTTCGAGTCGCTCGACTTCGATTTCCACACGCTGGAGGAGCGTCTGCGCGAGACCGCCTTCCTCACGAGAGGGTTGAAGATCTCGATCGTCGACGAGCGTGGCGAGGGGCACTCCGCCGAGTTCCAATACCAGGGTGGCATCGAGGACTTTGTCGTCTATCTCAACGAGAACAAGGACACCGTGCATCGCAAGGTGGTGTTCTTCGCCGCGGAAAGCGAGGAGGGCGCGGCCGAGGTGGCGATGCAGTGGAACTCCTCCTACCAGGAGTCCATCCACTCGTTCGCCAACAACATCAACACGCGCGAGGGTGGCTCGCACATGTCGGGCTTCCGCTCGGCTTTGACGCGCACCTTGAACAAGTACGCGCGCGACCACGGGTTGCTCAAGGAGAAAGAGGACAACCTCTCCGGCGAGGACGTGCGCGAGGGTCTCACCGCGGTCATCTCGGTCAAGCTGCGCGATCCGCAGTTCGAGGGCCAGACCAAGACCAAGCTCGGCAACCCAGGGATGGCGGGATTTGTCGAGTCGATCGTCAACACTGGCCTCGCCGAGTTTCTCGAGGAGAACCCCAGCGAGGCGCGCGCGGTGATCATGAAGGCCGTGCAGGCCCAGCGCGCGCGAGACGCCGCACGCAAGGCACGCGACCTGACACGCCGCAAGTCGGCCCTGGAGAACTCCACGCTGCCGGGCAAGCTCGCCGACTGCTCGGTGAAAGACCCGAGTCTGGCGGAGCTGTTCGTCGTCGAGGGCGATTCCGCCGGGGGCTCAGCCAAGCAGGGTCGCGACCGCAACACGCAGGCGGTGCTGCCGCTGCGAGGCAAGATCCTCAACGTCGAGAAGTCCCGCATCGACAAGGTTCTTGCGAACAC
The DNA here is from genome assembly GCA_049581225.1 of Solirubrobacteraceae bacterium. Taxonomy (GTDB): domain Bacteria; phylum Actinomycetota; class Thermoleophilia; order Solirubrobacterales; family Solirubrobacteraceae; genus Palsa-744. The sequence goes on from JBAURN010000019.1 coordinate 16,867, forward strand.
CGAGATCCAGGCGCTGATCACCGCGATCGGCACCGGCGTGCGCGAGGAGTTCAACATCGAGAACGCTCGCTACCACAAGGTCATCCTCATGACCGACGCGGATGTCGACGGGGCGCACATCCGCACGCTCGCGCTCACGCTGCTGTTCCGCGAGATGCAGGAGCTGATCGAGGCCGGCTACGTGTACATCGCCAAGCCACCGCTTTACAAGCTCAAGCAGGGCTCGAAGGAGCGCTACATCGAGAAGGACTCAGAGCTCGAGGACATCCTGCTCTCCGACAAGTGGGAGAAGCTGAACGTCTTCGACCGGCACGGCACCCAGTTCAAGCTCACCGACACGCGCTGGCAGCGCTTTGTACGGCTGCTTGCTCAATATGAAGGCTGGTCTTCGACGCTGCGCGCCGTGCACGGGCACGAGATGGTCCAGTTTCTGGAGGAGTCCTCGCTTCTGGACGAACAGGTGATGAGCGCGGAGGCCGCGATCGAGTTGCTCTCCCGCACAGGACTGGAGGGCGAGACGCACGCGACCGAGTTGGTTGATCAGGATCCACTAGAGCTGCGCGTGAAGGCTATCGAGACAAGCACGGGTTTCGCCCGCACTCATCGCATCAAGCGAAGCTTGTTCGACTCCCAGGAGTACCGCCAGCTCGCCTCCGTGCATAAGCAGCTGATCGAGCTCGCCGGCACTCCCGCCTTCGAGGTTCGCCTCGGCGACGCCCGCGAGACGGCGCCATCCTTCGAGGCGCTGCGCGCGGCGGTGATGGGCGTGGCCCAAAAGGGCACCAAGCTCCAGCGCTTCAAGGGGCTGGGAGAGATGAACGCAGAGCAGCTCGGAGAAACGACGATGGCACCCGCTTCGCGAACGTTGGCCCAGGTCACTTTGGAGGACGCCGCCGCGGCAGACCGCATCTTCTCGATGCTGATGGGCGATCAGGTCGAGCCGCGACGAGCCTTCATCGAGGATAACGCCCGCACAGTTGCCAACCTGGATGTGTGAGGAGGTGAACCATGGCCAGCGCTGATGTCTTGGATGGCGGCAACATCGAGCCACGCGCTCTGGAGGATGAGATGCGCACCGCGTATCTCGACTACGCGATGTCGGTCATCGTCGGCCGGGCCCTGCCGGACGTGCGCGATGGCCTGAAGCCTGTTCATCGCCGCGTCCTCTACGCAATGAACGAGCTCGGGCTCGGCCCGACCCGCTCGTACGCCAAGTGCGCCAAGATCGTGGGCGAGGTGATGGGCAACTATCACCCCCACGGCGACTCCGCGATCTACGATGCGCTTGTACGCATGGCCCAGGAGTTCTCGATGCGCTACGAGCTCGTCGACGGGCAGGGCAACTTCGGCTCGATCGACGACGACCCGGCCGCCGCGATGCGCTACACCGAGGCCCGCCTGGCCCGCATCGCCACGGAGATGTTGCGCGATCTGGACATGGACACCGTCGACTTCACGGTCAACTACGACGGCTCGCGCCAGGAACCGACGGTGCTGCCCTCGCGCTTCCCCAATCTGCTCGTCAACGGCTCCTCGGGAATCGCGGTGGGAATGGCCACCAACATCCCACCGCACAACCTGCGCGAGGTGATTGGCGCGACGATCGCCTACATCGACGATCCCGACATCGACCTCGACGGTCTGATGCGGCACATCAAGGGGCCCGACTTCCCGACCGGGGGAATCATCCTCGGCCATCAGGGCATCCGCGACGCATATGAGACCGGCCGCGGCCGCGTGAGGGTCCAAGCCAAGGCGCACATCGAGCCGCTTCGCCAAGGCAAGGAGGCGATCGTCGTCACCGAGTTGCCCTTCATGGTCAAGAAGGCCGGCGAAGGCAACCTCATCACCAAGATCGCTGAATTGGTGGGCGAGAAGCGCATCCCCGAGATCTCAGACCTGCGCGACGAGTCCGACAAGCGCGGTATGCGTCTAGTGATCGAGCTCAAGCGCGACGCGATCCCCAAGGTCGTGCTCAACAAGCTCTACAAGCACACCTCGATGCAGACCACCTTCGGCGTCAACATGGTCGCGTTGGTTGACAACGTGCCGCGCACGCTGAACCTGCGGGCCGTCATCCACAACTACGTCGCCCACCAGCGCGAAGTGATCGTGCGCCGCACCAAGCACGAGCTGTCCGAGAAGGAGGCCCGCGCACACATCCTGCAAGGCCTGTTGATCGCTCTGGAGAACCTCGACGCGATCATCGATCTGATCAGGGCCTCGCGCGACCGCGAAGCGGCGCGCGA
>JBAURN010000020.1:0-1865 GCA_049581225.1 Solirubrobacteraceae bacterium
GTTTCACGGAGTATGCCACAGAGTTTCACAGAGAGAAGCAAGTTTTGTTGGCGCTTCGCGCTAACCTGGATTTCTCAAACGTAGGCAGTGCATCGGGGCGGCGAATCTGGGAAAGTGGTTTTGCGAGAACGACTTAAGCAAACCCGACGGTGATCCCCGATGCCGACAGAGTGTAGCCCGAAGCAGTATGAATTTGAAGCGATTGGTGGTCGCGCGGTGGTGGCTTGCTTCGATGGCGGCAACATCACCTCGAACGCGGGAGGTCTTCTGCTGGGCCAGGTGGATCGTGGCCTTGGTCTGATCCGTCGGTTCGCGCAGTGTTTCCGGGACCGGCGCGACCCTCGCTATGTCGAGCATCAGGTCGAGACGCTGGTGGGTCAGCGGATCTTCGGCCTGGCATTGGGCTACGAGGACCTCAACGATCACGACGAATTGCGCAAGGATCCGACGTTCGCGGCGCTGGCCGGGAAGCTGGCACCTGTGCTGCGTTCGGACTGCGAAGCATTGGCGGGCAAGAGCACGCTCAATCGTCTTGAACATACGCCGAAGCGCCACGGCGCGAAGTATCACAAGATCGACTGCGATGGGGCGCAGGTGGATACGCTGCTGGTCGATGTCTTCCTCGAGGCGCATGACCGTGCGCCACGCGAGATCGTGCTTGATCTCGACAACACCGACATCCCGCTGCACGGCACGCAAGAAGGTCGCTTCTATCACGGCCATTACGAGGAGTACTGCTATCTGCCGCTGTATGGGTTCTGCGGCCGGCATTTGCTGCTGGCCCGGCAGCGGCGTGCGAACGTCGCCGGCAGCGATGGCGCGGTCGAGGAGGTGGCACGCATCATTGCGCAGATCCGCCGGGCCTGGCCACGGGTGCGCATCATCCTGCGGGCCGACAGCGGGTTCTGCAACGACCCGATGATGCGTTGGTGCGAGGTGAACCGCGTCGATTACGTGTTCGGCCTGGCGCGCAATTCCCGGCTGGAGGCGGCGCTCGTCACGCAACTCGCGCAAGCCAAGGAGCTGTGCCTGGGTTCGGGCAAGCCGGCGCGGGTGTTCCGCGACTTTTGGTATTGCACGCTCAACAGTTGGAGCCGGACGCGGCGTGTCGTTGGCAAGGCCGAGCACACGCTGGACGGTGCCAATCCACGCTTTGTCGTCACCTCGCTCAAGCGCACCCGCGCCGGCGATGATGCCCGCGCGCTCTACGAGGATCTCTATTGCGCGCGCGGCGAGGCCGAGAACCGTATTGGTGAGCAGTTCGAACTGTTCGCCGATCGCGCGTCATCGGCAACCATGGCGGCCAACCAGTTGCGCATGTGGTTCTCGGCCATGGCCTACGTGCTGGTCGATACCTTGCGTCGCGTTGGTCTGCGTCACACCCAGTTCGCCGACGCCGCGGCACAGACCATTCGCCTCAAGCTGCTCCGGCTCGGTGCCCAGGTGCGCATCAGCGCGCGCCGTATCTACTTCGCTATCGCCTCGGGCTGTCCCAACCAAGCCGAGTTCGCTCTCGCCCACATCCGCCTCCGGCGCGCCTTCAGCTCCGCCTGAACCGCGCGCACCGCGCCGTTCGACCCAGCCCAAACCGGATGCGCCGGACACCGACGCACGACCCGACAAACACGTATGCCGGGAACACCACAGCCTCAGGACTCGCCTTGCGCGAACCCTCAATGAACATGATCAGACGCACTGGAACGACTAAGCCTAACAGCCGAAATCCGCCTCAAGACGACGAATTTCCCCTCCAAATGCTGATCGCGTTTGAGAAATTCAGGCTAGAGCGTCGTGGGTGGGCGCAATGCCGCAGCGCACCGGGGCAAGTTCCCGATCCGCGGACCAACCGATACGCTCCCCACCAT
>JBAURN010000021.1:0-2854 GCA_049581225.1 Solirubrobacteraceae bacterium
CGCCCGTGGTGGTGGTGGCTCGCGAGTCCACCGCTTCCGCCATCTCGACCCAGGGAATCTCCGTGCGCAGCGTCCTGCTCGGCGACTTCCTCGCCCGCCCCCGTGCCGAGGCGAGTCTGGGAGAGCCGGTGGATGCCCTGATCGTGGCCACCAAGGCCGCCGGTTTGGCGGAGGCCCTGGAGCGCATTGCCCTCACACCCCCTCTGGTCCTGCCGCTGCTCAACGGTCTCGATCACCTCGCTGTGCTGCGCCATCGTTTCGGCGAGGACCCCGTCGTGGCCGGCACGATTCGCGTCGAGGCCGACCGTCCCGTGCCCGCTTCGGTCATCCACACGAGCCGCTTCCTGCGCGTGGACATGGCCTCCCACGTGTCCTCCATGCGCGAGCCGATGGACGCTTTGGCGGCCTTGCTCTCCCAGGCGGGCGTCCCCGCCCGCGTTTATCCGCCCGAGCCGTTCGAGCCCTCTCCCTCCTCGCGTCCGCCAGGCCTTGCCGATGGGGGGGAGGCCCAGGTGATGTGGTCCAAGCTCGTCCGGCTCAACGCCCTGGCTTGCACCACCAGCGCCTACGACAAGCTTCTGGGAGAGATCCGCTCCACCCCCGCTTTGCGCGCCGATCTGGTGGCCTCGATCGAGGAGGGCTGCGCGGTCGCCCGAGCCGAGGGCGCCTCGATCCCGGTCGACGATCCCCTAGGCGAGCTGACCGCCGCCCACGCCACATTGGGCAGCTCGATGCAGCGAGACATCGCGGCCGGTCGCCCCCCCGAGCTGGATGCGATCCCAGGATCGGTGTTGCGCGCGGCCGCCCGCCACGGGATCGCCTGCCCCACTGTGGAGCGGCTTGTGGCGAGGATCAAAGCTCGCGTGGCAAGCTGACCGGCAGCGCCTGCGTGGAGATCGCCTCGACGACCTGCTCCTCGGACTCGACGGCGCCCTCGTCGTGCTCGCCGTCGCAAAGCACCCTGAAGTTCGCGCTCTGCCCGCCATCGCCGTGGATGGTGATACCCGGCAGGATCTCCTCGCCCTCCTCCAAGCCCAACCGCTCCATATCGAAATGCGCCAATCCGATCCCGTAGGCGGTGTGCGTCGGGTTCTCGCGATCGTGCGCCGCCACGGCTTGCGCAAAGCGCTCCAGATTCTTGGCGATCTTGGCGGTGTCAGCCATCCTTGGCGGAAAGGGTAGCGCCGGACTCGCCCTCGGGGCCCGCCGTCGCGGCATCGTTGGCGCGCTCCGCGACGTTCTTCTCGGGCGAGTCCTCCCCGTCGAGAGCCGCCCGCACGCGCGGGGCGACCTCGGTCGCGAACAGTTCGGTGGCGCGCATCGCCTTGGCATGGGGCAGCACCCCCACGCTGATGTGTCCCAAGAAGCGGTCATGCCCGAACAGCTCGTGTTGGGCCACGATCTTCGCGGCCACGTCCTCGGGCGTGCCCACCAGCAGATGCCCCTCCGGGCGGCAGCCCGCGTCGAATTGGGCTCTGCTCATCGGCGGCCAGCCGCGCTCGCGCCCGATCCTGTTCATCGTCTGCGAGTAGGGCCCAAAGAACTCGTCTCGCGCTCGCTTGGCATCGTCGGCGACGTACATGTGCGAGTTGATGCCCACAGCTCGCTGCTCCCCGCCCTCGGCCGTTGCTCTCGTGTCGCGGGCCGCCGTTGCCCCCGAGTCGCCGCCGGTGTGCTCCGTCCCGAGGGCATCGGCGCGCCTCCCCGCCTCCCTGTACAGCTCCACCAGCGGCGCGAAGCGCGCCGGCGTCCCGCCGATGATCGCGATCATCAAGGGCAATCCCAGCATCCCCGCGCGAGCCACCGAAGCGGGCGTCCCGCCGACCGCGATCCACACCGGCAGTGGCTGCTGCAGTGGTCGGGGATACACGGCCGCGTCCCGCAACTCGCCACGATGGCGCCCCGACCAGGTCACGCTCTCCGACTCGCGCAAGGCCAGCAGCAACTCCAGTTTCTCGGCGAACAACTCGTCGTAGTCGTCCAGGTCGTAGCCATACAGCGGAAACGACTCGGTAAAAGAGCCGCGACCGGCCATGATCTCCGCGCGCCCGCCCGAGAGCAGGTCGAGCGTCGCGAACTCCTCGAACACGGTGACCGGGTCGGCCGAGCTGAGCACCGTCACGGCGCTCGTCAGGCGAATCTTCTCCGTGCGCGCCGCCGCCGCGGCCAGCGCCACGGTCGGGGCCGACACCGAGTAGTCGCGCCGATGGTGCTCGCCCACGCCGAACACCTCAAGGCCCAGGCGATCGGCCGCTTCGATCTCCTCCAGCAGCTCTCCCAAGCGCTCGGCCACCCGCTCGGGTGGGGCGCCCGGCGCTACGTCGGCGAATGTCGCGAGGCCCAATTCCACTGCGCGACCACTATAGGGGCGTCCCCCTCGGGTGCCTTTTACTCGAGCCGAGCTACCGCGCGGAAAAGCGACAGTGAGTGGCTACCCCTGCTCGATGATCTCGATCCGGTACCCGTCCGGATCTTTCACAAAGCAAAGCCGCGAGCCGCCTTCGCGCACCGAGTAGGGCGGCTTCTCCGGCTGTATGCCCTGCTCGGCCAAGCGCGCGAGCGTGTCCTCGAGGTCGCTAGCGGTGATCGCGATATGCCCGTACCCGGTGCCCACCTCATACGACTCCACGCCGAAGTTGTGGGTCAGCTCCAAGCGCGGCATGTCTCCGTCGCCGGGCTGGTTCATGAAGACGTTGACCGCCTCCTCACCGATCGGGATGCGACCGACCTCCTGGAAGCCGAGTGCTTCGTAGAAAGCGATCGACCGGTCGATGTCGCCGATGCGATAGCAGGTGTGGATCAGGGGCATCGCCCAAAGTGTAGGGATCTCCCGGCGTTGTGGCGGCTTCTGGAG
>JBAURN010000022.1:0-1784 GCA_049581225.1 Solirubrobacteraceae bacterium
CGCCGCCTGCGGTCTGCTGGACGGCGAGCGCGAGCCGCGTGGCGGCGCCCAGTTCGCGCACGGCGAGGGCCTGCGGGTCGAGCGTGTCTCGCTCTGTGGGGTCGAGCTCGATGAGTCCTCCGATCGCAGCGGCGCCCGACCGCGAGAGGGCAAGTTGCACTGAGAGCCAGTCGCCGGCGACGGTCGTGTCGGCGTCGCTGCTTGCGATCAGCCCCTCGGGTCGTTCGAGGCTCATGAGTCGTCGGCAGGCGATGTCCATGCCCAGGCGCCGGGCGCGTCCGACGCCCTGGGGATGCGGAAGGATGACGGTGTGGATGGCGAGCTGCTCGTACAGCCGGGCGGTCTGCTGGATGACTCCGAGCGTGTTGTCGCGGCAGCCGTCGAGGATCGCGATTACCTCGTAGCTGTTGACGGGCATGTCGTGCTGGCTGGCGAGCGCGTGCAGGCAGGCCGTGATCCGGGGCGCCTCGTCGCGGGCCGGGATTACGACGACTGCGTGGAGGTCGAGGTGCGGCGGTGCGAGCTCGACGGCCGCCGGCATCCCGTGGAGGTCTAGCGGGTGCTCGTTCATGGGGGGCTTCCCCCGGCGGCGATGAGCTGTTGCGCTTGTTCGTAGTCCTCGTCGCGATTGTGGGTGAGCGCACCGACGAGCTTGTCGTGGTGCGAATACCACACGGTGAACGAGCTGTCGGGGTGCTCATCGAGTCTGCATTTGTCGTGGCCGTCGCCCCAGGCTGCGTACTTGAGGGTGTGCTGGCCGATGGTCGACCAGAAGCCGGGCACGTCTTGCCAGTGCGTGTTCTGGCCGGCGAGTACGCGCCCGGCGATCTCGCCTTGGCCGAGCGCGTCGCCCCAGTGTTCTACGCGCAGCCGTCGTCCTGCGCTGCGGTTGTGGGCGTAGGCGACGTCGCCGACAGCGAGCACCCGGTCGTGGGCTCGCATCTGTGCGTCGGTGAGGATCGCTCCCTTGACGATCGTAAGGCCCGCTTGCTCGGCTAGCTCGCTGCGGGGCTGAACGCCCATGCCGAGCACCACGTTGTCGGCCTCGATCGGGTCGCCGTGGTTGAGCGCGACGATGCGGCCGTTGTGCACGGCGGAGACCTTCATGCCCATCCGTAGCGTCACACCGAGGTCTGCCAGCCAACGTGCGATGTGCTCGGCGACCTCGGCGCCGAGGCGCTGCTGCTGCGGCGCTGGTTCTTGGCCGACGAGCGTGACGTGGGTGCCGCGCAGCGCGAGCGATGCGGCTAGCTCACAGCCGATGAAGCCAGTGCCGAGCACGATGGTGCGGGTGCCTGGCTTGACTTGTGAGGCGATGCGTTCGCTGTCAGGCCGCTCCCGCATCGTATGTACCCGCGGGTCGTCCAGGCCGGGCAGGTCGGGTCGGGATGGTTCGGCGCCGGTGGCGAGCACGATCGCGTCGGCTCTGAGCGCATAGCCGTCGGCGTGAACGGCACCTGTGCTGGGGTCGATGGCTGTGACTTGGCAGCCGAGGCGCAGCTGGATGTCGTGCTCCTCAAACCAGCTGGGCTCCTCGATCGGCAGCTCGCTGGCGTCGAGCTCGCCGCGCAGGAACTCCTTGGTCAGCGGTGGCCGGCTGTAGGGGATGAGGGTCTCCTTGCCGAGCATCGTGACCTCTGCCGTGCCGCCTGCTTCGCGGTAGGCGCGGGCGGTTGCCAGGCCGGCGGGGCCGGCGCCGACGATCACGATCCGCCGGGGACTCATCGGCCGTCGAAGCGGTCGAGCCTGTACTGCTCTTGGCGTGCGTCGAGCGCGTGCCAGCG
>JBAURN010000023.1:0-3548 GCA_049581225.1 Solirubrobacteraceae bacterium
GTGCACGAGCAGATGCTCACCCGGGCGCAACCCTGCCTGGGTGAAGATCGCGTCGTGGGCGGTGGTGAAAGTCTCAGGCAGACCTCCCGCGGCGGGCCAGTCGAGTGCGGCGGGCACCGGCATCAGCTGACGCTCGTGCACGACCGCCAGCTCGGCCTGGCCGCCACCGCCGACGATCGCCATCACCCGCTCGCCCACCTCGAAGCGCGTCGCTTGGGCGCCGAGGGCGAAGACTTCGCCCGCCAGCTCCATGCCCGGAATGTCCTGGGGGGAGCCCGCAGGCGCCGGATAGAGCCCCCGACGCTGCATCATGTCGGCCCCGTTGAGTCCGGCGGCGCGCACCTTGACGAGCACCTCTTCGCCCGCGGGCACGGGGTCGGGATGCTCCTCGAGGAGGATCTCTCCGTCGCGGATCGTGGCGGCGCGCATGTGGCGGGAACCCTAGCGCGCGGAAGGCGCAACCGGGCGGCCCCGCAACCAGGAACGACCCGACGCCTAATCCAGGGCGGGACGTGGACGCTGGGCGGGGTCCAGGCCGGCCCGCAGCAACACAATGCTCATCGCGAGGATCCAGACGAACAGCGTGCCCGGAATCGCGATGATCACTCCTCCCTCCAACGAGAAGAAGCCGCTTCTGAGCACGAGCGAAGCGAGCAGCGCCAGGTTTGCCAGCGCCGCCGCGATCGCTATCCAGGCCGACCAGGCAGGTAGTCGACGATCGCTGAGCACGTGCGCCGCGTAGGCGCCCAGCGCGAGCGCGGTGGGAATGCCCGACATCGCGAGCAGAGCAAATGCGAGGTCGTACAGCAGGCGTGGGTCAGACGGTTCGGGCGCACGATAAACGAGCACGAGGAAGGACGTGAAGCCGGCGAACAGGAGCGTGACGAAGCTGACGAGCCCGACCACGAAGCACGTCGACAGGAAGCCGTCGCCTCCACCCGTCTCGCGCATCCACACCCACACGCCGACGCCAAACAGCAGCCACAGGGCCACTCCGGCCGCGGTGAGCATTCCCGCGATGAGCAGTGCCGAGCGGTGCGCATCGACGAAGCCGGCTATCTCGCTCGCGTTGGCTGCGGTCCCCGGCATCCTCCACATTTCATCGACGATCACACCGGCAACCCCCAGGGGGAGACTCAGCAAGCCGGCGAGGCCCGACAGTCTCATCGATCCGCGGTCGAAGCCTCGCGACGATCGACGATAAGAGCTCTGGAAAGGGCTCGCGGAGCCCTGAGGATGGGAGGTGCTCACGAGCTTGCCTTTGAAGATCGTGGCGGGCGGATCATGAGCCGCAGCGGCGGGCTGCCACCGACTCGCAGCTCCTTGACGCGCCGGAAGCCGTGACGTTCGTAGAGCGCGGCGTTGCGCTCGCTGGAGGCCTCCAGATAGGCGGCCACGCCCTCGCGATCACAGCGCGCGAGCGTCGGGGCCAGCAGGGCGCTGCCGAGGCCCTTGCCCTGCATGTCCGGATGCACGCCGATGTCGCGAACGTAGTAGTGGGGCCCACGGATTTCGTGCGCGTGGCGCCACTCCATGGCGGCCCCCATCGTTGCCGCCCGGGGCAGGTGGACCCCGAACGCGGTGCCGTGCAAGAGGGTGGTCAGTGGCGGCACGCGCCACTTGCCGGGCGGCAATGTCAGCGCGGCTCCGGTGAGGTCGCCGGTCGTCCACACACGCCCGCGCGGCAGCGCAAAGCGACCCAGATCGAATCCGAAGTAGCGTCGCAATTGCGCGAGCCGCTTGCCGTCTTTGGGCATCAGCCAGCCGAAGACGGGGTCGTCGAAAAAAGCGTCCGCCAGGACCGTGCTCAAGCGGTGCAGATCCTCTGTGGTGGCCGGACGCAAGCCATGATCGACGAACCGTCCGGCGGCGGCGTCAGCGCCGCCGGTTGACTGGCCCTCACTCATGCTCGACTCCTTGCTTCTTGGTTGGCGACTCCGGCGAGGTGCCCGCGGTGGGTAGATCGGCCACATTCGGGCTCTCTCGCACGAGAGCTTCGAGGGCCTGGAAGATGACCACCAGCATGTCCCCGAAGAGCCCGTCGGGAACGGCGTCGGGATCCGCCAGCTTCTCCAGCGCCAGACCGTTCCCGAGGGCGGTGATGAGCTGTCCCACGAACTCGCCCGCCTCGGCGTTGGGCGGGAAGCCTTGCCGCTGCGCTCCCTGCAAAACCAGGCGAGCGCCGGCCGAGCGAAGCGCGGCAAACCGGACGGCCAAACGCGCTCGAAGCTGGGGTTCGCGGATCGCATAGGCCCAGAACTCGATCAGCAGAGGGAAGTAGTCGGGACGATCGCGCAGTATTTCCATCCAGTGATCCGCGGCCCCTCTGGCTTGTTGCTCGAGCGTCGCTCCCGCGGCGACTATCTGTGAGTAGTCGCCCACATCGGTGGCGATCCGCTCCTCGAAGAGGGCCAGGAAGAGGTCCTCCTTGCCGGCGAAGTTCGAGTACAGCGCTCCGCTCGTGACACCGGCCTCGCGTGCGATGTCCTCGACAGAGGCGCCATGAAAGCCGCTGCGAGCAAAGACGGCTTCCGCGCTGTCAAGCAGGCGCCGGCGCGTGAGCGCCTTCTGTTCGTCGCGAAGAGACGGACGACTGGGATCTATCATAGCTATCACCATGACAGATAATGCACGCTATGTCAAGATAATGAGCACTATCCGAGCGAGATCTTCGGTGCTCAGACGCGCTCGAGCCTCAGACGCGCTCGAGCAACGCCACGCACTCGATGTGAGGCGTCTGCGGGAACATGTCGACCGGGCGCACCTTGACCAGGCGCCAGCCCGCCTCCACCAGCTGGGCCGCATTGGGCGCCAGCGTGGTGGGATTGCAGGAGACGTAGACGACACGCTTGGGTGAGGCGTCGATGATGCGACGCACCACCTTCTGAGAGAGGCCCGCGCGGGGCGGGTCGACGACGACCACGTCCGGCTTGCCCGCCCGCTCGATCAACTCGGGCAAGGCCAGGCGTGCATCGCCGGCGAAGAAGTGGGCGTTGGTGACCTCGTTTCGCTTGGCCGCGGCGATCGCGTCGGCGACGGCCTGTTCGACGATCTCGATGCCCCACAGCTCGCCCGCCCTTGGAGCCAGGGTGAGGGCGATCGTGCCGATCCCTGAGTACAGGTCGTAAACGCGCTCCCAGCCCTCCAAGGCCGCATATTCGACGACGATCCCATATAGGGCCTCGGCCATCTCTGTGTTCGTCTGAAAGAACGCTTCGGAGGAGATGCGCAGGTCCAGCTCGCTTGTGCCCTTTAGGGTGCCCAGGCGCTCGGGCAGCTCCGCGTCGCCCCACACGAGCTCGGTCTCTCCGCCCATCGTGGTCTCCGCGAGCGAGGAGGAGCGTGTCCAGAGCACACCGCTGAGCGTGTCCTCGCCCAGCTCGGCAACCAAGGCGGCGGCCAGCGAGGGCACGTCCAGCTCGCCGTCGGTGCTCACGAGGCGGATCTGGAGCTTGCCGGTGTGGCGGCCTTCGCGCACCACCAGGTTGCGCAGGAATGGCCGTCCGTCGGGCGCCGGGGCGGTGCGCTGCTCGCGCGATGCCCTCGGC
>JBAURN010000024.1:0-20384 GCA_049581225.1 Solirubrobacteraceae bacterium
TGGGGCACCCCGGGAGGCGGCTTCGCGCACTGCATCGAGCACGTTGGGGGCGCCAGCCTGGCGGGCCTCCTCCACGCGCGACTGGAACTGGATCGCGTAATCGACCGACAGGCCGACGAGCACCGGCAGCACGGCGACCGAGGCCATCGTGAGCGACGCTCCCGAGAGCGCCAGGGCGCCGAACGTGAGCGCCGCCGCGAGCATGGCGATCCCGAGCGGCAGAAGGCGCGGGCGCCCCTTGAAGATCAAGCTCAATACAAAGCCCATCACCAAGATGACGGCGAGCAGCAGCAGCTCGATGGAGTTGGTGATCGAGTGGGTGAGGTCGCTCACGATGACCGGCTCGCCGGTGACCAGGTAGGACTCGCCGCCCGAAAGGTGCCACTGGCTCATCGCGGTCGCCTGGCGAATCAAGGAGATCGTGTGCGAACGTTGTGCTTCTGAGAGTCCGGCCTTCAAGCGCACTGTGACCAAGGCGGCATCACGACTCGGGAACAGGTAGGCGAAGCGCTGCTTGGGTGTGCCCGAAGGCTTGCTCGGATCGAACACAACTTTGGAGACGAATTCGTGGTCTTCCAGGCTGGGGGCGCTTTTCAGGCCGTAGCGGATCGCGAGGGCGCTGATTTCCGCCGCGAAGCCGGCCATCGTGGCCTTACGGGCCTGTTCTCCAAGCGACGACGCTTCCTGAGTGGGCAGTCCACGTGCGAGCGCTTTGCGGTAGACGGTGTGCTGAGCCTGCTTGGCCTCCGCTTCGGCCTGCTTGCCACGCACTTCGAGCAGATCGACGGCTTGGAGCGCCGCCTCGTTGAGGAATGTGCCGGGCCCGAACACCACCTTGACGTCTTTGTCGTGCGTGAGCTGGCCGCACGGACCGCTTGCCCCTCCCTCCTGAGCGAGCGCCGCCTTGGGGAGATTGCCCGAAAGACATCCCTCCAAGCCGACGAGACGATCGATGTCGGGGCTGAGCACGAGCTTGCGCAGATCCCCGGCGACCAGGACCTCGACGGGCTCTTCGCCGAAGCGGGCGTAGAAGCGCTGGGTTTCTTCGTAGGTGGAGCTGGAACGCCCCACCAACGTGTCCGTGGCCGCGGTTGGCCGCAGTCCGAGCGCCGCGATCGCACACCCCACCCCGAGCAGGCCGAGCAGGGAGATCGTGAGCAGCGGCCGACGCCCCGCGCGCACGGCCAACCCCGAGAACAGCCTCCCCACAGTCACATTCAAAGGCTAGCGCCGCGCCCGGTCTCTACACGCCGGACCACACCGCCTACTCCATGCCGAGCGGCCCTTGCGACTCCCCCGAGAGAAACTGGCGTACAAACGGGTTCTCGGAGTCGAACAGCTCGGCGGCCGGGCCCGACTCGACGATGCGGCCCCGCCACAAGACGGAGATGTGCTCGGCGACGCGGCGGGCGGACATGATGTCGTGGGTGATGACGACGTAGGTGCCACCGTTCTCTTCGTGGACCTCTTTGATCAGTTCACAGAGCAAGGCCGTGCGTACAGGGTCGAGGCCGGAGTCGGGCTCGTCGAACAGGACGATCTCGGGGTCGAGCACCAGCGAGCGCGCGAAGCCGGCGCGCTTTCGCATCCCGCCGGAGAGCTCGTTGGGCATCTTCTCGCCCGCGTCGCCGAGGCCGACCTCGCGCATGCGCCGACGGACGATCTCGGCGATCTCGTCTTCGCCCTTCTCGGTGTGCTGGCGCAGGGGGAAGGCGATGTTGTCGTACAGGTTCATCGACCCGAACAGGGCTCCGTCCTGGAAGAGGACGCCGAACTTCTTGCGGATCTCGAACAGCTCGGCGTCGGGCAGGCTGGGGATGGAGCGGCCCTGCACGATCACGTCGCCCTCGTCGGGATAGAGCAGACCGACGATATGCTTGATGCAGACCGACTTGCCGGTGCCGGACGGCCCCAGGATCATCGAAATCTGGCCCTCGGGCAGGCCCATGTTGAGACCTTGCAAAACGTGGTTGGAGCCAAAGGACTTGTGGACGCCCACGAACTCGATCGCGTCGGGCTTGCCGGTTGGGCGGCTCTGGCCCGTATGGAACTCGAACTCGGAGTCGCCCCCGCCCCCACGCGAGGACGGGCCCCCAGGGGGTGTGGTGGAAAGGTCGCCTGTCGGCGGAGCCTCGGAGGAGGCTGCCGGGCTACCGTCGTCGTGCTCGTCCGCGGACACAGCTCACCCCCCGATGGGCGCTTTCGGGTTGGCCCCCCAGAAGACCTGGGTGCCGAGCATTCCGATCAAGTGGACCAAGATTATGTTCAACACCATGGACTTGGCCGTGGCGGTGCCCACGCCGACGGGCCCACCACTGGCGTTGTAGCCGTAGTAACAGCCCACCAGCACGATCGCGGTGGCCATGAACATGGCCTTGATCAGGCTGTAGAGGAAGTCGGGCGGGTTCTGGAACTGCCAGAAGATCAGCAGGTAGCCGCCGGCCGAAACTGTGGCCACCTGCTGCACGACGGCGATGTAGGACGCCAGGAAAGCCGCTCCAACCCCCGCGAGGTACATGAACGGGAGCACGACCCAGGCGGCGAGCAGGCGCGTGGCGCAGAGGAAGGTCATCGAGTTGATGCCCATCACCTCGAGCGCGTCGATCTCATCGGAGATGCGCATCGCGCCCAGCTCGGCCACGATGCCGGTGCCGACCTTGGCGGCCATCATGTAACCGAAGGCGTAGGGAATGATCTCGCGCAGGTCGCACCAGGCCGTGAATACGCCCGCGTAGGCGGGCGCGCCTTGGGCCTCGAGGAAGTAGGCGCCCTCGATGCCGCACTCCAGGCCGAGCACGAACATGAGCGCCCAGATGATCAAGGTCGAGGAGACGATCAGGATGCCCGCCTGGCGCAAGGACTCGCCGAAAAAGCGAAAGACGCGCAGGCCCCAGACGTCGCGGATCATGTTGCCGGCGAAGCGACCGAACTCGCCGGTCGAAGCGAGCAGTTCGCGCGGCGTGACGAGCAGTTCGTTCATTACTTGATCACCAGGATGTTCGGATGCGTCGCCAGGAGCAGCTGGGTGTAGGCATAGTCGAACGCGAAGATCGCGAGGAACGTGACGACAACGGCCTGGTTGACCGCGCGGCCGACGCCCTCGGCGCCGCCCGAGGCGGTCATGCCCTTGTAGCAGCAGACGATCGCGATGATCGCCCCGAAGATGGTGGTCTTCAGAGCGGAGCCCCACAGGTCGGTGGTGGAGGCGTTGGCGAACAAGGTGTCCCAGAAAGGGCCCAGGGGCTGGCCGTTGACGAGCTCGGCGAGGATCCCGCCAAAGAGGCCGAACAGGATCGCGTAGACGTTGAACAGGCCCGTCACCAACATGAGGGCCAAGAAGCGCGGCACCACGAGATTCTTGACGGGGTCGACACCCAAGACCTGCAGGGCGTCCAGCTCCTCTCGAATCTTGCGTGCGCCGAGGTCGGCGGTGATCGCTGTGCCGGCGACACCGGCCAGAACGATCGCCGTCACGTTCGGGCCGATCTCACGGATCGCGGCGAGCACGAAGATGCCGCCGAGACGATCCAGAGCGCCGAAGAGGGTCAGAAAGTTGGCCGCCTGAAGACCGGGCGCGGCGTAGCAGATGGCCACCGTGGAGATCAGCAGCGGGAACCAGCACAGCCGCAGGGCGAACAGGAACTGGGAGACGAACTCGCCTCCGTAGGGATAGGGCGGGCGCAGGGCAGAGAGAATGGTCCTGCCGGTCAGGATCATCATGTCCCCTATTTCCTCGAGCAGGTTCCTTGTCGGAAGGAAAGCCCGCTCGGCTGCACTGCGCACCATCTCAACCCCTCCTCGGGGAACGGCCCCAGGCTCGGGGACCGATCGTATCCGCGCCTCCAAACTCTACTGACCCGACCTCCAACTTCGCCCCAACCCCCTCTGAGGCGTTTCCCACTCTATGCCATCTGCGTGCCGAACGCTACGGATCCGCCCTCTCGACGCCACCAGTGGAGCAGGCCGAGGCGCGCCGGCCGAGCGGGGCGGCGCCGGCGGTCCGGTGCCCAGAACGCCACCGGCACTGGTATCGTGGCGCTCGCTGTGGGGAGGAGAAAGTTGCTTGCGATCTGGGCGCTCGCTGTTGGCGGCGTGCTGGTCGGCGCGCTCTTGAGCGGGTGCGGCGGCTCTGAACGCAATGTGCACGAACCGAAGGGCGTCTACACCGTCGAAGTGGTCGGCGTCCACTTCCCCGTCAAGCAAGCGATCGCCCGCAACACGCGCCTCGCCATGATCGTGCGCAACGCGGGCACGAAGACGATCCCCAATGTGGCGGTCACGCTCGACTCGTTCTACTACACGAGCAACTATCCGAAACTGTCGGTCAAGAAGCGGCCGGTGTGGATCGTGAACACGGGTCCGGGAGGGACCGCCACGGACCCGCCGGTCCAAACCGAGGAAGTCAATCCCCCGGGCGGCGGCGAAACGGCCTTCGTCAATACTTGGGCCTTGGGCGCTTTGGGCCCTGGTCAGCACCGCCTGTTCTTGTGGTACGTGACGCCCGTCAAGGCGGGCTTGCATGTCGTCCACTACACGGTGTCGGCGGGCCTGGACGGCACGTCGATCGCGCACCTGCCCGGCGGCCGTAGGCCCACGGGTGCGCTGGTAGCCCACATTGCCCCCGCGCCGCCGCCGACGCACGTGAATCCGGAAACGGGCGAAGTCGTGCGAGGCCCGGTTCCGACGCCGGCCGCACCGCAGCCGGCCTCGCCGTAGCGTTTGGCCGCCTGTCGAAAGATCGGCGGTCAGCTTTCGCCAGCTGAGCGACACCCGGGCACACTCGGAGGGCTACGATGCGTGGCCGCGCCAATGCTCAGGACACAACAGGAGGAGTCGAGCCCACCCATGCCAAAGAGTCGCCAGCAGAATGTGACAGCCGCGCAGTGGAGCGCCAACGGGAGCGCGCTCGGCTCGATGGACCTTACGCTTCCCGGCAACCAGATCTTCGCTTCGAACGTGTTCAGCGTGGCGGTGCAGCGCCGCCGTCTGCCCAAGCACGTGTTCAAGGCGCTGCAGCGCACGCTCGAGCGTGGCGAGGCGCTTGACACGACCCTCGCCGACGCCGTGGCGCAAGCGATGAAGGAATGGGCGATGGAGAAGGGCGCCACCCACTACACCCACTGGTTCCAGCCGCTTACTGGCTCGACCGCAGAGAAGCACGACTCCTTCTATGGACCCGCCGGCGACGGCACCGCGATCGCGGACTTCTCCGGCAAGGAGCTGATCCAGGGCGAGCCCGACGCGTCGAGCTTCCCCACGGGCGGCATCCGCGCGACCTTCGAGGCCCGCGGGTACACCGCGTGGGACCCCACCTCCCCCGCGTTCATCCTCGAGAACCCCAACGGGGCTCTGCTGTGCATCCCGACGGCGTTCACCTCCTGGACGGGCGAGGCGCTCGACAACAAGATCCCGCTGCTGCGCTCGATGGACGCACTCTCAGGCGCCGCCGTTGGCGCGCTCGAGCTGCTCGGGATCGAGGATGCGGGGCGCGTGTTCACGACGATCGGCTGCGAGCAGGAGTACTTCCTGATCGACGAGCAGTACTACTTTGAGCGTCCCGACCTGCTTACGACCGGGCGCACGCTGTTTGGCGCCAAGCCGCCGAAGGGGCACGAGCTGGACGACCACTACTTCGGCTCGATCCCTGAGCGCATCCTCGCGTACATGCTCGAGTGCGAGGTGGAGCTGGCGAAGCTGGGCGTGCCGATCAAGACGCGCCACAACGAGGTCGCGCCCAACCAGTACGAGGTGGCGCCGATCTTCGAGAACTCGAACGTCGGCGCCGACCATCAGATGATCACGATGCAGATCCTGCAGAACACCGCGCGCCGCTATGGCCTCGTGTGCCTGCTGCACGAGAAGCCCTTCGCGGGCGTGAACGGGTCGGGGAAGCACAACAACTGGTCGATGGGCACCGACACCGGCCTAAATCTGCTCGACCCGGGCGACACACCCGAGGCGAACCTCAAGTTCCTGTTCTTCTGCGCAGCCGTGATCCAGGCGGTCAACAAGCACCAGGCACTGCTGCGCGCATCGATCGCCAACGCCGGGCAGGATCACAGGCTCGGAGCCAACGAGGCGCCGCCGGCGATCATCTCGATCTTCCTCGGCGCGGACCTGGAGAAGGTGTTCGCGGCGATCGAGTCGGGCAAGACGCAGGCGTCCAAGCCGGGGTCGTTCCTTGGCCTTGGAACACCTGTGCTGCCGCCGCTGCCGATGCACGGGGGCGACCGCAACCGCACGAGCCCGTTCGCGTTCACCGGCAACAAGTTCGAGTTCCGCGCGCTCGGCTCGAGCCAGTCGCCGGCGTTGCCAAACACGGTGCTCAACACGATCGTGGCGGAGTCGATCGACGATCTCAGCGGCAAGCTGAAGACGGCGCTCAAAGCATCCGGGGCGACGCTCGAGAAGGCCGTGACGAAGGTCGTGAAGGACGCGTGGACCGAGAACAAGCGGGTGGTGTTCGACGGCGACGGGTACTCCGAGGAGTGGCACAAGGAGGCCGAGAAACGCGGCCTTGCCAACCTCCGCACCACCCCCGACGCGCTGCCCTGGCTCGTGGACAAGCAGACCGTGGCGGCGTTCAAGAAGTACAAGGTGCTCTCCAAGCGCGAGCTGGAGTCGCGCCTTGAGGTATTCACCGAGCAGTACGCGGTCAAGCTCAACATCGAGTCCGAGACCGCCGCGCAGATCGCGCGCACGATGCTGCTCCCGGCGGCGGTGCGCCACCTGAACGAGCTGAAGGCCACGGGCCTTGATGAGCTCGTCGAGGAGGTGGAGCCGCTCGTGAAGGAGTTCCAGTTCGCGATCGTGAAGCTCGAGGACGCCAATCTCAGCGACAACCAGCCCGACAGCTCGGCGATGAAGTGGGCGACCTACATGCGCGACACGGTGATCCCCGCTATGGAAGATATACGCGAGGTGGCCGACCGCTTGGAGAAGCTAGTGGCTGACGATCTGTGGCCTCTCCCGAAGTACTCGGAGATGCTTTTCATCAAGTAATCGCAGCGATTCCCGGCAGCCCTGACACAGGCGTGTCAAGGTTGCCGGGGCGCTGCTAGCATCCGTGCCGATGGCACGTGACTACCGTCAAGCCCTGCGCGAGAAAGTCGTCGTCTACGACGGCGGCATGGGCGCCACCTTGGAGCAGTTCGAGCTGACCGCCGAGGACTACGGTGGCCTTCAGGGCAAGTGTCACGAGGCACTCGTGCTCAACCGCCCCGACGTGATCGAAGGGGTGCATGCCTCGATGTTGGAGGCGGGCGCAGAAGTGCTCGAGACCGACACCTTCCAGGCCTCGCGCCTGAAGCTCGACGAGTGGGGCTTGGCCGACTACACGGTCGAGGTCAACACCAAGGCTGCCGAAATCGCACGCAAAGCCGCGGGCGAGCACCGCTTTGTGGCAGGCTCGATCGGACCCACCGGCTTCCTGCCCGCCTCTGAAGATCCCACCCTGGGACAGATCTCCTTCAGGGAGCTGGTGGAGGTATTCACAGAGCAGGCCGCGGGCCTCATCGACGGTGGCGCCGACTTGATCATCATTGAGACCGCCCAGGACATCCTCGAGGTCAAGGCCGCCATCTTCGGCGCGCGCGAGGCCTTCAAGAGCACCGGCAAGACCTTGCCGATCCACACGTCAGTTTCGCTGCTGCCCAACGGCGGCAAGATGCTGCTCGGCACCGACATCTCCGCCGTGTTGTGCACCTTGGAGGCATTGAAGGTGGACGTGATCGGCCTCAACTGCTCGACCGGCCCCCAGGACATGAGGGACGCGATCCGCTTCCTTGGCGAGTTCTGTCCCGTGCCGGTGGCGTGCATCCCCAACGCGGGCCTGCCTTTGCAAGGCCCCGACGGCGAGACCATCTTCCCTGAGAAGCCCGAGCCGCTCGCGGAGGCGCTCGGAGAGTTTGTGGAGCGATACGGCGTCGGCGTGGTCGGTGGCTGCTGCGGCACCACCCCGGACCACATCAAAGCGATCGCCGAGCGTGTGGCCGGCAGGTCCGTGGCGCCCCGTCCCGCGCCGCGTGCACCGCATTTGTCCTCGATGATCGCCGCCACCACGCTCGTGCAAGAGCCGCGCCCGACAATGGTCGGCGAGCGCGTGAACAGTCAAGGCTCGCGCAAGGCCAAGGAGCTGCTCCTGGCCGACGACTATGACGGCCTCGTACAGATCGCCGAGGACCAGGTCGCCGGCGGTGCGCACGTGCTCGACCTGTGCGTGGCCTTGACCGAGCGCTCCGATGAGGACGAGCAAATGCGCCAACTAGCCAAGCGCATCTCCCTCACCCAGGAGCCGCCGATCCAAATCGACTCGACCGAGCCCGAGGTGATCGAACGAGCCTTGGAGCAGATCCCGGGCAGGGCGATCGTCAACTCGGTCAACCTGGAGGCGGGCAGGGACAAGCTCGACCGCGTGGTGCCGACCGCGCTCGCGCATGGCGCCGCATTGATCGCGCTCACGATCGACGAGGTGGGCATGGCCAAGACCGCCCAGCGCAAGGTCGAGATCGCCCAGCGCATCAAGGAACTGTGCTGTGACGAGCACGGACTCGACCCGGAGGTGTTGATCTTCGACTGCCTCACCTTCACGCTCACGACCGGCGATGAGGAGTGGCGCCCCTCGGCGGTGGAGACGATCGAGGGCATCAAACGAATCAAGGCCGAGATCCCCAGCGTGAAGACTTCGCTCGGCGTCTCCAACGTCTCCTTCGGTGTGTCCCCGGGTGCGCGGGCGGTACTCAACTCGGTCTTCCTGCATCACTGCGTGGAGGCGGGCCTCGACCTGGCGATGGTCAACCCCAACCACATCACGCCCTACTCGGAGATAACAGAGCAGGAGCGCGGGCTGGCCGACGATCTCGTGTTCAACCGTCGCGAGGACGCCCTGGAGCAGTTCATCGCGCACTTCGAGTCCAAGGGCGAGCAGGAGGCGCAAACAAGCGCCAATCCCACCGAGGGCATGGAGCCCGAGGAGGCGCTCCACTTCCACATCCTGCGCCGACGCAAGGAGGGGGTCGAGGATTGGATCGACGCGTCTGTCGAGAAGATCGGCGCGGTGCCCACGCTCAACGAGGTACTCCTGCCGGCGATGAAGGAGGTGGGCGACAAGTTTGGCGCCGGGGAACTGATCCTCCCGTTCGTGTTGCAGTCGGCCGAGGTGATGAAGAAGGCGGTGGCCCGCTTGGAGAACTACCTGGACAAGATCGAGGGCTACACCAAGGGCACGGTGGTGTTGGCAACCGTGTTCGGCGATGTGCACGACATCGGCAAGTCCTTGGTCAACACGATCCTCACCAACAACGGCTACACGGTTGTCGATCTCGGCAAGCAGGTCCCGATCCAGACGATTCTCGACGCCGCCGAGGAGCACAAGGCGACAGCCATCGGCTTGAGCGCCTTGCTCGTGTCCACCTCCAAGCAGATGCCTGCCTGCATCCAGGAGCTTCACGCCAAGGGGATGCAATACCCGGTCTTGATCGGCGGGGCTGCGATCAACAGGGCCTTCTCCTACCGCGCCCTGTATCCCGGCGGCAAGGAATCCGACGAGCAGTACGGGCCGGGCGTGTTTTATTGCAAGGACGCCTTCGAGGGCCTGTCGGTGATGGACCAGCTAATCGACTCCGAAGCCCACGGAGCACTTTTGGAGAAGCTGCGATCCGGCGCTACCGAGTTCCGCGCCAAGGGAGAGGCGCCCGAGGAGATACTCAACTTCGCCGATGACTCCGTGCGCTCCGGCGTGAGCACCGACCAGCCGATTCCAGCCCCTCCCTGGTGGGGTGTGCAAGAGGTGCCGGTGGACATGGAGGAGGTCTACTCCCACCTAGACACCCATGTCTTGTTCAAGCTGCACTGGGGCGGCAAGGGCGTCAAGGGCGAGGCGTGGCGCGAGCTCGTCAATGAGAACTTCAGGCCGCGCCTGGAGAGAATGTGGGCCGAGCAGGACTACCTGCATCCGCGCGCCCTGCTCGGCTTCTTCCCCTGCTACGCCCAGGGCAACGACATTGTCGTGCTCGATCCCCGCGTGTCCAGCGGAGAGCTCGACCCGGTCGATCCCGCCAGTGAGCTGACACGCTTTGTGTGTCCGCGCCAGCCGAAGGGCGACCGCATCTGCCTCGCCGACTTCTTCAGGCCTGCCTTGGACGCCGATGGCGCACCTTCAGCACAAGGCAGCCCACCAGCCGAACTCGACGTGATCCCCGTACAAGCGGTGACCGTCGGCTCTGAGGTAACCGAGCTGATGGCCAAGCTGGAGACCGATGGAGAGTTCGCCGAGCAGCTGTTCGTGCACGGTCTCGGCGTGCAGACCGCCGAGGGCCTAGCCGAGTGGCTGCACTGGAAGGCGCGCGAGATGCTCGCGATCCCCTCGACGCAAGGTCGCCGCTACTCGTGGGGCTACCCGGCCGTGCCCGAGCAGTCCGAGCATCTGAAGGTCGAGAAGCTGCTCGGCCTGGAGCAGATCGGCATGACCATCAGTGACGGCTACGCTCCGATCCCTGAGCAATCCACGCTTGCGCTCGTCGCCCACCACCCACAGGCAATCTACTTCGGCACGCGCCAGGGGCGCCTGTTGCCGGACGGATCGCCGGATGACGTGATCCAGGGGTCTTATCGCGACCCCTCCTTGTTCGGCGAGCTCGAGGACACCGATCCGCCGGAGGGCGCGGTTGAGGCCGAGGATCAGCCCGCCGTTGCGGGTAGTGGCTCCTGAGCAGCCGGTTCCAGTAGTGCGAGCTTTTGTGTACGTGAGAGCTGCTTAATACGCAGCTCCTCACGCATCGCCGTGCCGCGATCGGGCATTGCCCAAGAAGCTGCCAGCTCGACCGGCAATCTGCTGGCCGTGTAGCGAGAAGCCTTGCCAGCGGCGTGCTTAGCCAATCTCTTCGTGAGGTCATTCGTCCAGCCGGTGTAGAGCGAGCCATCCCCACAGCGCAGCATGTAAACCCAGGCATCGCTCATCGATCTCGATTCTGCACTACCGCCTAAGGTCCTGCGAGAGTCGTCTGGGCAGGCCCGGGCGGAGCGTGCCAATCGCGGATCGCGGAGAAACCCCACGTAAATCGCGGAAGAAACTAGCCGTAGATTACGGAGAAAACATACCGTAAATCGCGGAAAATAGAGCTAAGATGAGGGCATGTCGACGATCATCTCCAACTTCGTCCAGCGGCGTGCAGCCGAAGTAACACGCCGCCGTATGGATGTCGAGTCGGTGATCGTGCTCGAAGGTCCCCGGGCAGTGGGCAAGTCCACGCTGCTGCGCGAACTCGCGACCAGCCAGGCCCGCCAGGTCATAGACCTAGACGATCTCGCGACGCGGGAGGCAGCGCGAGCGGACCCGGCGTTGTTCGTTGGAGGGGAGCCACCCGTGCTGATTGACGAGTTCCAGCACGTGCCAGAGATCTTGGACGCGATCAAGGCCGAGCTTAATCGTGATGGACGTCCTGGAAGGTTCGTCCTGACCGGCTCCACAAGATACGCCACGCTGCCGGCAACAGCCCAGGCCCTCACAGGCCGTGCCCATCGAATGGAGGTGCTACCGCTCTCGCAAGGCGAGGTGAGGGGCCTCCACGAGACCTTCGCACAGACGCTCCTGGACGATCCCGCTTCGCTCGTGGCCCGCGCGCCCCAGACCCGCCGCGAGGAGTACGTCAGCCGGATTGTCGCCGGTGGATACCCACCAGTTCTCCGTCGCGGCACACCGGCGGATCGTGCGCGCTGGTTCGACGACTACATCGAGCTGGTCATTGAGCGCGATGTAATGGATCTAACGCGTGTACGTCAGCGCCGGAATATGCCACTCCTGCTTCGACAACTCGCCAGCCAAACCGGACAGATGCTCAACGTCGCCAAGGCCGCCTCGACGATCGGCATGGACAAGTCGACAGCCGAGAACTACACGAAGCTGCTTGAGGCCGTATTCCTTATTCAAAGTATTCCCGCCTGGGGGACAACCCTCTCCTCACGCGCTGCCGTAGCCCCCAAGGTCCATATCGTGGACAGCGGCCTGGCCGCTCGCTTGTTGAACCTGACAGAGCGCAAGCTCGGGACCGCCTCCGCATCGGCCCTCACAGAGTTCGGCCATCTGCTCGAGACATTTGTGGTCGGGGAAGTTGGCAAGCAGCTCGACTGGCTGGAAACGCCCATACAACGCGGGCACTGGCGAACGCACGAGGGCGATGAGATCGACCTGGTAATGGAACGCGAAGACGGTCAGGTCGTGGCCCTGGAGGTCAAGGCGGCGTCGCGTGTGCTCGGCGCAGATCTGCGCAGCCTGATCAGGCTGCGCCATAAGCTCGGATCGCAATTCCTGGGAGGCGTCGTCCTTTATACCGGGACTCGAGCCTACAGCTACGAGAGCGATCTTCACATCGTGCCCATCGACCGACTCTGGCGCCCACAGTAGCCGTCGAGACGTGTACGAGCCATCTCGACAACGCCCCATGCACCCAATGGATGCTACTTCCCTTTGCTCGCTTTCTTGCCGGCGTGCTTTTGGTGGGTCTTGTTGGTTTTCGTGGTCTTGTGCTTGGTGCATCCGGTGACTGTGATTGGCGTGGATTGCTTTAGTACGGCGCCGTTTTGGCCGGTGAATGCTGTTGGCATCTTGAGTTTGGTGGTGCATAGGTTCCCGTTGGCGGCGAGGGCGCTAAAGAGGCCTTGGGGTAGCTTTAGCTCGAAGCTTGTGATCGGGACGTCTGGTATTTGGCGGAACGTGCTTGAGGTGATGCCTGCTTTGCTGATGAATGTTTCGCCGTGCAGGAACACGGTGACGCCGTAGCCCTGTAGGACGATCACGAGTTCGGGGAACTTCGCGCCACCGTAGGACACGAAATACGCGGGTCCGGTCAACTCGACCGGCAGCACCGGTGTGATCGCCGTTGCCTGCCCGACTTTGGAGTCCACTGGACAGTTCGCTGGGTTCGCTTCGAACGTCGCGGCAGTGCACGCCTTTTGTAGTGTGGTGAGCCTCGACGGGAGTTGCTTTGGCAGGTCCACCTTGACGCTCTTTACGTTCGACTGGCTGGAGGCCTGATTCGCTCCCAGCTCGCCTGTCGGGTAAAGGATCTTGGCATCCAGGCTCGCCCCGTTCGCGCGGGATGTCTTGCCGCTGGTTGAGACCTTGAAGTTCGGCTTGAACGTCAAGGCACGACACGAACCCATCTGGAAATGACTGGATATCGGCGCACTCGCCCCTTCGGTGCTTGTCGCGGTCCCGGAGAACGATTGCGGATCGCAACCGGTCGGGTTGAACATGAATCCGGGCCTGTCGATCACAGCGTTGATCGCGCGTAGATCGGCCGGGATGCCGTCGATGATCGTCGGCAATGGGTCCGTCGTGACCGTCAACTGGGTCGTGCGCGGATCGACTTCGATGCGTGCCCGCACCACCTGTGTCTGCAACGTGAACGGACCGACGTGCAGGGGCACGACGATGCTCAACCCGTACGGTGCGCCCTTGTAGCCACCGGTCAGATAGATCGGGGCGGGAGACTGGCCGGGTTGCGGGACCACCAACGGATAGGGGCCGGGACCGGCCTCGACGACCGTGTGCCCGATCTGGGACGCGTCGGGACACGTGCCCTCCGAGGCTTGCGGTTCGGGACAGAGGGGAACCTTGCTGATCATGCCGAGCAAACCCTCGGGCGTCTTGAACTGCAACGCGCCGATCCGCTGCTGTCCGTCGCCGCGCTGCAGAAGCAGCGAGAAGTTGGTGAACCCGCCGGCCTGGTCTGTCGTTGAGCCCGCGATCATCGACGGACTGAACGGCAACCCATTCGGGCACGCCGTGCCCTGGGGACCGGCGGTGATCGCGAAACGGCTTTCAGAGAGAGCATCTGAGACGAATGGGCTGCTCCAAGGCGTGAAGTCCGCGTTCGTCGAATAGACCCCACACGTGGTAGGTGTCGCAAGCGCCGCCTGCGCTCCACCGCTGAAGGAGAGCTTGAACACCGTGAACGGAAACTCGGGCGTACGCTTGAACGTAGTCGTCAACTGACCCGTCGCTTCATTCAAATGAACGTCACCGACGAGCTTCAGGTTCACACCGTCGCCTGAGGCCGCGACCAGCAATTGCAGGTTGGGTGGATTGGATTCGAGCACGTACACGTTGCCTTCAAGCTTGTCCGACAACAGTGGTGTCGCGATCGAATCGGTGCCAACCTTCGATGCTATGGGACACGATGGCGCCGCTTCGTCCCCTGGAGCTTCACCAACACCCACGTCGGCCTGGGCGGCCGAGCACGCAACCAGACCAGCGGCCTGTCCTGGGTTGATTACCACACCCTGAGGAAGCGTTACCGTGGTATCGCGCAGGTCCGAGCTGGAGACGCTTTCAGGATTCGTCAAACCAGCTTGTGATGTCTTTACTTCAGCCGTCAAGCCAGCCGGACTATCGGAATCGCTCGTGTCCATCCCAACCGCGAGGGACGGTTCGAACCCCAACATTTCGCAATTTCCAAGAGCAAACGAAAGACCATTCTCACCAGGAGGAGTCACCGTGAGCCCCGCCCTCACGCTTTCATCCTGATAAGTACCACGCATTTCCGCACTCAACGACTGCGGTGCTTCGCAGGCCGTCGGCAACGTCAGGAAAGCAGCCGTTGATGCATTCGCCCGACAAAACCCTTCGCAACCTTCAGCCTCATTTGGGCGACGGGCATCGTGACTGCGATCCGCGGGTACACCCCAAATCCTAAGACTGTTAAACGTGAGCTTGCGCTGCGGAATATTGTTCGTTTCGGCGGTGATCCCATAATTGCCACCCGACCGCACCCGCGAATCGATGTACACGGCATTCCCGGCGAGATTGAAAGCGAACTGGGCCGCCACACCAGGAGGCGGGACCAGGTTATATACAGGGAAATTAAATGGCCCACTTTCGCCGGCTAGTATTGCCATGTCGAGGCCGATCTGGGTGGACGCCGGACAGCCGGTGATATCGTTTTCAAACTGTGGTTTGGTGCACTGCGGCACGGCGGTCGGATTTCCTACCATTCCAGGCGGAAGATTGACCACTATATTCCTTATTTCACCCCCCGCAGGCCGCACACCTTCGCCATTGTATCCTTTACTGACTCCAAATTCGCCGGTTCCTTCAGTATTGAGTGCGAAATCGACTCCAAAATCAAAGGGATGGGAGCCAGCCTGCGTATCGGTCGTCCCGTCCGCGCTCGATGCCCAACTGTCCAACTGTTCTACGCCCGGCCCCGCGGCGCCTGAGCCATATGTGACCGGAAGCGACGCGCTCGCAGTTTCAACGGCGCCACCACCGGTTACTGTGATCTGATCCCCTGGAGTTTCCGTGCCGGTCGCGTCGGGCGCGATCTTGACCGGGATCCTCACGAACACAGCGTCATCGACAGCCAAAACACCCAGATCGCAATGGATGACGTGCGTACCTGTACCGGTACACCCAGTGCCAGCATATTCTTCCCCACCTTCCTGAATGCTGTTGTCGTCCCGATGCAGTCTGAACCCGGTCGAGGCGGTTAGGCCCGCAGGAAGGGTGTCGGTCAGTGCGGCACCTTCTCCGCCGGCCCCGCCTACGTTGAAGACCACAAGTTCAAGTCGCCCTTCGCCGCCGGGCGGGAGGTTCGTCGGGGTGACGCGTCCAATCACCTTATATCCAGGCGCCGCGCCAGACGCTGACGCCACACTTGAAAACAAGCCGAGGACCAAGAGTACGGATAGAACCGACCAGGATCTCCTGAACATGATCACTTGCTCCCCTTTACGCTCTTGGTCTTTGACTTCACCGCATATCGTTTTCTGGCATTGACTTCACAGACATGGCGCTTGTGCTTGCCAGTCTTCTTGCAAGCCCTCAACGCCTTTGCCAACAGCTGTGTGCGAGTCGGCTTCTTGCGAGCGGTCTTGACGGCCGAGCCCATGGGAGCCAGGAAGTTGCCCACACCGTTGAACGTGACGCTCGACGGCGTAGCGAATATCGGCGGCGCTCCAGGCAACCCCTGACAGCCCGTGCCTGTGCACGCAAGTTGCGCCAATGGCCGCGCACCGACACGCACGTCATACACATCGAAGGCTTCGTTCCCATCCTGAGACCCAAGCTGTGCCTGGGTGACGATGAACAGGTCATCGCCACTGCCGCTCGAGCCGATCAACCACGACGCGCTGCCTGGATGGGCGCCGGACAGCAGATATAGGCACCCATCGCTTTCGGTACAGCTCCCTGTGCCGTCACGCTCCCACTCGTACACATCCTGCTTGCCGTTGCGATCCTGCGCGACCAGCGGACCGGTGCCGTCGAAGAAGACGCGGTCGCCATCGTCAGAGATCCAGCGATCCTGCTCGGTGTTGCTCCAACTCACCGGTATGTAGGCTTCCGAGCCGCCTTCGCCGGTCGGATTGCACGACGCGCAGGACAAGCGATGAGTATCGTTCTCATATACGTAAACCTGTTCGCTGCCGATCGTCCCATCGGGGCTCATCGTGGACGCGAACGTCAGCGCCTGTCCATTCGGCGTCAACTCGGACGTGCGAACCGCGAGCGATGGCTGCCAATCGGTGCTGCCCCAGGGTAGGACAGCGATGAATCTCGCCGGTTCACCTCTGTGCAACACATAGAGATTGCAGGCACTGCCGCCCGGCACGCATGTCTGAGCAGTGGCCCCGTTTGCCAGCACTCCACCGGCGACGTAATAGACGTAGTCGCCAGCTTCGCTGGCGCCCAATACTCCCTGTACGTCCGCAGACCCGGAGGTGTCGACTGTAAGGTCAATCAGACGCGAACCTACCGGCTTTTCAAAGTCATACTCGTACAGATCGGGCTCACCTGGGCCGGCAGTCGAATCGTTTGTCAGGCGGTTTTCATCGGTGAAGAAGACAAGTGAGCCATCGCTACTGGCGGTCCAGAACCTCCCATTCCCGCTCGGGCCGGAGCCACTTTGCGTCGTATCGATCTGGACGGTTCGCGCAGTCGGCGAGATAGCGTTTTCACGCACATAAAGATCGTGGCTGTTCAGGTCGGTCCAAAAAATCCTTGACCCGTCAGTGGAAATCACTCGGTTGAAGTCTGGAGGATTTTCCGATGACGCCCCAATTGGCGGAGCGCCAAACGTCGCATTGTCTTCGGCAACGCCACTGGGTAGTACATTGACAAGAGACAAATGCCCCTCCGACGAATCGTAGAGATTGTTCTCTTCGGCGAAGGAGATATGTGTCGTTGGGTCTTCTTCTAGCCCACCGGGCGCGGAGGAAGTCAAAGCATCGTTTGCCTCGAACAACGACTGGCTGAAATCGGAAGTCGAGCCCGCATATGCCACGCTTTTAGACAAGAAACACAGACATCCAGTCAGGTCAGGAATGTTCGCGACTTTGAATCCTTGAGGTCCTTCTTTGCCCGTGCGATATGGCGGAGTCGTCGTCAGCAAGGGATGGAACACCCCATCGCTGCTGGTTCGCGTGTAGAGGGCGCTATATGAAACAGGCGCTCCGGGAGCCAATGGCAATTCATTTCCGGGGACAGCGCCGAAGATCGCTACCGAAAGGTCACTTGAGAAACTTTGGTATGCACCTTCATACCCGCCTCTCGCGGGTTGCAGCGGGTGCTGCGTCCAGCCGCCCTGCGACGAGCGGGTAGCCATATTTGTCGCGCCCTGGCCGTAGCCTGTCATCCCAGAGTCTCCCGCGCTCGGTTCCGCCGCGTAGACAACCGCGTTACCGTCTGCCGCCACCTGAAAAGGCTTGTGTGTCCAGTAGCCTTCTACTTCCCCTATGGTTTCGTATCCAGGTCTCGTAGGTACGTATGCGTCTACGTTTTCGTTTTCCAGTGGTGTGACCATTTCGTAGCCACGTTCATCCGGCAGAACCAATGATCCTTCGTGGTATGTGGTGAAGCTCATGTCGGCGCCATCGGTGGTTTCATCGCTGGCGTTCGTTACGATGACGCGGAAGTGATACGTGGCGCCCGCTTGCAGGGTGTCGTTCAGCGTGGCTGTGACCGGAATGTTTTCGTTGACCGCCCCCAGGGCGGCCGGTTCCGTGCTCGAGCCGTAGGCGAGGCTGGTGCCGTATTCGAAGCGGTAGCTGCTCGCGGTGCCTTCCGGGTCGACGGTCGCGTTCAGCGTGACGCCATGCTGGCCGACGTTCACAAACGACTCGGAGGCGATCGTGGGAGACCCCGCGGCAATCGCCGAACTGGCCATGCATAGCAGCACGACAAGTGCTGCGAACAGCGCAGACACCGTTCGCACCGTGGTGCTCGGCCGACCTGGAACTCGATTCATCGCGACAGACCTCCCTGAATGAGCCTCGGCGAGGCTCGTTTGACTCGAAGTGCTTTCACCTATATGCGCGAGTAGCCCGGTCATCGAGCCGACTCACCTCTGTTCGTGCTCCCATTGCTCGCGCCGACTTCCGCTCCCAACCCGTCAGCGTGGGTGCGAATGTTCTGCGCGAACCGCTGACCCTTCTCCGTCAAAGACCACACATTCGGCGCACCCAAATCGTGGCCGAGCCCTGTGTTCGAGATCAGCTCCAGCCGCCGCAAACGTCCAAGCAGCTTCGAGATCTGGCCCTGGTCGGAGATCCCCGCGCTGTCGCCGACCTGCCGGTTGGAAGCGCCGGGATGCTCAGCGACCGCGAGCAACACCCGCACGGTGCGATAGGTCAAACGCATGCCCATGTCTTTGAACGGGTCCGTGAGCAACACGGCCCGCTCTGAGGAGTCGCTGGAGACAGCGAGCAAGGGCCGTTCGAGCTCACGCCGCGCCGCACGGGCGCCCTCGTACGGCAGCACGATCATGCTCATCAACTGGTTAGCCAGCCCACTCAACGGCTCGCGCTCAACCTGGACCAGGCGCGAGGCGATCACACTGAGCACGCCGCCAACCAAACCCTCAGCCGTCAACGGCGGCAAAGCCGCGGCAGCGGCGGTCTGTGCGCGTCCCTCGTCGATTGAGACGGCAACCACGGCTAGCGCTTTGTCCCGGCGCTCGCGAACCCTTGGGCCGCCCGCGGACGACTCGACGATCAACAGCCGTCCGACGGCGGGCTCCTCGTCGAGGAATGAGAGCAACGCGAGCAGCCCCGCCCTGATCTTCTCACGCCACTTACGCTCAGCCCCGAATGCGGGCAGCACACGCTCGCCGGCGAGCTCGAGCCCCCGCTCGAAAGCAGCGAGGAAACAATCGTCGCGATCGGCAAACGCGTCATAGAACGTGCGCCGCGAAACACCTGCACGCTCAACGATGCGAGCAATACTCACATCCCCCGCGCCGTCTTTATCAGCGAGATCGAACATCGCCGAGAGAATCCGTGCGCGCTGAATCTCAGACACCTGCGTTACGTCAAACTCGGCGGAGCCCCCCGCGCGCACGTTCACATGACGGTTAGCCGACACACCCGACCGTGCTGTGCCATCACGACTAGTCGTCGAAACAGCCCGTCGCGGTGTTACGCGAGCGCGAACCATCACCACCGCCCCAAAACACAACAAGGCCGACGCACCATGCCGACAGCCCGCGAGCGGACTCGAAGGCACGACAAATCAGACCGGACCGTATGTCCAGTACACCGCGCGGCAAAGCCGCGGCGGAGGGAGCTAGCGCTTAGACGCCGGCTCGGCCAGAGAGAGAGAGAGAGAGAGAGACGCGTCAGCGACGCTGACGCGTCCTATTACGGACCCGTCAAAGACGCAAAGACTCTCAACAGCGCTAATCCCCAAAGAATGCACGCGAAACACAACTCTCTCTCTAAAACGATCCGGTCCCTCTCCCAAGGTCCCCGCCAAAACAAATGTTGGTGTCGACCACGAAGACCGACCCAAAACCCAACCTTATGTTCAATCAGACACCCACAACAGATGCCAAGACAAAACCATCATATACCGACCCGACTAGAAATGTCAAGTAGCAACCCAAACGTTTCCCAAAGTCGCTTGACAAGAGCGCGGTCCAGACAGAGCTGGGGCGCCCTCAGGACTGCACGCGCGAGGGCGCCCGCCGCGCAGCCCCCGGCAGCGGCGGAAGCTTGACCGGCGAGGCGTGCATCGTGCGCAAGCGCACGTCTTTCCAGGACAGGCCCTCCCCGACAAGGGCGGGCATGCCCATGATGACGGCAGTGGCGATCTCGACCGCCTGCAAGACGATCCCGTAGGCAAGGGCGTCGGCCGTGGGCACGTGGTAGGCGCCGGCCAGGACCGCGACGCAGGCCGCTTGGAAGACGCCGACATTGGCGGGCGTGGCGGGGATGACCGCAGTGACATTGACTGCGAACAAGACCGCCGCGGCGGCGCCGACACCGACCCGATTGTCGAGCCCCAAGGCCATCAACAGGAGCCAGCAGGACATCCACTGAAGACCCCAGGCCGACAACTGCAGAAAGGTCGCCACGGCAGCTTGGCGAGGGTTGCGAAAGACACGCAGACC
>JBAURN010000025.1:0-2185 GCA_049581225.1 Solirubrobacteraceae bacterium
GGCCTGGGCGGGCGGGATCCCGCGACGCGTCCCCGCGTCAACCTGCGCCTCGGCCACCAGCGCCACGTAGGCCGGAGCGCAGGACATCAGACCCATGGCCACGTCGACCAGCCCCTCGTCGAGCGTGACAAGCGTGCCGAGCTGCGCGAACAGTCCCTGCACGCGCTCGTCAAGCTCCACAGAGCGCCCCGCACGCTCCCGCTCGCTCTCCGAGAGAGGATCGCGAGCCTGGACGATCGCTCCCGCCCGCACCTCGGCGGGCAGCGAAGGCAGGAAGCGATAGACCGGCTTTCCGGGGTACGCGTTTTTGAGAGCTGTAAGAGGTGTGGCGGCGAGGATCGAAGCGACCACGCGCGCGTGGGGTGCCAGCTCGCGAGCGACGC
The DNA here is from genome assembly GCA_049581225.1 of Solirubrobacteraceae bacterium. Classification (GTDB taxonomy): domain Bacteria; phylum Actinomycetota; class Thermoleophilia; order Solirubrobacterales; family Solirubrobacteraceae; genus Palsa-744. Next base: position 384 of record JBAURN010000025.1, read on the forward strand.
CCTCCAGCTGGGCCGGCTTGTGGCAAAGCACGATCAGCTCGGCCCGCTGTGCGACTTCGGGCCCGGACGCGAACGCCTCTCCTCCGGTCTCGCTCGCAAGCGACTCGGCACGCTCGGAGATCGGATCGAAGCACAGCACGGGCCGACCCCAACCGCGAGCCATCGCACGCGCCATGTTGCCGCAGCCGATCAGACCGATATCCATAGGGCAGGGAGGCTATCGGCCCGGACGGCCACCCAGCGTCCCAGGTGGGCCTCAGGACTGGTTGAAGAAGCCCTTTTCAATCAACCTGGCCCGCTCCTCGGCGGAGATCTCGACGTTGCGCGGGGTCAGCATGAAGACCTTGTCGGCGATTCTCTGCATACCACCGTCCAGCGCGTAGGTGAGCCCGCTTGCAAAGTCGATCAGGCGCTTGGACAGGTCGGTATCGGCGCCCTGCAGGTTGAGGATGACCGGGATCGAGTCCTTGAACTTGTCGGCGATCTGTTGGGCGTCGTTGAAGGACTTGGGAATGACCAGGTGCACCCGCACGTCCCCATTGCCCTTGCCCACCGAGCGCAGGGCCGTGGCGGTGGAGCGCCCGCGGGGCTCGTCCTCGGGGAAGATCTCGTCGAACTCGTCGCGCCTGCGCCGCGGGGAGAGGCGGCGCACGTTGGGACGCTCGCGGTAGCGGTCGGCGATCTCCTCCTCGTGGGGAGGCTCGTCGTAGTCGTCGTGATAGTCCTCGGCCAAGCCGAAGTACACGAGCGCGCGGTGCCATGAATCGCGAAATGCCATTACAAAGGGCGTTTTCGGTGAAAAGCGGCGTTTCCCTGCACTAAGCGTACAACCGCTTGCCAACGCGCACGATTGTGGCGCCCTCCTGGACGGCGACCGCGAAGTCCTGGGTGGTGCCCATCGACAGCTCCCGCAGGCCGTGGGTCGCTGCCAGTTCGCGCAGACGACGAAACCACGGCCTGCTCTGCTCCGGGTCGGAGGCTCGGGGCGGCATCGTCATCAGGCCCGCCACCGGTACCGGCGAGCGCTCGATGAACTCCCCCAAGCGCTCGGGCGCCACGCCCGCCTTGCCAGGATCTTCGGCCAAATTGATCTCGACCAACACCTTCAACCCCGGCCCCGCCCGGTCGGCGTGGCGCTCCAAGGCCGCCAAGGCGGAGTCGCTGGCCAGCGAGTGGATGCAGCGCACGTGGGGCACAACCGCCTTGACGTGTTTGCTCTGCAGCCTTCCGATGAAATCCCAGGTGAACAGGTGGCCGTGCACGGCCACCTTCCTCTCCAAGTCCTGAGCCCGGTTCTCCCCCACCAAGCCGATCCCCGCGGCCGCCAGCACCGGCAGCTCATCGCAGGGGACGTACTTGGTCGCCGCCAGGATCTCCACGTCCCCGGCCTCACGGCCCGAGTGGGCGGCGGCCTCGGCCACCTCGGCCTTGACCGCCTCCAGGTTGGCGATGACGCGCTCGACCGATAGGCCCTCTATCAGCTCAACCACGCCAACCCCGCCTGGCGCCCGGCCGCCGCGCCTTCGCGACGGTGGGAGAAATGGCGCTCGTCACAGATCGTGCACGCCTCGACGTCCCTCACCTCACCTACCCCGGCGGCCATGAGGCGGTCGTGGGCGATCGCCCGAAGGTCGATCCTGCGGCCCGCCCGATGGGAGCCCCCGAAAGCGCGGTGCACCTCCTCCCCCACCTCGTAGCAGCACACACCCGCGCAAGGCCCCACAATCGCCGTTAGCTCTCCGGTCCCGCCCACCTCGCGCAGCGCCCGCACCCCCTCCTCCAGGATCCCCGCGGCCAAGCCG
>JBAURN010000026.1:0-1657 GCA_049581225.1 Solirubrobacteraceae bacterium
GGTGCGGCCCTGGCGACCGCGCCCGGCGGTCTGCTCGTCGGCGCTCACGAGCGTGCCGTGCGGCGCCCCCGCGATCGCCAGGACACGAGCGCGCTCGTTGGTCGAGTCGACTCGTCTGAAGTGAAGGCGCGGATGCCCGAGATCGGACGGGTCGCCCTTGCCGGGCGTCATCGGTGTTCGCGCTCGGCGTCCGCCAGGATTGCCTGCACCAGGCCCTCGACATCGTGTTGGGAGGCCTCGACGTGGGCCCTCAGGCCGTGCTCGGAGAGGGTGGTGCTCGTGACTGGGCCGATCGAGGCGATGCGGGTCTTGGGCGAGATGTCCGCACCGGGGTGCCCCACACGCTCGCGCAGGGCACCCAAAAAGAAGCGAACACTGGACCCGGACGCGAATACGACGTAATCGGCGCTGGTGGCGGCCTCCAAAGCGCTTGCGGAGAGCGGCTCGGCGACCGTCTCATACAAGGCGAGCACATCGACCGTGACACCCCGCTCGCGCAACGCGGCGGGCAGGGTATCGCGTGCGCCGGCGCCGGTGGCCATGAGCGCCCGACCTATCTTGAGCTCGCTCAAGGCTTCGACCAGCGACTCGGCGAGCGAGTGGGCCGGCACGATGTCGGCCACGATCCCGTGCTCGGCCAGGGCGGTCACGGTGGCCGGTCCGATCGCCGCGATCCGGGCTCCCGCCAGCGCCCGCGCGTCGAGGCCGTCGGCGGTCAGACGCTTGAACAGGAACCGGACGCCGTTGGCGCTCGTGAGGCACACGAGGTCATACGGAGATAGATCGAGCTTCGGCCGAGCCGGATCGGACAGCTCGCGCACGCGAATCGTGGGCGCTTGGACGACGCTCGCTCCCAAATCTTCGAGGCGAGCGGCCAAACCGCTGGCTTGGGCGCGGGCCCGCGTCACCGCCACCGAAAGTCCCGCCAGGGGACGCTCCTCGAGCCAGGCGAGGCTCTGGCTAAGGCCCACCACATCACCCACCACCGTGATCGCGGGCGCTTTGATGTCCTCGCGGGTCGCCACTTCGGCAATCGTGGCGAGCGTGCCGCGGACGGTGCGCTGGTCGGGCAAGGTGCCGCGTTCCACCAAGGCAACAGGTTGGGAGGCGGGGCGACCGGCGGCGGTTAGGGAGTCCGCGATCCGCGCGAGGGCGCGGACGCCCATGTAGAAGACGAGCGTTCCCGGGAACGCGGCCAAGGCGCTCCAGTCCAGTTCTTGCTCGGGCTTGGAGGGATCCTCGTGGCCGGTCACCAGAGCCACCCCGGTCGAGACGCCGCGATGGGTGACGGGGATGCCGGCGTAGGCCGCGGCGGCCACGCCGGCCGTGACCCCGGGCACCACCTGGAAGTCGATGCCCGCCTCGCGCAGGGACGAGGCCTCCTCGCCACCGCGCCCGAACACGAAGGGGTCGCCACCCTTCAAGCGCACCACCTCGCGCCCGGCGCGCGCCCGCTCGATCATCAGCGCTTCGGTCTGCTCTTGGGGAACCGACTCGCCGCCGGGGCGGTGGGGGTTCTTGCCGACGAACAGCAGCTCGGCGTCGGAGCGGGCCCCCGTGAGCGCCCGGGAGGGAATCAGGCGGTCATACAGGATCGTGTCGGCGTGGGCGATCAACTCCAAGGCCCGCGCCGTCAAGAGCCCGGGGTCGCCTGGCC
>JBAURN010000027.1:0-1799 GCA_049581225.1 Solirubrobacteraceae bacterium
CGCGGGCGCCGCGAGGTAGCGCCGTGAGCACGCCCCGGGATGTCGCCGTGCTCGAGCTGGAGGACGTCAAGCGCCACTTCGGCGGCATTCGTGCCGTGGACGGTGTGACACTCGCGGTCGACGAGGGCGCGGTGCTTGCCTTGATCGGTCCCAACGGCGCCGGCAAGAGCACTCTGTTCGCGTTGATGATGGGCGAGCTGGCGCCGATCTCGGGGGCGATCCGCTTGGACGGTCGCGACATGAGGGGTCTCTCGCCCGAGCATCACAGTCGTCTGGGAGTAGGGCGGACCTTCCAGACTCCCCGCCTGTTCGCCGGTCTCACGGTCGCCGAAAATGCCCACATCGCGTTGCTCGCGCGCGGCGGCGGCGAACGGCACATCGAGGAGACTCTGGGCGAGGTGGGCCTGCTGGATGCGCGGGAGCGGCCGGCCTCGGCGCTCTCCCAGGGGCAGCGTAAGCGCTTGGAGCTCGCAATGGTGCTCGCGTTGGGCCCACGCGTCCTGCTGTTGGACGAGCCGACGGCCGGCATGGGGGTCGAGGAGCGCGCCACGATCATGGCGCTCGTGATGGACGTGGTAAGGCGCCGCCGGCTCACCTTGGTGTTCTGCGAGCACGACATGGAGACCGTTTTCGCTCACGCCCTGCGTGTCGTGGTAATGGACCGGGGCCGGATCCTCACCGATGGATCGCCTGAGCAGATACGGCGCGACCCCCAGGTGCAGGAGATCTACCTGGGTACATCGGAGGGGTCCTGAGACTCTCGGTCCAAGGGCTGCGCGCCGGCTATGGCTCGAGTCAAGTCCTGTTCGGACTGGACATGGACGTCGCCGACGGCGAGACGGTCGCCCTGATCGGTCGCAACGGCGCCGGCAAGACGACCGCCCTGCACTGCGTCATGGGCGTGCTCGGGTCTCGCGAAGGCTCGATCGAAGTCAACGGAGTGCAGACGATCGGTCTCGCCCCGCATCGGATCGCGCGCCTTGGTGTGGCCTTGGTGCCGCAGGGCAGGCGCGTCTTCTCCGAGCTGACGGTCGAGGAGAACCTGCGCACGGGGATCGGCAACGGCGGGCGCGGAGTCGACCGGGGCGTCGCCCGGGGAAGGCGCGGCGGAGGAGCGGGCGGGCCACGGGAGGGGGCGGGCGTGCGTTGGACGATGGACGAGCTGTACGAGGTCTTCCCTCTGCTGGCCAAGGTGAGGAAGTCCAAGGGCGCGTGGTTGAGTGGCGGCGAGCAGCAGGTCCTGTCGATCGCGCGCGCGCTGCTCACCGACCCGGAGATGTTGCTCTTGGACGAGCCGACCGAGGGCTTGGCGCCGCGCGTAGTCGAGACCTTGACCGAGCAGCTCCTGCGGATCAAGGCTTCCGGGCTGACGATCCTCTTGGCAGAGCAGCATCTGGGGCTGGTACGGGAGCTGGCGAGCCGGGCCTATGTGATCGACAGGGGCCTCGTGCGGGCCGAGGGCGACCCGGGCGCGCTGCTGGCCGACGAGCAGATCAGGCACGCTTACCTCTCGTTGTGAGCGGCTCCAGCAACCGAGACCTTTACGAGCGTGCCCGCATTCGCTTTCCGGGCGGCGCCTCGCGCACCACTCTGGCGGAGGTGTCCCCTCCGCCGTACGCGGTGCGAGGAGAAGGCGCGATCGTGGTGGACGCGGACGGGCACGAGACGATCGACCTGCACGGCGACTATTCGGCGCTCGTGCACGGCAACGCCTACGCCCCGGTCTTGGCGGCGGCGCGCGAGGCCTTGGAGGCGGGCTCGGCCTTCGGCTTGCCGACGGCCGCCGAGGTCGACTTGGC
>JBAURN010000028.1:0-2877 GCA_049581225.1 Solirubrobacteraceae bacterium
GGTCTGCGCGACCCGGACGGCCCCACGGAGGGGGGAGGGAGGGGCGTGCACGGCTGGGTCCCCACGCACCACACGCGGATCGTGCTGGGGCTGTTGCTCCTGGCCACCCTGGTCGTGCCCGTCTCAGTCGTGGGCTCTCAGAGCACGCTGGGTGAGGCGGAGCATGGCCTGTATGCGCGCGATTGCGCGGCCGCCACGCCCGCGGCCCTGTCCTCGATCGGGTGGCTGGACGTGCGCCCCGAACCGTATGAGGTGCTCGGCTTCTGCGACCTGCGCCGGGGCCGCCCCCGGTTTGCGATCTCCGCGATGAGGGCCGCGGTCGCCCGGGACCCGCACAGCTGGGAGCCCTACTACACGTTGGCGATCGCCCAGGCCTCGGCCGGCCGCGACCCCCGTCCGGACGCGGCCATCGCCCTGCGCATGAACCCGCTCGAGCGATTGACTCGTCAGGCCGCCAGGCAGCTGCGTGGCTCGAACCCCACCGAATGGGTCAAGCGAGCCTCGATCGTGGAGGCCGCGGCCCTGGCGAGCAACCACCTTTCGATCTTGCCCTCCTGAGCTTTGCTCTCTTCAATCCCGTCATCCTGACGTTGCTCTCGCACCTGGGCCGCTCCGTGCGGGAGGGCTGGCCGCTCAGGCGAGGGCGTCTCTCAGCTTCTCCAAGGCCCGCCTGACCCGGCTCTCGACGGTGGTGAGCGGCTCACCGGTCAGCTTGGCGATCTCGGGCAGCGTCAGCTCGGCGCCGTAGCGCAGCGAGACGGCCTCGCGCTCGGGCCCGCTGAGCGTGGCCAGGGCGTCCTCCAGCGAGCCCTCGCCGGCCGGCTCGTCGAAGCGGGGCTCGGCGAAGTGGTCGATCTCCTCGAAGTCCGAGGCCGCCAGGGCCCCGGCGGCCACCTGCTCCAAGGCCTTGCTCTCGCCGACCCGCCGCCTGCGATGGTCGTGGAGGCAGTTGAGCGCGATCGCATACAGCCACGTCTTGGCGCTGCCCTTGCGCGGGTCAAAGCGCCGGTGTGAGCGCAGGACGCGCTCGCAGGTGTCGGCCAGGAGGTCTTCCGCCAGGACCGGATCGCCCGTGCGGTAGCGCAAAAAGGCATACAGGCCTTGGGCGTGCTCGGCGTAGAGCCGCTCGAATCCGTCGTCCTTGAACCCACGCACAGGCGTTGCATCGTCCGTTTGTCCATACCGAGGAGCTTGAGCGCGGAATCTGGCCCTTCGTTCGTATCAGCCCACATGAGCCATTCACACGAAGACGAACACCTCACCGACGATCTGAGGCACGTCGCAGACGCGCTTCGCGACGGGCGCCCCAAGCTCGACCCGCTGGCACTCGACCGAGTGAAGCTGCGAGCGATGAGTGCGACCCGCCGGTCAACCTCTCGACCAAAGGGATCTTTCATGAAGCAACGCCTCACAACTCTGTTCGCGGCCGGCTTCCTGGTGCTCGGGATGGGTGGCACCCTGGCCTTGGCCGGCGGCGGCGACGGCAAAGACGGGGGAGGCAGCGCGAGCTACCACCAGTACCGTCCCGAATGCCCGTCCGGCTACGTTTTGACCGGCCGTCACTGCACCCCGATTCCTCCGCCCAAATGCCCGCGCGGCTATGAAGTGAGCGCCGGCAAATGCGTTCCCACACCGCCTCCGACGTGCCCACCCGGGTATGAACTGAAAGGCCGCAATTGCAGTCCGATTCCGGTCCCCAAATGTCCGCCCGGCTTTGTGCTCGAAGAAGGCTCGTGCCACTTCGTGGGTCACGAAAAAGGCGGCGCCGGCGATAAAGGCGGCGGCGGCAAAGACAAAGGCGGCCAAGGCGGCCAAGGTGGCGGCTCGGGCGACAAAGGCTCGGGCGGCGATAAAGGCGGCTTCGGTGGCGGCTTCGGCGGCAAAGGCTCCGGCGGCGACAAAGGTGGCTTTGGTGGCGGCTTCGGCGACGGCGGCTTTGGCAAAGGTGGCCAAGGCGGCGGCGACCAGGGCAAAGGCAAAGGCGACCACGGTCATCGCTAGCCCCCACTGATCGGTCCGATCGATGCGCAGGTTGACGGCGGCTGTCGTGTTCATGGCGATCCTCGTGGGGATCGCCGCGACAGTCGCCGTTCTGCGTGAACGGGGTGGCGCCGGCCTGCTGCGCATCGAACAGTCGCGCGCCTTGGCCCTGAAGCCGAGCACGGTCGTGGCGGCGGCCGAGGTGGAGGCCGTCGTGTCTCAGGCGCCCGAGCCTGTGGCGCCCGCCAAGCGCACTCAACCGGCGCGGGTGCATTGCGCGGCCGGTGGAGGGGGGGTGCTGCGCGACCCTTGGTCGTGCACGATCCGCTACCGCTCGGGCACGTGGGCCCACTACCTGGTCCAGGTCCAGCCCGACGGCCGCTACGTCGGCAGGGGTACGGGACGGATCGAAGGCTGCTGCGTGAAGACGCCGACGCTCGACTGAGTGCGTCGCGCCGGCCCCGGATCGCAAATGCGAACGAGTCGCTTGGTGGCGGTTGCGCGGCCAAGCGGATGGCCTTCCGAGCGAAATGTCGCTGGGAGCGCACGAATTTCGGGGGGCGCTCGCGCGGATCGGCCCCCGATGTAGGAAGTTGAGCGCGTGGGACGTATTGAATTGTGAAGGGCTTTGCGGGCGTGTGCAGGGGCACGGTGTCGCTTGTGGGCTCTATCGATGCTCGGAACGGGAGAACAGCCGATGCGCACCCAGCAACGTCCACGTCGCTACGTCTCGCGCCACTGGCTCGTGGCGCTCAAACCGATGCTGCGCTACAGCGCCACGCGCGACGCTTTCGTGTTGCGCGCGGTCGGCAACTCCTCGGGCCCGGTTCTGCGCGTGGATCGGCGCAAGGCCCGCTTGGCCGAGTACAGCGGCGCCGAGCGCCGCAGCATTCGTAC
>JBAURN010000029.1:0-1844 GCA_049581225.1 Solirubrobacteraceae bacterium
AAGCGATCCTGCGTGCCGAGCGGGGCGTGCGCGAGGACGTGGTCGAAGCGACGCACGCGGCCCTGCAGGCCGCCGGTGTGCTGCGAAGCGCCCCTGTGTCCGCCGATCCGGCTAGCCTCACGAGCGAATGACGCGCGAGGAGGTTTTCGTCCTGATACAGGCCCACTTGGCCGACGAGCTGGATGTGGACGCCGCCCAGATCGGCGATTCCACACGCTTCAAGGAGGACCTCGCGGCAGACTCCCTGGACCTCTACACGCTCGTGCAGGAGCTGGAGGACAGCTACGGAGTGCGCATCCCCGAGGAGCGGGCGGCGGAGATCGTGACGGTCGGCCAAGCCGTCGACTTCGTCGTGGCACACTCAAGCGAGGATGCCTGATCGCATGGAGGGGTCGGTGGACCTGCTGACGTCACTGCTCGACGAGCTCCCGGAGGAGCTTGCGCGACAGGTGTTCACGCACGCCTCCTGGACCGAGCGGCGCAGCGACTCCTATTCGCGCTTGGCGTTCCTCGGCGACAGCGTCCTCGCCCTGGCTGTCACCACGCACCTCTATCCGCGCCTGGAAGCCGAGCGCTTCGGGGCGGGTCGGCTCACCAAGATCCGCGCGCAGGCGGTCTCGGGACGCTCCTGCCGAGCAGTCGCGGAACGCTTGGGAGTCGGCGATCGCCTGCGTGCCGTGGCGCCCGAGAACGGCGAGGGGAGACTGGTCGGGCTGCTCGAGACCGAGCGCGTACTCGCCTCGGTGATCGAGGCCGTGATCGGCGCGTGCTACCTGCGGGCCGGCTACGAGCGTACCGCCGAGGCGGTCGTCGAGGCGTTCGCGCCGGAGATAGAGGACGCTTTGGAGCATCCCTTGGACTTCAAGTCGGCTCTGCAAGAGCAGTTGGCCCGGCGAGGCGAGACGATCGTCTACGAGGTGACCGACGAGCACGGTCCTCCGCACGACCGCACCTTCGTGGTGGCCGCCCTGGTCGACGGTCGTCCTCTGGGCAAAGGGAGTGGACGCAGCAAGAAGCACGCCGAGCAACAGGCCGCCAGTGAGGCTCTGGAGGCCCTGGCCAGAGGTGTAGAGGCATGAGATGCACTTGAAGTCGCTCACGCTGAAGGGCTTCAAGTCCTTTCCGGATCGCACCAAACTCGACTTCGGGCAAGGTGTCAGTGTCGTGGTCGGCCCCAACGGGTCGGGCAAGTCCAACGTCACCGACGCCCTGTTGTGGGCTATGGGCGAGCAGTCGCCCCTGGCCGTCCGCGGCCAGTCGATGCAAGACGTGATCTTCGGCGGTGGTCGTGGCGTGCAGGCGCGCAGTGCGGCCGAGGTCGAGCTGGTGCTCGATAACTCCGACGGCACGGTGGACCTTCCCTTGTCTGAGATCTCGATCGTGCGTCGCCTGGATCGCTCCGGTGAGGGCGAGTATCGGCTCAACGGGGCCCGTTGCCGCCTGGTGGACGTGATCGAGGTGCTCTCCGACACGGGTCTGGGCAAGGAGACCCACTCGGTCATCTCGCAAGGACGCGTCGAGGCGATCGTGACCTCCAAGCCACGCGACCGACGCCTCTTGATCGAGGAGGCGGCCGGCCTGGGCAAGCACCGCAAGCGTCGGCGCAGGGCTCAGCTGAAGCTGGAGCGCACCCAGGAGAACCTCGACCGCGCCCTGGACGTGGAGCGCGAGGCGCGTACCCGCCTGCGCCCGCTCAAGCGACAGGCCGAGGCGGCCGAGCTGCACGAGCGCTTGGAGCATCAGATGCTGCAGGCCCGCTACGAGCTTGCCCGCGAGGCAGTCCGTGCCCGCACCGAGGAGTTGGCCCAAGCCGAGGAAGGGGTCCAGGCCGCGCGAGCGGCGCG
>JBAURN010000030.1:0-3112 GCA_049581225.1 Solirubrobacteraceae bacterium
GAACACGTGGAAGGACCACCCTTGGTAGAGCAAGACCAAGGGAAAGAAGATCGCCGCGACGACCGTCATCACCACAAGCGCGTAGTGGCCGGAGGCCACATTGTCGACGGTCAGGTTGTAGGAGGCGTTGGTGCTCGAGACCATCACGTTGGGATACAGGTCGATGAAGATCGAGCCCACCAGCGCGGCGATCGCCACGGCCGAGGCCGAGAAGGACAGGCCGTCGTGGTCGGTCGCGGCCAGGCGCGCGGCAAAGGCCACCGCGAGCACCGCCAGGATCTCCACGGGCTGGGGCACGTCTGGTCCGCCCGCGACGCTGCGTGTCCAGATCACCCAGCCGACCACCAGGACGATCGACGCCCAGCCAAGCGGCCGCGCGAGACCCCGGGCGCGCTCGCGCACATGATCGGTGGTCCTCAGCTTGAGGAAGGTCGCGCCGTGCAACAGGCACAGCGAAACAAGTGTCACGCCGGTCCACAGCCCATAGGGTGTCAGCAGGTCGAAGAAGTTGCCCGTGTACTCGTGACCGGAGTCGATCGGCAGCCCGTTCAAGAGATCCCCCAGCCCGACCCCCAGGAGCAAGGGGATCAACAGGCAGCCACCCGTCAGCGCCACGCGCCAGCCCGAGCGCCAGCGCGGGCTCTCGCTCTTCTCCCTGAACTCGAGCGACACGCCGCGCGCCATCAAGGCGATCAAGACGAGCAGCAAGGCCAGGTACAGGGCCGAGAACATGGTCGCGTACCAGCCGGGGAAAGCCGCGAACGTGCCTGCGCCGGCGACGATCAACCACACCTCGTTGCCGTCCCACCAAGGGCCGATCGTGGAGAGCGCGCGTTTGCGCTCCTCCTCGTTGCGGCCCACGATCCCATGGAGCATGCCCACGCCGAAGTCGAAGCCCTCCAGCACGAAGAACCCGACCCAGAAGATCGCGAGGATTACAAACCAGATCGTGTGAAGTTGCACGACGCTCCTAGTAGCTCAAGGCCGGGGTCGGGGCGTGCGCGTCCGGGCTCGTCCCCTCAGAGCCCTCGTCGGGGTCGAGGTCCCTGCGCGAGTAGCGCAACATCAACACCAGGTCGGCCGCGCCGAGTGCGATGTAGATCAGGACGAACGCGATCAGGCTGATCCAGATGTCGGTCGAGCTGACCGACGGCGAGTTGGCGTTGATCGTCTTCATCAGCCCTTGCACGATCCAAGGCTGGCGCCCACTCTCGGTCAACAGCCAGCCGGCCGTGTTCATGATGAATGGCGTCACTACGGCAATGAGGCCGATACGCAGGAACCACTTGGAGCGGTCGAGTCTGCCCTTGTGGATCAGCCACGCTCCCCACAAGGCCAACAAAGCGATCAACGAGCCGAGGTAGGCCATCACGCGCATCGACCAGTACTGGATGAATACGTCTGGGATGTAGTTGCCGGGGCCGTACTTCTTTTCGTCTTCTTTTTGCAGCTGGTTGAGTCCGACGACCGCACCGTTCCAAGTCCCGGTCGCGAGGACCGAGAGCAGGTGCGGGATCGAGATGACCTGGGTGGGGGTCTGGTCGTTGTTGCCGCCGCCGATCTGAAAAGCGGAGAACGAGCACGGCTGGCAGTTGCTCCACTGCGCCTCGGCCGCGGCGATCTTGGCCGGCTGGTAGGTGTTCTCGATCTCGCCCAGCTTGTTGCCCACGAACATTTGCAAGAGGATCGCCGGCAGCAACACGAGCACCGACAGGCGGGCTGTGTGGTGAAAGGCCTCGGCGTTGCTCAGCGCGCTTGGCCGTCCCGCGTCATCCAGGGCGCCCGCTGACGACGAGCCTGTCCGCCCTCCGGATGGGGCGGCGCGGTTTCGGACGCGCAGATGCCACGCGGAAATCGCAAGCATCACGAGCGAGCCGGTTACGAGCGATGCCAGAATCACGTGCACATAGCCCCACAGGAATGTGGGATTCGTGAACAGCGCCCACACGTTGTTCAGTTCGGGCTGGCCGTGACTGTTCAAGACGTACCCGACCGGGTGCTGCATCCATGAGTTGGCGGCCAGTATGAAAAGCGCCGAGAGCATCGAGCCGGCGGCCACCAGCCAGATGCAGGCCAGGTGCACGCGCTTGGGCAGCCGGTCCCAGCCGAAGATCCACAGTCCCAGGAAGGTGGACTCCAAGAAGAAGGCCGCCAAGCCCTCCATCGCGAGCGGGCCGCCGAACACGTCGCCCACGAAGCGCGAATAGGACGACCAGTTCATCCCGAACTCGAACTCCTGCACCAAGCCGGTGACGACGCCCACGGCGACGTTGATCAAGAGCAGGGTGCCGAAGAAGCGTGTCACCCGCCTGTACTCCGGCTGCCCGTTGCGATGCCAGGCCGTTTGCAGGAGCGCGACCAGGAACGCCAGGCCAATGGTGATCGGCACGAACAGGAAGTGGTAAATGCTTGTTGTCGCGAACTGCCAGCGCGCCAGCTCGTTGGTCACGTTTCACCCCCACCCAAACGGTGTTTCGGGGATTCGGGGTAATGCGAGTGCGGCCGCCCCGAGTCGCGCGCGAAGTTGAGACTGCGCTCGCGCTCGGCGGCTGCGGCATACCAGCCGTCGCGGGCGATCAGCTCTTCGTGGGTGCCCCGTTCTGTGACGCTCCCGTGGTCGAGCACGACCACTTCGTCGACCTCGTCCAAGCCCGCCAATCTATGTGTGATCAAAAGCGTGGCTCGCTGCCGCGACGCGCACAGCAGGTCGGCCACGATCGCGTCCGCGGTGGCGGTGTCCAGGTGCTCACCCGGCTCGTCCGCGATCAGGATCGGAAAATTCGCCAGCAGCGCGCGGGCCAAGGCAAGGCGCCGGCGCTGCCCGCCGGACATGCGCGCGCCACGCTCGCCCACCTCGGTCCGCAGGCCTTGGGGCAGCTGTTTCACCCAATCGAGCAGCCGGGCATCGCCGAGCGCCGCTTCCAGCTCGTCCACGCTCGCCCCCCGCCTGGCCAGGCGCAGATTCTCTTCGATCGTGTTGTCGAACACGTGCGCGTCCTGGCTCACCAGCCCGACCACGCGCCTGACCGAGTCGCCGTCCGCCCGCGCGATCTCGGTCCCCCCGAGCGTCACCGAACCCTCGTAGTCGATGAACCGCAGCAGGGCGCCCGCC
>JBAURN010000031.1:0-5729 GCA_049581225.1 Solirubrobacteraceae bacterium
TCACAGCGCCGAGCTCCCGTAGGACGGTCCCGGCGTCGAGCGCCGGCAGGATGGTCCCGGCGTCGAGCGCCGGTAGCCTTCTCGCGATGCGATCGAGCACGCGGTCCTTCTCGCCCTCGTAGTCCAATGGATAAGACGACCGCCTCCTAAGCGGTAGATCCAGGTTCGACTCCTGGCGGGGGCATTCGGGGCGGATCGCTTGTGTTGGTGCGGGGTTTCGGGGAATCCGAAGTTGTCCAGGACGAACGTTGTGGCGATTATCGCACCCGCTCTACTGCCTAAACTGACCACGAAGCAAGCGGGGAAACGCCGCTAACCGCTCCCGCTGGGCAGGTCTCGGCGAAGGAACTCATCGAACAACGGCACTGTAAATGCTGTGTCGCCATGCGCCGGGCTGTAGACCATGCCCTTTTGGATCAGGACCGAGCGCCTTGGAGCGACGCTCTCGACCTTGACCCCAAGCTTGGCGGCAATGTCGCCGGAGCGGTGGGGTCCAGGTCCGAGCTCCGCCATGGCTTGTAGGTATTGCTTCTCGGCAGGGGTGAGGCGATCCATGCGAACCAGGAAGAAGTTGTTGTCCAGTTGGTGCTGCACGTCTGGTGCGGCCAGGCGCACGTCTTCGAGCGTAATCGGAGATCGGGGGGCTGCATTCCAGACGTGGTATCCCCACTCCTGTAGGAAATAGGGGTAGCCATGAGTTATATGCACAAGTTCATGGAGGGCTTCGTCGGTGAAGGTGACGTCTTGTTCGGCGGCAGGCTGCGAAAGGACTGTGCGAGCGTCGTCTGCCTCGAGTGAGCCAATTCGGGGGAAGTCGAACAGTCGCTCGGCGTATGACTTGGCAGTTCCAGCGAGACCGGGTAGCTGTGGTAGTCCGGCCCCGACCAAGATCACTGGCAAGCTGAGCTGCACGGTGCGGTGGATCGCGCTGATGATTGCCGCCAACTCAGTCGCGTCGAGATATTGCACCTCGTCGATCGCGATCAGGACCCCGCTGTTGCGATCATGCGCTGCCTCGCCGAGTGCCGTCAGCAGGTCGGACATGTCCTCCGAGAGCACGCCGGAGTCGGCGCTGCCGGCGACTGCATCGACATCCAGCGAGACGGAGGTACCGTCGGGCAACGTGTAGGTGAAAGACTTCAAGATCCCGAGGGCGCGCTTGACGGCTCGGGAGACGGGCCCCTGATCGAGTTCGAGTAGGACCGAGCGCAGACGAGTGACCAGTAGGCGCTTGAAGTCGCCGGACTCCGACGCCTCGATAAAGGCGATACGCAAGTCTCGATCGCGCGCAATCTCCTGGAAACGGTTGAGCAGGACGGTCTTGCCTACTCCGCGCAGGCCGATCGGCATGAGGCTCTTGCCGGGGCGGCCGGTCAGTGCGCGGCGTAGCGCTACATCGTATTTCTTAACCAGCTCGTCGCGGCCTACCAATGCCGGGGGAGGAGTGCCGGCACCGGGGCGGAAAGGATTGTCGAAGGCGTCCATCTTGATAGATCTTACCAAGACTTATCGATCTTACCGGGAAAATCAAAAGATCGATATATCTTTATGGCGGGGCATGGAAGCCGAGCGGGCTCAGGTCGCGCACCAGCGCGGGCGGGTCCGTCCCCAGCGCGGAAGCGGCGAGCGAAGGATCGACGAAGTGCCGCTTTGAGGACTTGCGAAGGATTGAGCGAGGGCGCAGGCGGTCCCTCGGCTCACCGAGGCTCAAGAACCACGATCGGGATCTCTCGCCCCTTGGCGTTGCGCCGATAGAAGTCGTATCCGGGAAACATCGCGAGCAGCTCATCCCAAAGACGGGCGCGCTCCTCGCCGGCGGCTACGCGGGCGTGGACCTTGCGAACCTCGGCGCCGATCTGGACCGTGGTGTCGGGGTTTGCCATCAGGTTGTGGAACCAGGCGGGGTTTGTTGGTTGACCGGCCTTTGAGCCTGCCACGACGATTGCGTCGCCGTATTGGTGGTACATGACGGGCGATGTCCGTTTGGCGGCGCTCTTCGCGCCCGTGTGGTCGATCAAAGCGATCTTGGCGTTGGGCCAGCCGGGCAGGGCGCCGCCGATCCGCCCCTTGCTTTTCCGATAGAGGAACACGTGAATTCTTGTCGAGCGCCGTCCGGCGTACACACCGCGCTTGTTGATGAACTCTGAGCTTGACGATGTGAGCTTTCCGAGTAGGGACATAGCTCTCCTTCCAGTCCGCTTATGACTTGGCACGACTGCCATCGCAGCCATCGGTCCAAGCGTTTCTCCGAATAGCGTCTTGTTTATCTCATCAGAGCCGACGTCAAGCGTCCACAACCCCGGCCCCCAAGGCCGCGCGTCCCGTCAACCACTCCACAAACTCCCGCGCGGGCAAGGGCCTGGATATGAAGTAGCCCTGCCCCACGTCACACCCGATCTGAACAAGGCGTTCGGCCACCTCGGCGGTCTCGATCCCCTCGGCCACCACGGACAGGTCGAGATGGCGGGCCAGGTCGATGGTCGTGCGCGCAATCGCTTCGTCGCGAGGGTTCTCGCATATGTGGGTGATCAAGGAGCGGTCGATCTTCAGCTCCGTGGCCGGCAGTCGCGTGAGGTAGGCGATCGAGGCGTGGCCGCTTCCGAAGTCGTCGATCGAAATTCCGACGCCCAGGCCGCGGAGGGCGTGAAGCACACGCAGAGCCTTGTCGACGTCGGCCATCGCCGCGCTCTCGGTGACCTCGACGGTGAGCGCCCCCGCGGGTGTCGAGTGGGCCTTCAGCAGCGACTCCACGTGTGTTGCGAGGCTTGGATCGCTCAGGTTGAAAGCCGAAAGGTTCACCGACATGCCCAAGTCCAGTCCGGCCTCGCGCCACGCCGCGTGCTGAATCAAAGCTTGGTCGATCACGTACTTGGTCACGCTCCCGATCAAGGCTGTCTGCTCGATCAGGGGCATGAACTCCAGGGGGGCCAACATCCCTCTTTGCGGGTGGCGCCAACGCAGCAGCGCCTCGACTCCCACCACGCGCCCTGTCTCGAGATCGATCTTGGGTTGGTAGAACAGCACGAACTCGTCTCGCTCCAAGGCGGGACGTACCTGCCCCAGCAGCTTCAGGCGCGCCGTATCGAAGTGGTCGTGCTCGGCCGAATACATTTCGACCACACCGCGGTATGTGCGGGCGTGGGCAAGGGCCATGTCCGCACGCCGCAGCAGCGTCTCCGCATCGCCGGCCTGGTCGGGAGCAAGCGCGATCCCGATGCTGGTCTCGACGTTGACCGAGACTCCCTCGAGCGCAACCGGCTCCTCCATCGTGCGTCGTACCCGTGCCGCCGTCTCCAGCGCGCCGGCCTGGCCTTTGCTGTGAGCTTGCAGCAGCGCGTACTCGTCGTTGCCAAGACGCGCGATTGTGAAGTCCTCGTCGAGGGCGGTCCGCAGGCGTTGTCCCACCTCGATCAATACCGTGTCCCCCGCCCCATGTCCCAATGTGTCGTTGATTTGCTTGAAACCGTCCAGGTCGAGCAGCAGCACCGCCACTTCATCCCCGGGTGGACGGCTCTCGCTCAGGATCTCGGCGAGTCTCTCGGAGAAGAGCGTGCGATTGGGAAGACCCGTCAACTGGTCGTAGCGGGCCAACCGATCGTTCTCCTCGGCCTGCCTGCTCAGTCGCCGTGATGCGGATGCCACGATCCTAAACAGGATCCCCCAAAGCAAAGCGAGACCGAGCGCCACCAACAGAGCGATCATGCGCTCGTCGACCCCTATCGCCGCGGCGATAGGGGTATAGCTGAGGTAGATCTCGAACGCCCCCGCCGGTCTTTCGGAGGCGCTGAAGCGCAAGGGCACGTACACCTCGACGAGTCTTCCAAGGCCCACCTCGCTGGCGGTCTCGGAGTCGCGAGTCGGAGTCACCACCGTCGCCGCGTCGGGGCGCCCGCGCAAAGCGCTCTCCAGATCGTCGCTCTCGCCGGGACGGCGTCCAATCAGCGCATGGTCGTCCGAGTAGACGATCAGGCCTTTGTTGTTCCAGATCTTGATGCGCGCCAAGTCGCGTGTCACCGAGCGAGCTTGCAACTGCTCGTCCAAAGCCCTCACGCCGCCCGCGCTTAGGCCGTGTTCCAGCTCATGACGGGAGATCCGCGGCTGCACGCCCAGCCGAGCCACCAGGCTCGCCGACTGGCTCGCATCGGCCAGGGTGCGATCCACGATCTGTCCGCGCAGCACCCACGCAAGCACGACTCCAAGCGCCACGACCGGGATCAGGCTGAGCAACGCCACCTGGCCGGTGAGGCTGACCCGTGCTCTCGTTGGGCGCATATTCCGGCTATCGGCAGAAGGTCTTGGCTGACTCAATAGTTGACAGTGGCCCGTCAACGGTTGAACGGCCGACTGTCAACCGGTGGAAAGGTGGTCGCCAACCGTTGAGCAGCGGGCCACCATCAGCTCACTCTCACCTCACCAGCGAAACGCAATCCCGCCCGGCGTCCTTGGCCGCATACAGCGCCGCGTCCACTCTCCTCATCAACTGCTCCGCGGATTCCCCGCGCGTGCGCACGACGACCCCCGCCGAGCAGGTCTGCTGATAGGGCACCCGCCGTCGCAACCGCTCCACAACCGCCACGGCGTCCTCGGTGGCGGTGCAATTCGGCAGCAGCAAAGCGAACTCCTCGCCGCCGATGCGGGCCAGTAAGTCGCCTACGCGCAGCTCTTCGCGCCACGCCGCCGCGGTCTCCTTGAGCAGGCGATCCCCCGCCGGATGCCCGTGGGTGTCGTTGAAGTCCTTGAAGTTGTCGATGTCGAGCATCGCCAGCACAAAGCGCTCCCCGTCGAGCAGGGCTTGGCTCAGGTTCGTCTCCCAAGCCCTGCGGTTGGGTAGGCCGGTGAGCGCGTCGGTGCTGGCCATGTCGGTCAGCTGCGAAAGCAGGTCCGCGCGCTTGATGGCGGCCGCGACCTCGTGTGCGAGCAGGGTGATGAGGGTCGCTCTGGTGCCGCCGGCGCGAACCGCGCCGGGCCAGCCGACCACCAGCACCCCGACCGGCTCCTGGCCGCTGAAGACGGGCTCGAAGAGCATCGATGACGGTTCTCCTAGGGCCTCCCACATGCCTTGGTCCAGGGCTCCCCGATCGTCGCCCCTGTTCCACAGGAACGAGCGTCGCAAAGCAAACGCCTCGCCGGTCGCGGTCGTCCGCTGGGGAGTGACTTCGAGTGGGTCCAGGTCCAGGCCGGCCATTGCGCTCGAGCGCAATGTGTCGGGTGCCCCGCTCGGCTCATACAGCAAGGCGAAGCTCGCGTCGGCGATCGACCGGGCCGCTTCGCAAACCTCGACGCGCGCGTGAGGGCTGTTCGACAGGCCGCGCATCACCGCCGCGACGCGCTCCAACGCCTGCTCACGGTGCTCGGCGTCGTGCGCCTCAAAGCGCACCTCGTCGACCAACCACTGGGTGGTGAAGCCGATGATCGCGCTCACGGCCAAGAACACGACGCTCGCCCGGTACTGGCTGGAGGGGTAGGCCGTTCCCCCGATCAGCAGTGGGGGCGCCAGGAAGAACGCCGCCACCCCCGCCGTCACCACGCACAGTTCGCGCCTGTTCCCGTGCAGCGCGGTCCAGAACACGGGCAGCAGAGCCACCACGGCGATGCCGGAGTTGGCTCCGCCGGCGGAGCTGCGCAGAAACGCCACGCCGATCAAGAAGACCAACGAGGGAAAGACCTCCCTGGCTCTGCCGAGCGCCCCCTGCCAGGGCGTCAGACGGATCAGGCCGGCCAGCACACCC
>JBAURN010000032.1:0-1565 GCA_049581225.1 Solirubrobacteraceae bacterium
TTCGCCGGAACTCCAGGAATACGAGCGCAAGATTCTTGCCGCTGACGAGCGCATCGCGGAAATTGAGTGCCGCCTGTTCGTCGAATTGCGCTCCGGGGTCGCGGCTCACGCCACGCGCTTGCGCCTGACCGCCGGCGCCATCGCGCAACTCGACGTGCTCACCTCTTTCGCCAAATTGGCGGCGGAACGCGGCTACAGCCGCCCGGAATTCAATCGCACCGGCGAGTTGCTGATCGTCGAAGGCCGCCACCCGGTGATTGAGGAATTACTACGCCAGCGCGGCGAGCGCTTCGTGCCCAACGATTTGTATCTCGAATCCCAGCGCCAGCAGTTGCTCTTGATCACCGGGCCGAACATGGGCGGCAAATCCACCTATCTGCGCCAGGCGGCGCTCATTGTGCTGATGGCCCAGATGGGTTGCTTCGTTCCGGCCCGCCAGGCCAAGCTGCCCATCACCGACAGAATTTTCACCCGCATCGGCGCGAGCGACAATCTGGCCCGCGGCCGCTCCACCTTCCTCGTCGAGATGAGCGAGGTCGCCGCCATCCTGCATCACGCCACCCCCGCCAGCCTGGTATTGCTCGATGAAGTGGGCCGCGGCACCTCTACCTTTGACGGGCTCTCCATCGCCTGGGCCGTCGTCGAGCATTTGCAGAAGCACACCGGCGCGCGCACCCTCTTCGCCACCCATTATCATGAATTGACGGAGTTAGCCGACCTGCTCACCGCCGTGAAAAACGTGCACGTCTCCGTGAAGGAAACGCCCAATGAGATTGTCTTTTTGCGGCGCGTCGAGCCCGGCAGCGCCAACAAAAGTTATGGCATCGAAGTGGCCCGCCTGGCGGGATTGCCGCGCAGCGTGATTGAACGTGCCCGCGAAGTCTTGCGCAAGCATGAACAGAATGAGCACGAGCTCAGCGAAACTCTTTCTCCCGGCGCGAGCGGCGACGCCAATCACAACGGCCACCAGGAAGTGTTGTTCACCGCGCTGGACCGCGACGTTCTGCAACAATTGCGCGGCGCCGACCTGGATCAATTGAAACCTCTCGATGCTTTAAACCTCCTCGCGGAATTGAAGAAGCAGATTTCATGAGCTCTCCACGCCACCGCCGCGGAATGCTGGTGCTGGGCTTGATGTCCGGCACCTCTGCGGACGGGATGGACGTCGCTTTAGCCCAGATTTCCGGCGCGCCGCCGCGCGTGCGTGCCCGCCTGTTGAACCACACCGCCGTGAAATTCCCGCCGGCGATTCGCGCGGAAATTCTGCGCGTCGCGGAACAGCACAAAATGACCGCTGGCGAACTAAGCCAGCTGAATTTCAGGCTCGGCGGTTTGTTCGCGGAAGCTGCCGCCACCGCGTGCCGCCGTTTTCGCGTGAAGCTTTCCTCCGTGGACCTGATCGGCAGCCACGGCCAGACCATTTTTCATCAGGGCACCCCAGCCCCCTGTCTCGGCGCGCGCGTGGCCTCCACTCTGCAGATCGGCGAAGCTTCCGTCATCGCCGCCAGCACCGGAGTCACCACCATTGCCGATTTTCGGCCCGCGGATATCGCCCTGGGTGGCCA
>JBAURN010000033.1:0-6031 GCA_049581225.1 Solirubrobacteraceae bacterium
GCCCAGTTCGGCCTGGAGGACAGCGTCGATCACCTCTCCACCGGCGGCGGAGCCACCCTGGAGCTGGTCGAGGGTCGCGTGCTGCCCGGAGTCCAGGCGCTGCAAGGCGCCGGGATCGTGTGATGGCCGAGCAAGGGCGGACCCCGCTGATCGCGGGCAACTGGAAGATGCACAAGACCGAGGCCCAAGCCGAGGAGTACATCCAGGCCTTGCTCCCGCGCGTGTCCTCGGTCAGCGGCGTCGACATTGCGATCTGCGTACCCTTCACCGACCTGCGCGCGATGGTTGACAGCGCACGGGGCTCACGGGTGGAGGTCTACGCCCAGAACGTGCACCACGAGCTCGAGGGCGCTTTCACCGGCGAGGTGTCGCCGGCGATGCTTTCAGAGCTCGACGTGGGCGGCGTGGTGCTGGGCCACTCCGAGCGTCGTGAGCTGTTCGGCGAGACCGACAAGGTGCTCGCCCTCAAGGTGCCCGCCGCACTGGCCGCCGGGTTGGCGCCGATCCTGTGCGTGGGGGAGACCGAGGCTGAGCGCGACGAGGGCGACACCGAGCGCAAGCTGCGCCACCAGATCGGCGAGGATCTCGCCGGCGTGCCCGAGGAGCGCCTCGCCGAAGTGACGATCGCCTACGAGCCGATCTGGGCGATCGGGACCGGCCTGGTGGCCACGCCCGAGCAGGCCCAGGAGGCGATCGCCTTCGTGCGCGCACTCGTCGGAGGTCGCTCCGCCGAGGCCGCCCAGCGCGTGAGGATCCTCTACGGCGGTTCGGTCAAGCCGGAGAACGCCTCTGAGATGCTGGCCCTCCCCGACATCGACGGCGCCTTGGTCGGAGGGGCTTCCCTGCAGGCGGAGTCCTTCGCCGAGATCGTGGCCGCGGCCCAGTCGTCGTGAACACGCACCCGCAGATCGCGACTGTCGCCCGGCCATGAGCGCGGCCGAGCGGACCACCACCGGCTCGGCCGGCGGGGTCGCCGCAGGTTCGCATGTGCCCAGCGTATGCCTGATCGTGCTCGATGGGTGGGGCCTGGCCGAGCCGAGTCCCGGCAACGCCGTCTCGCTGGCGGCCACGCCGAACTTCGATCGACTGTGGGCGACCTATCCCCATACCAGGCTGACCGCGTGCGGAGTCGCCGTGGGACTGCCCGAAGGGCAGATGGGCAACTCCGAGGTCGGCCACCTCAACCTGGGTGCGGGCGCCGTCGTCAAGCAAGACCTGGTGCGCATCGATGAGGCGATCGCCGACGGCTCCCTGGCCCAGAACAGGGTTCTGCGCGACGCCTTCTCAGGAGCGCCCCGCGTACACCTGATCGGTCTCGTCTCAGACGGCGGCGTGCACTCCTCGCTGGAGCATCTGCGCGCCCTGATCGCGCTCGCGGGCGAGCTGGCGCCAGGGGTTGATCTGGTGGTGCACGCATTCACCGACGGGCGCGACACCTTGCCCCACGCCGGAGCCGGATATCTGGCCGAGCTCGACCGGACCCCAGGGATGCGCGTCGGCTCGGTTGTGGGGCGCTACTGGGCGATGGATCGCGACCGCCGTTGGGAGCGCACCCAGCGCGCTTACGACATGCTCATCCACGCTCGTGCGCCCCATCGAGCCGCCGGCGGCGAGCAGGCGGTCAGAGACGCCTACGAGCGTGGTGAGAGCGACGAGTTCGTCGAGCCCACGCTTGTTGGCGAGGAGGCACGTATCCGCCCAGGAGACAGTGTTCTGTGCTTCAACTTCCGACCCGACCGTATGCGCGAGATCGTCAGGGCCCTGGCCGAGCCCGGATTCGGGGCGCCGGGAGTGCAAGCCGAGGGCGCGGAACCAGCTTCGCTCGGCTCCTCCGATGGCGCGGAGGACGCTCAGGAGCTCCCCGGCTGGCAGGGGCGTGCGGGCGCACCGCCCGTGAGCCGTCTGGCGACCTTGACCGAGTACGAGGAGGGTTGGCCCTACCCGGTCGCGTTCGTGCCGGCGCGGCCCCAGATCACGCTCTCGCGAGTGATCGCCGGCGCCGGCCTGCGCCAACTGCACGTGGCCGAGACCGAGAAGTATCCGCACGTCACCTACTTCTTCAACGGTGGCGAGGAGACGCCGTGCGCGGGGGAGCGGCGCGAGCTGGTGCCCTCGCCGCGCGACGTGCCGACCTACGACCACAAGCCGCAGATGAGCGCCCGGGAGGCTGCCGCCGCCTTCGCGAAGGCCTGGAGCGAGGACGGAGCCGGCTTTCGCTTCGGGGTGATCAACTTCGCCAACGCCGACATGGTCGGTCATACCGGCGTGATCGGAGCGGCGGTGCAGGCGATCGAGACGGTCGACGAATGCCTCGGCCGGATCGTCGAGGTCATCGCAAGCACGGGCGGCGTGTGCATCGTGACAGCCGATCACGGCAACGCGGACCACATGCTCGAGCCCGACGGGTCTCCCAACACCGCCCATTCGCTCAACCCCGTTCCCCTGATCGTGACCAAGCTCGACGTCCAATTGCGCGCCGAGGGCGGTATCCTCGCGGACGTGGCGCCAACTGTCCTTGACCTGCTGGGGATTGACCAGCCCGCCCAGATGACCGGACGGTCGCTCCTCGACGGCGGCGCCTCGGCGGCCAAAGAGTCCTAGGGAGAGACGATGAACAGTGAAACCAAGGATCCATTCGCGGCCGCGGTCGACACCTTCCTCGACGGCTACTCGGCTGAGCAGGCGGTGGCCTCGGGTACCGAGAGCTCAGGAGGGCGCCGACGCTCGCGCCTGCTGCTGGGCCTCGCGTTCATGGGTGCGGGCGTCAACCATTTCCTGATGCCCAAAACCTATGAGCGGATCGTCCCGCCGAGCATGAAGGGTCGCGCCAAGGACATCGTCGCCATCAGCGGCGTGGCCGAGTTCGCGGGAGGTCTGGGTGTGCTCTTGCCCTGGACGCGTCGCCCCGCAGGTCTCGGCTTGATCGCGTTGCTGGTGGCAGTGTTTCCAGCGAACCTGTACATGGCCCGTACGCCCGAGCACTTCAGCAAGATCCCGCGATGGGCCTTGTACGGGCGCCTGCCGTTGCAACCCCTGATGATGTGGTGGGCCTGGAGGGCCACCAAGCGTCCGAGCTGAAGCGCTTCAAGCGCTCGGTTGACAGGGATTCCCATCTCTGACGCTGCTATGTTCGATTCAGCACGCAGCTAGTGTCGATTGCCATCATGTCAACCGCAACCGCAACCGTGACCCTCCTCAAGCTCGCTCCCGACAAGGAGCAGGGTCTGGGAGAGCAGGACTCGCTCAGCGAGTCCGAGCTTCGCGCCTGGAGGGGCTTGTTGCGGGCACACGCCTCGCTCGCCAAGCGCTTGGAGAGCCGGCTCGAGCGAGAGCATGGGCTGCAACTCAGCTCCTACGAGGTGCTCCAGCACCTGATGGACGCCCCGGCCGGCAAGATGCGCATGTGCGACCTGGCCGAGCACGCCCAGCTCTCACGCAGCGGACTCACCCGGCTGGTCGATCGCTTGGAGCGCGACGAGCTGCTCAGCCGCTGCACCTGCCAGCACGACGCCCGCGGCGCCTACGCCTGTCTCACCGACCACGGCCGGGAGCGCCTGGGTGCCGCGCGCGGCACCCACAGGGCGGTCGTGCGAGAGCACTTCCTCTCCCACTTCTCAGAGTCCGAGCTCGAGGCGCTCGGTCAGATGTGGGAGCGTGTTGCCGCCAACTGTTGCGGAGCGTCATCTCAACCGGCGTCCCACACCGAAGTACCCCTGCAGTAAGGCGCGCAGGTCTAGCACCGGTTCAGCGAGGCTGTCCCTCGCTGGTGGTGTCTTGCGTCGGATTTGGCTCGGTGGCATCCGCTTGCGCGCGACGGTGACGTACATGCGCGACCACGAAGACCACGATCGCAATCAGGACCGCGCCCACGCCGTAGAGGCCGAAGGCTTCGATCGCGTTGCCGGCGGCATTGCCCAGGAAGTAGGCGAGCAGCCCGATTGCCGTCGCCCAGCAGATTCCGCCCAAGGCGTTCCACAGGAAGAACGAGCGCCAGCGCATATGGGTGGCGCCGGCCAGCCATGAGGCCCACACGCGCAAGCCGAGCAGGAAGCGCCCGAAAAACACGGCCTTGGGCCCATGGCGCTCGAAGAAGGGCTCACCGGTGATGAGCACCTGGCGGCGCTGGCGTTCAAAGCGCCCGGGCCGCTCCAGGATCCAGCGTCCACCCTTGCGTCCAATCTGATAGCCGACGTTGTCGCCCACGATCGCCGCGAGCGCCGCGATCGTGATCACCAGCTCGATCTGCAGCTTGCCTTGGCTGGCAGCCACCGCGGCCGCGATCAGGCCGGTCTCTCCAGGGACGGGAAGGCCGCTGGACTCGGCCATCACAACCAGGAACAGCAACGGGTAGCCGAAGACTTCGATCAGGTGGGTGACATCGACGAGGGAGGCGAGCATGGAGGGGAGGCGTTTGAGACCTTCGCGCCAGGGTATCCGCCGCCGCACGCGTCTCGGTTGGGCGACGGTCTCGCGCCTCGGCTCTGTCGCACGGAGCGCTCCGCCTGGGAGCATTAGGATGGCGCGTAAGTGGCGGCCCTGACTATCGAAGCGCGCGACGGCGCCACCGGAGCTCGTGCCGGGCGATTGGGCACACCGCGCGGCGACGTGCACACCCCGGCCTTCGTACCCTTGGCCACGAAGGCCACGATCAAGGGTCTCTTGCCGAATGAGGTGAAGGCGCTTGGTTACGAAATGGTGCTCGGCAACACCTTCCATCTGATGCTCAATCCGGGCGCCGACTTGATCGAGCGCTTCGGCGGCTTGCACGGCTTCATGGGCTGGGATGGCCCGATAATCACCGACTCGGGGGGCTTTCAGGTCTTCTCGATGGGGCATGGCACGGTGGCCGACGAGATCAAGGCTCGCCCATCGCGCACGCGGGGATTTGGAGGTCCTGCCCACCCCGCGCGTGAGGGGGCGATCCTCTCGATCGAGGAGCAGGGCGTGCGCTTTCGCTCCTACGTGGACGGCGCCGAGCGCTTCATGGGGCCCGAGGACTCGATGGCCGTACAGGCTGCGCTCCACTCCGATATAGCGCTCGTGTTCGACGAGTGCACCCCCTTCCACGTGGATCGCTCCTACACCGAGCAGTCGACTGAGCGCACCCACCGCTGGTTGGAGCGCTGCTTGGCCTGGCACGCCGAGCACGGCCCCGCCGGTCAGCTGGTCTACGGGATCGTGCAGGGCGGCGTATATGAGGACATGCGCCGTGCCTCGGCCCGCGTCGTGGCCTCAAGCGGCTGCGACGGCGTTGCGATCGGGGGTTCGCTGGGGGCCGAGAAGGCTCAGATGTATGAGGTCGTCGGCCACGCCGTAGCCGAGCTGGGCGGCGAGCACGAGTCCCTGCCGCGCCACCTGCTCGGGATCGGCGAGGTGGACGACCTGGTTAGGGGCGTCGAATTGGGGATCGACACGTTCGACTGCGCGATGCCCACACGCCTCGGGCGCCACGGCACAGCGCTCGTGCAAGATCCCTCGAATCGCTGGCGGGTGGACCTCACCAAAAGCGTGTGGCGCGAGTCCGCGGAGCCACTGGTGGAGGGCTGTGCCTGTCAGGCCTGTCGTCGCGGGCTCTCGCGAGCCTACCTCTCCTACCTCGTACGCTCCCGTGAGATCACCGGGATGAGGCTGCTGAGCGAACATAACCTGGCGTTTCTGGCCCGCTTGATGGCGGACCTGCGCCAGGCGATCCTCGATGGACAGTTGTCTGAGAGGGCGGCTCGGCTACTCGGTGGGTGAAGTCGCTGGACGGCCGCGCGCGAGCCGGAAGGTCTCCCGTGCGCGGCGCTACTTCGTGTTTTCGTTGACCAGCTGCTTGAGCGCTTCGGCCGATTCTTGGGCGTCTTTGTAGACGACGTTGCGCAAAGTGATCTTGGTGGGCGCGGGTGCGCTGAGCAAGACGATCGCCGCGATCACGCCGCCGAGGGCAAGCAGGGCGACCAGCAAGCCCATCATCCGTCTCGCGCCTGAGCGGCGTCGGGGCGCCGTGCTCGCGACGACCGGGGGAGCGCCGCGGGTGGGACCCTTGCGC
>JBAURN010000034.1:0-12903 GCA_049581225.1 Solirubrobacteraceae bacterium
GCCCCAAGACGCTTGCCGAAGCCGGGATCGCCGAAGTGGGGAGCGCCGGCCAGGTGAGTCACGGCAAGTCCGCGACCCAGCTCCTCCGCGCCCCGATCGCTGAGCCTGCCCGGCTCCACCCACTCGAGCGCCAGGTAATCGTCGGCGACCTCGATCGTGCGCGGCGTGCGCAGCGCACCCGGCTCGGCCAACCACTCCAGACCGGCGGCCTCCAGCGCGTACTTGCCCTCGCCTGCGTCAGGGCGCGTCTTGACGAACGCGTCCTCGCCGCCCAGGCGCACGTGCCAAGCCTCGTTGATGTCGCCGCCGCCCACACGGCGCGCCTCGCTTGCTCCCGTCGGCAGGCTCACACGCGCGTCCTCGCTCACGCGGGCTCGGCCGATCGCAGCCGCTCCAGCAAACCGGCGCAGGCCGCCTGGACCTGATCGAGCACGATCTCAAAGCCGCGCTCGCTGTCGTAGTAGGGGTCAGGGACGTCGAGTTCGTGCGTACCGGCGGTCGCGGGGTCGAACTCGCGCAACATACGCACCTTGGCGCGGGCGCCATCGTCCGGAGCCAGCCGGCGCAGGGCATGCTGGTTTGAGGCGTCCATCGCGAGGATCAGATCGAAGATCTCGAAGTCGTGTTCGGTCACCTGGCGAGCCACGCTGTCAAGCGCGATGCCCCGGCGGGCCGCGGCTCCTCGCGCCCTCGTGTCGGGCGGCTCACCCACGTGCCATGCCCCCGTGCCCGCGCTGTCGAGCACTATCTCATCCTCGAGCCCAGCTTCGGCGACCAGCGCGCGCATCACACCCTCGGCCGTCGGGGAGCGGCAAATGTTTCCCAAACACACAAACAGGATGTGCGTCACGCGCGGTCTCCGGAGGGTACGAACGACGATCCCCACCAACCAACGCCACCCAAACGGGGGAACCGCGCTTCCCGGCCCAAGGCCTACTCCTCGCCGATCTCAAGCACCGCCAGGAAGGCCTCCTGTGGAACCTCGACGCGCCCGACCTGCTTCATGCGCTTCTTGCCTTCCTTCTGCTTGCCGAGGAGCTTCTTCTTGCGCGAGATGTCACCGCCGTAGCACTTGGCGATCACGTCCTTGCGGAATGCCTTGACCGTCTCGCGGGCGATGATGTGTGAGCCGATCGCGGCCTGAATCGGCACGTCGTACTGCTGGCGAGGGATGCGCTTGCGCAGCTTTTCGGTGAGCGTACGACCCATGTCATAGGCCTTGTCCCTGTGCACGACCATCGACAGCGCATCGACCGTGTCGCCCGCGAGCAGCACGTCGAGCTTGACGAGGTTGGCCGGCTTCATGTCGCTCAGCTCGTAGTCCAGCGAGGCGTAGCCGCGAGTGCGTGACTTGAGCTGGTCGAAGAAGTCGAGCACGATTTCCGCAAGCGGCAGGTCATAGCTCATCTGGACCCGCTCGGGCGAGAGGTAATGGATGCCCGCCGGCTCTCCCCTGCGTTCCTGGCAAAGCTCCATCACCGCGCCCACGAACTCCCGCGGGGCTATCACCTGGGCCTTGATGAACGGCTCCCTTATCTCGGCGATCGTGCCGGGGTCGGGCATGTCGGAGGGATTGTGCACCTCCATCTCCTCGCCATTGGTGAGCGTCACGTCGAACTCCACCGATGGCATCGTCGCCAGCAGCTCCAGGTCGTACTCACGCTCCAGACGCTCTCTCACGATGTCCATGTGCAACAGGCCGAGAAAGCCGCACCTGAAGCCGAAGCCCAGCGCATCGGAGGTCTCCGGCTCCCAGGAAAGCGCCGCGTCGTTGAGCGTCAGCTTCTCCAAGGCGTCCCTCAGGTCGGGGTAGCGGTCGGAGTCGATCGGGAACAGGCCGCAGAAGACCATCGGCTTGACCTCCCTGTAGCCGGGCAGCGGCTCTGAAGCGCTCTGCCCACCGCGAACCGCCGTCGTCAGCGTGTCGCCGACCCTCAGGTGCGTCACGTCCTTGATGCCCGTGATCAGATAGCCCACCTCGCCCGCGCCCAACTGCTTGACCGGCGTCATCGTCGGCGAGAAGAAGCCGATGTCGTCGATCTCCGCATGGGTGCCCGCCGCCATCGCCCTGATCGCCTCGCCCTTCTTGAAGACTCCATCCACGACCCTGATGTAGGCGATCACGCCCCGGTACTGGTCGAACTCGGAGTCGAAGATCAGCGCCCTCGGCGGCGCCTGCGGGTCACCCGAAGGGGGAGGCACGCGCCGGACAAGCTCGTCCAGCACCTCCCTGACGCCCGCCCCCGTCTTGCCGCTGATCTTCAGGATCGCCTCGTCCGGCTCGCCGATCAGCTCCGCCACTTCGCCCGCGACTCGCTCTGGCTCGGCGCCGGGCAGGTCGATCTTGTTCAGGCACGGGATCAGCTCAAGGCCCGCCTCGACCGCCAGGTAGGTGTTGGCAACCGTCTGGGCCTCCACGCCTTGGGAGGCGTCCACGACCAGCAAGGCCCCCTCGCACGCGGCCAGGGAGCGCGACACCTCATACGTGAAGTCCACATGCCCCGGGGTGTCTATGAGGTGCAGTTGGTAGGTCTCCCCGTCAGAAGCCGTATAGGCGACCTTGACCGCCTGAGCCTTGATCGTTATCCCCCGCTCACGCTCCAGGTCCATCGAGTCGAGCACCTGCGCCCGCATCGCGCGCTCGTCGACGGCGTGCGTCAGCTCCAGGATGCGGTCCGCCAAGGTCGACTTGCCGTGGTCGATGTGGGCGATGATCGAGAAATTGCGGATCTTGTCTTGTTCCATGCGGGTCCAAACTGTAGAGGCGATAGCCTTATGGGTCCGGCGGATCGCCTACTCAACCTGAGCCTTCGGGCTCAGCCGGGCCACGCACCAGCCTTGTGTTGGTGGCCAGTCCCGGTGGTTGGGAGTGTCATAGCCGCCCAGGCATAGACACGCATTTAAGTCCTGGGACGTAGTAGTAACCCGGTGATCTTTGTCCGGACCAGGGCCGGGAGGGCGAAAGCCTTCTCGGCCCTTCGTCTGTGCGCCGCGCCGCGCGGCTGGACCAGAGGAGCGTCAGGCCCGGCCCAGCTGGGCCATGATCAGGCGGTGCACCTGGTGGGCCTCGGGGATATTCATCGCGAACACGGCCCTCACGTACACGAACACTCCGGCCACCCCGGCGGCGCCGAGGCTGACGAGCTGGGCCGGGAAGGAGGCGCCGAGCAGCTTGTGCAACGGGTACCAGACAACCCAAGACACGCCCGCGAGCAGAGCCGAGGCGACCGTGATGCGAGCCGTGATCATCGTCGTCTGCCTGCCTTCGATGCGCCCGTTGAAGCCAATCCGCAAGCGGTGCAGTTGCAATGCCGTCATGACCGCGTTGGCCGCCACCGTGCCGATGATCAGGCCGGCGATCCCAAGCGGCTTGTACAGGCCGACGCTCACAATGATGTCCACGATGATGTTCAGGCCCGCGAGTCGCGTCGGTATCCAAGGCCTCTGCACCGCGAAGAATGTGCGCGTCAGGAGCAGGTTCACGCCGCCGAATGGCAGGCTGAAGGCAAACCAGAACAGGGCGATCGAGACGAGGTGGGTGGACTGGGGCCCGAATTTGCCGCGTTCGAAGACGAGCTGGACGATCGGCGTCGTCAGCACGATGATGAAGGTAGCCGCCGGGATCAACAGCAGGTTGATCTGGCGCATCCCGTTGCCGAGCGTGCTGCGCATCGAGGACACGTCGCGCCTGGAGGCCATCCGGCTGAGCGTCGGAAACAAGACGGTCGCCACCGCCACGCTGAACAGCCCCTGCGGCAGCATGTAGATGCGAAACGCGTTATCGATCGCGCGTGGCGCTTCTTCGGAGACGAGCGTTCCGAACACCGAGTTGATCAGCTGATCCAGATTGACGATCCCCAGTCCGATCGTCACCGGCAACATCAGCGTGAACACCTGCCTGATGCGCGGATCGTGCCAATCGATCGACATCTGCAAGCGAAAGTCGATCCGTCCCAATGCGCCAAAGGCCATAAGCATCTGCACAAACGTGGCGACGAGAATCGCGATCGCATACGCATACAGCTGGTTGCCGTCCTGATATCCGCCCGGGAAGTGGGGGCGCAGGATCACAAGCAACACGATGATCACCACGTTCCACACAGCCGGAGAGATCGCCGGGATCGTGAAATGGTCGTAGGACTGAAGGATCCCCACAAGCAGCCCATTCAGGCCGAGCAGGAGTACGACGGGAAACAGGACTTGCGAGAGGCCCACGGTCAGGGCGTCGAGCTCGGGACCG
Source organism: Solirubrobacteraceae bacterium (assembly GCA_049581225.1). Classification (GTDB taxonomy): domain Bacteria; phylum Actinomycetota; class Thermoleophilia; order Solirubrobacterales; family Solirubrobacteraceae; genus Palsa-744. The sequence goes on from JBAURN010000034.1 coordinate 4,241, forward strand.
AACTTGGGGCCCGTGAACAGCGGCATGATCACGCCCGCGGCCAGCACGAAGAAGGCCGTGAGCGCCCCAAGCACGATCAGGATGATCCAGAACAAAGTCGAGGCCAAGCGGAAGGCCTCGCGCTTCTTGCCTTGCTGCAACAGGTCGGTGAAGACGGGCACGAAAGCGGCCGAGAGGGCCGCGTTGGCGAACAGGTTGCTGACGAGATTCGGTACCTGAAAGGCGAGCGTGAAGGCCGACGCGGCCCCCGTCGTGCCGAAGAAGCTCGCGGCAACCACTTCGCGCGCCAACCCCACGACACGGGAGATCCCGGTCGCGATCGAGAAGATCGCCGTGTTGCGAGCGACGTTGCCCGAGCGTGGCGGCTCCGGCGGCTCCTCCTGTTCTCCGGCGCTCACAGACACGGGGCGCTATAGTACGGCGCTGCGCGGCGCGCCCCGGCAGGCTGCTCGGGTCGCAAGCGTCCTTTCACATGGCCAACATCGCATCCCAAAAGAAGCGCATCCTCCGCTCCGAGCGCGAGCGTTTGGAGAACCGCGAATACACCTCGGCGATCAAGACCTACTTCCGTCGCCTGGAAGCGCTCGCCAAGGAGAGCGACAGCGAGGCTACCGAGGCCGAGCACCGTCGCGTTGTGCGCACGATCGACAAGGCCGTCAAGCGCGGCGCTTTGCATCGGAACACGGGCGCACGCAAGAAGTCTCGGGCGGCGCGTGTGGCTGCCGGCAAGAGTTCCTAGCGCTTTCCCCCTTTCCCGACCTTCACGGCCGCTGCCACAAGCGCGGGGGTTGTAGGCTGCACGCCTCAGCTGGCGACAGCAAGAATTGCTCGCATTGCGAGCGTGTCTTCTTCCAGCGATGAGAGCGCGGTGCGCGCGCCACTCAAGGGAGCGCCCCCACGCGTGTCAAGTTCCAGGTCGGCGATGCGAGCCACCGCCACCCTCAGACGCTCGGGCTCGGTGCGCGCCACATCGGCGATAAAGCGATCCGCCGCCCTTGGCGGCATCCGCAATCCGCGTTTGATCTCCGCGGGCGGCTCCCCCGCCTGCAAGCGCACCGAGACGGCCTCGGCGTCGCGCAAGCGCTGGGCCATCAGGTAGACGAGGCCCGACAGCCGCTCGCCCTGAGCACGCAAGCGCAGGTAGGAGCGAACCGCTTCGCCCGCGTCGGCGCCCACGAGCGAGTCCGCCAGCGAGAAAGCTCGCCACGCGGTCGAATAGGCGGCCTGCTCTTCGATCTCCTCGGCGCCCACCTTGATCGGGCTCTCGCTCGGATCGGCGGCGAGCGCCAGCTTCTCAAGCTCGCGCAAAAGGCGCTGTTGGCGCTCGCCCACCTGGGCTACCAGCGTCTTCGCCGCGAACGCGTCGAGCGAGATGCCCATGCGCTTGGCCTGCTCGCGCACCCAGCCCGCCAGCTCCCACGGCTTAATCGTGGCCTCCGCGACGATCTGCCCCTTGGCCTTCTTGACCGCCTCGTGCAGAGCCGCCGGAGCCTTCGTGCGGCCCTCCTCACGAGCGAAGAAGGCGATTGTGGTGTCCGGCGGCATCGCGGCCATCGCCGGCTCGATGTGCTCGGTCACTTCGACGTCCTTGAAGCGCTCCACGCCGTCCACCACGATCACGCGCTGGCCGATCGCGAACGTCATTGTGGAGAGCACCAGCGCCACGGCTTCGGGCGTGCCCGAGTCGCCGGTCAGGACCTCCACGCTTGCCGCGTCGCCGTCGGATTCGGCCAGCGACTTCAAACGAGAGCGCCGCTCGCTGACGGCGCCGTGATCGTCGCCGTGGATCAGGTAGGCGGGCTTGAGGGCGGGCATACTCTGAGGCTACAGTTCGAGGGAGACATCGACCGCCCATGAGCCCAGCGGCCGTTCAGATGCCGATGAGCTTCCAGCCCATGTCGCGTAGAATCCCCGGCACGAGCGCAAGAGCAGATATCCCATCGGGTTTGGAGATGATGCTCCGCTCACGCTCGCGTCCACGTGTGTAGCCCAGGACATCGCACGCGTCGAACGCATTGACGGCGTCCGCCCGATGGCTTTCGTAGTAGAGAGCCATCGTTTTTTTTCTGTACTCGACAAGCATTTCGTAGAGTTCCTCCTCCAGGTACACGCCTGGATCGATGGGCCGCTCTGGCTCTGCGATGTTGCGAGCGTCAATGAAGCCTTCAAGTCGGTCAGCGACCGCCTTGAGGTTTGCCGTGATTTCGGGCACACGAGGATCAGACTTCGCTCGGCGCCGCCGTAGATGTCGCTGCAACCGCGAAACCCCAAACAGCAGAGCAACGACGAGCGTCAGGCCCAGGAACTCCAGTGGCACCCAACCGGTGTGGACAAACAGATCCACCGTTGCGACGACGATGGCAATCAGCAGCAACCCGCCGCCCGCGAGCACACCAGTAAGCGTTTCGAGATTGCCGATACGCGACAGGAGGCGGCTGTCAAGGATTGCGAACAGGCGGTCAAGCATGTGCGACATACACGCTAACTCGCGATTCGGCTAGTAGGTATCGCCCAGACCTCTCCAAGAAGGATCCGTCGCGAGCTGAGAAGAGCGAGGCGCTTGGCCAGCACGCCGTGGCGGCCGTCAGCGGACGACCAAGTTCACAAGGCGTCCCGGCACCACAATCTCCTTGACGATCTCCTGCCCCTCGATGTGGGCAACCACGTTCGGCGCCGCCAAGCACAACGCCTTCAGCTCCTCGGCGCTGGCGTCCGACGGCGCCTGAACACGGTCGCGCAGCTTGCCGTTGACCTGGCACACAAGCTCGTAGGCCTCGTGTTCGAGCATCTCGGGGTCGGCGTGGGGCCAGGGCTGCTCCCAGACGCGCTCGCCGGTGAGCATGTCATACACGTCTGAGGAGAGGTGCGGAGCGAATGGGAACAGCAGCGACGCGGCGGTGGCCAGGCCGAAGCGCAGGCTGTCCAGGCGCAGGGAGTCGCGCATCCGCGAGCAGTCGTTGAGTAGCTCCATGACCGCAGCGATGCAGGTGTTGAAGGCGAAGCGGCGCATGTCTTCGGAGACCTTGTCGATCGCCCAGTGAGCCTTTCGCGCAAGCTCCAAGTCGTCGCCGTCGAGCGAGCCGTTTTCGCCGAAAGCGTCGAGCGAGGGCAGCGACCCTCCTCCGCCCCGCTCGGCCGTGTCGGCCGCAAGGCGCCACAAACGCGTGAGGAAGCGGTGGACGCCCTCAACGCCCTCGTCCGACCAGTCGGCGTCCTGGTCGGGGGGACCGACGAACAGGATGTAGCAGCGGGCGGTGTCGGCTCCGTAGCGCTCGACGATCGAGGCGGGCGAGACGACGTTGCCCTTGGACTTGGACATCTTGGCCCCGTCCTTGGTGACCATGCCCTGCGTGAACAGTGCCTTGAAGGGCTCCTGGAAGTCGAGATGGCCCAGGTCCGCCAGCGCCTTGCAGAAGAAGCGGGCGTACATGAGGTGCAGGATCGCGTGCTCGACCCCGCCGATGTACTGGTCGACGGGCATCCATTGGCGCAGGGCGGCCGCGTCCCATGCGGCGTGGTCGTTGCGGGCGTCGCAGTAGCGCAGGAAGTACCAGGAGGAGTCGACGAAGGTGTCCATCGTGTCGGTCTCGCGCCGGGCGGGTTCGCCACAGGAGGGGCACTCGGTGGCGACCCAGTCCTCGGCCGCGGCCAGGGGCGAGCGGCCCTGGGGAGCGTAGTCCTCGATGTCGGGCAGCACGACTGGCAACTGGTCGAGAGGCACGGGCCGCATCCCGCACCGCTCGCAGTAGACGATCGGGATCGGACAGCCCCAGTAGCGCTGGCGCGAGACCAGCCAGTCGCGCAAGCGGTAGTTGACCGAAGCGTGACCCTTGCCTTCGCGGTCCAGCCACTGGACGATCGCGGTGAGCGCGTCGCGGTTGTGCATACCGTCGAAGTCGGGATGGGAGCCCACCAACGGACCGTCGCCTGTGTACGGCAGCTCCCCCTCCCAAGCGTGTGTGTCTCCGCCATCGTCGGGGACCTCTTCGATCACGCGGCGGATCGGCAAATCGAAGGTGCGCGCAAACGCGTGGTCGCGCTCGTCGTGGCCGGGCACGGCCATGATCGCGCCGGTGCCGTACTCCATCAGGACATAGTCGGCGACATACATGGGGATCGCCTCGCCGTTGACAGGGTTGACCACGGTGCGCCCGAGGGCAACGCCGGTCTTGGGCTTATCCAGGGAACCGCGTTCCTCGCCGGACTCGGTGAGGGCTTGGTTTATGTAGTCCCGAACCGCTTGCTCCTGGGGTGTGCCTTCGACCAAGCGCAACACGTCGGGGTGCTCGGGAGCCATGACAAAGAAGGTGGCGCCGAACAGAGTGTCGGGGCGAGTCGTGAAGACGGGATAGTCGATCGGGTGGGCGGGGTCCAAGTCCTCGCAGCGGAAGGTCACCTCGGCCCCCTCGGAGCGGCCGATCCAGTTGCGCTGCATCGTCTTTACGTGCTCGGGCCAGGCGATCCCGTCCAGATCTGAGAGCAGGCGCTCGGCGTAGTCGGTGATCCTGAAGAACCACTGCTCCAGTTGCTTGACTTCGACGACGGCGCCGCAGCGCTCGCAGCAGCCGTCGATCACTTGCTCGTTGGCGAGCACGGTCTGGTCGTTGGGACACCACTTGACGGCGGCCTCGCGACGGTAGGCCAGGCCGGCCTCGAACAGTTGCAGGAAGATCCATTGGGTCCAGCGGTAGTAAGAGGGTTCGTGGGTACCCAGCTCGCGCGACCAGTCGATCGAGATCCCCCACGAGCGGAATTGGCGCTGGAAGGAGGCGATCGAGGCGGCGGTGGACTCGCGCGGGTGCACGCCCGTCTTGATCGCGTGGTTCTCGGCGGGCAGGCCGAAGGCGTCGTAGCCCATCGGGTGAAGGACACGGTGACCAGTGCGGCGGTGGAAGTGGGCGATGGCGTCGCCGACGGCGTATTTCTTGAGGTGGCCGATGTGGGGCTCGCCCGAGGGGTAGGGCAACATCTCAAGCACATAAGAGGTGACGTCGGCCGCCTCGCCGGGAATGGGCTCGTTGGAAACCTCCCAGGTGTGCTCGCGCGCCCACACCTCCTGCCAGCGGGGCTCTATCTCGGACGGGTCATAGCGGCGCTCTGCCATCGGACAGCGCAGGTTAGCGGTCGACCCCGGACGATTCTCTGAAAACGACCCCTGCGCGCGCGTAGGGCACCCCGAACGGGAACACACAACCCATCCGGGACACCCCGGTACGGTCAGCCGGCCTCCACGAAACGAGAGTAGGCGCGCACGGCCTCGACGATCTCGGCGGGCGCCTTCTCGGGCGAGCCGGCGTCGAAAGGAGGCTCGGGGTCGTACTCGAGGCCCAGTTGGATTGCTTGGGCAACAGTCTCGCCTGCGATCTTGGCCGCCAGGGAGAGCGCCATGTCAAGCCCGGCGGTAACACCGGCCGAGGTGGCGTACTTGCCGTCGAAGACGACACGCTCGGGCACGACCTCGGCGCCGAGACCGCCGAGCTCGTCGAGCGCTTGCCAGTTGGAGGTGGCGCGCTTTCCTGTCAAGAGACCGGCTGCGCCCAGGATCAGAGAGCCGGTGCAAACAGAGGTTGTCCAGGTCGACGTGGCGTCGGCCGCACGCAACCAGGCGTGCACCGGGCCGTCCTGCATCAGCGCCGCTTGTCCGGGGCCTCCCGGGACAAGCAAGATCTCGGGGTTGGGGAGATCCTCCAATGTGCGGTCGGCCAGCAGACCCAGCTGTCCGGTGTCGGTGCGTTGCGGGGTGGCTTGCTCGGCTACGAATGTGACGCGAGCGCCTGGCAGCCGACTGAGCACTTCGTAGGGACCGACGGCGTCGAGCGCCGCGAAGCGGGGGAAGATGAGGATGGCGATGTCCATGTGTGTCAGCTCTCCTGATGGGTTGGGATGGTTGGGCGTACGTGTCGGGTACTTCCACCGCGGTCGCGCTCAGGCGACCTCTGCCTCCCCGGAGGGCGATCCGGCCGGGTGAAAGCGACGGCGATACTCGGTGGGACCGACTTCGAGCGAGCGCAGGAAGGCGCGACGCAGGGTCTCGGGGGTGCCGAAGCCACAGGCGTGGGCGACCGCCGCGACCGACAGCGACGTGTCCTCCAGGGCGCGGCGGGCGGCCTCCAGGCGCACGCTCTCGACGTAGCGGGCAGGCGTGACGCCGGTCTCGGCGCGGAAAGAGCGGGCGAAGTGGCGCGGGCTCATGTGGGCCTGGGCGGCCAGCTCTTCTACCGAGAGGTCGCGGGCCAGGTTCTCGAGAATATGGCGACGCACTTCGCGAAGCGGCTCACGGGTCGGCTCCTGTGCGGCCAGGGTGGCGCTGAACTGGGATTGGTTGCCGGGGCGACGCAGGAACAGGACCAGTTGGCGCGCGATCGCCAATGCCGCCTCGCGGTCGAGGTCTTCTTCGACCAGCGCGAGCGCGAGGTCCATCCCGGCGGTGACGCCAGCCGAGGTCCAGACGTCCCCGTCGCGCAGGAAGATCGGCTCGGGGTCGACTTGCACGGATGGGTACAGCTGCGCCAGCCGGCGCGCGGCGGACCAGTGGGTGGTGGCGCGACGCCCGTCGAGCAGGCCGGCGGCGGCCAGGAGAAACGCGCCTGTGCAGACCGAGGCTGTGCGCCGCGCCCGCTTTGAGGTTTTGGCGATCCAGGCGAGGGTGGCCGGGTCGGCGCTCATCGCGCGAGAGCCGTGGCCCCCAGCCACGATCAAGGTGTCGAGCCGGGCGGGCGCCTGCTCGAAGCCGGCGTGGGGCACGATCCGCAGTCCGCTGGAGGTGCGCAGGGAAGCCCCGCCGGGGCTGACGATCAGGAGCTCATAGCCAGGGTCTTCGCGGCCCGTGAGCTCGATCAGCTTGTGGGCGGTGGCGAATACCTCCAGGGGGCCGGTGACATCAAGGCTCTGTACATCGGGGAAAGCGAGGATCGCGATCTGGCGGGGACGAGGCGTAGCCATCGCTTGATCATGCCCGAGCCGGCGCTTGTCCGCAAGGACGAATTTCCAACGATTTCTGCCAGAGCTGCCTGCTCAGGAACGCGCGGAACCGGACGTGCCAAGTACTTCTCCTTGGGCTCCAAGCGCCTGAACGGCGACGTCGCTTGGCGAGGACGAAGTCGCGATGCCGGTCTCGAAACCGTTGCGCGGGACCGTCGCCAAGGGCACCAGCGAGTGCGAACTGGATCCACCGAGCAGGCGCCATTGGGCGACGGCTGTCGCTCCGTTCCAACTCGCGTAGACGACGAGGCCGCCGTGGGCGCCCGCTCGCACGAGGAGCCGAGGCGGTTGCGGGGGACTGCCGCTCCAGGGGAACTTGAGCACGGTGTAGGACTGGTAGAGCGCCGGCAGGTGGGCGTCGAACAGAAGGCTGCCTTCGGGAGCGAATTCAGAGAAATACGGTTCTTGTCCCCAGCCGACGAACCAGTTGCCTCCCGCCAGGGGCTGGAAGTCGCCCTGGCTTGGAGCCAGCAGGGGCTTTGAATGGGTGAAGCTGGAGACCAGGTTGGCGGTCATCTTTTGGGTGTTCAGCGATAGCACGATCACGCGCGACTGGGAGTGCACGTCGGGCGTGCCGCCGTTGTCAAAGAAGGAAAACGTGCCAGAGGGATCCTCGCGGACGTCGTGCTGCCACGCGGGGCTTGCCGCGGGACCCATCGTGAAGCTCGAATGCTTGCCGCCGAGAGTCCAGACGACCTGGCCGCCGCTGGGGTTGACGTTGTAGGCCGCCCAGGTATTGCGGGAATCGATCAGGAGCATCCCGGGATGTTCGGAGACGGCGTTGATGTGAAACCAATCCCACGGCGAGGTGGGGGTGCCGCCGTGTCCGATCGGCATGTAGGAGTTGGCCAGCGGCACGTGGTCGAGAGAGTGCCACTCGAAGCGGACCAGGCCGGTTTTGAGGTCGATCTCCTGGATCAAGGTGTCGGCGATGGCGCCGTCGGCCGGTCCGCCATTGGCGGAGAGGTTGCAGCGAATCGCGTCGTAGACGGTGAACAGCGCCGTGCCTTGGGGGGTGATTTCGAATGCGTGCAGGTCGGGCTGGTAGCCGTTGCCGGCACGGACGACCGCGATGTCTTTGTAGGTATCGTCGGCGACCACGACAGCGGCGTCACCGCGACCGCCAGAGACGAGTGGGTCCTGCCACCAGGTCAGGACAGGTTTGCCTTCGTACTGCTGAACGCGCAGATCCGCGGCGCGCTCTCCGGCAGGGATCGGCTTGAACCACAACAGGTTGCCGGAGGGGTCGAGGATCATAGGGCCGTACTGTCCGGGACCGGCATAGGGCGCCAGGAACATGTCGCCGGGGGCTTGAGCGCCGGTGTCGGTGGTGACCGAGACGGTCGGCGGGCGTAGATCCGGTCGCGAGAGAAAGTGCTGAAGTTCGCTTGACTTGGCGGGCGGCGGGGGCGGCGGAGGCGTCTCCAGGGAGCGACTCACCGAATCGACCTCGGCGACCGTGAAGCGCCAGGCGAACGGTGTCGTGGCAGAGCCGCGACGCAGGGCGCCGTGGACGGTGACCGTCTCGCCCTGGATGAACGGGTGACTCGGCAGGAAGCTGGCACCGTCCCCCTGGGAGTAGGCGATCAACCTCCCGGCGTGGCTCCCCGAGCGCGAGCCGGAGACGGTCAGATCCACAATGTCGGCGGCGGGCACCCCAAGGAAGCTGATCTGGCTGAGGT
>JBAURN010000035.1:0-2674 GCA_049581225.1 Solirubrobacteraceae bacterium
GCACGGCGCCGTGGAGTCCGCTCGCGCTCGGCGCCGGGGGGCGCCCCCACGGGATGCTCCTCGTGAGCGCCGAGCAAGAGGACGAGTTGCGCGCCTTCTGCAACCTGGTCTCACGTCGCGCCCCCCACGAAAACGAGGTCGCCTGGGCTTTGCGTCGCTTTGAGCTTGGCTGCGAGCGAGCCTCTGAGTACGAGGGCGTCAGCGACCACCTGCTCGCCCTGCGCGCCCTGTTGGGAGGGCCTTCGGAGCTGGAGCCCGGAGGATCGCCCGACGGCCTGCTTGCCGCACGCCTGGCCGCCCTGTGCGCCACCCCGGAGCGGCGTACCGAGCTGACCGAGCGGACTTTGCGGGCGATCGCCTTGGAGCGCGACACGGTTGCCGGCACCGCCGTCGAACGGACAAGCGGCTTGGCCTTGGCGCGCGACCTCTCCGATCACTTGCGCGCGCTGCTGCGCGACGTGGTGTGCGGCCATCTACCTTCGGACCTGGTGTCGCTCGCCGACGAGCTCCTGCTCTCAGGAGAAGAGCTGCTCGGCGATGACCAGGAGGCCGGTCAGGTCCTGCACGTCGCCGTCTAGTTGACGCACCGCCAAAGGGCTTGGTTCATCCAGAGCGTCGGAGAGGGCTCGCACGCTCGCGCGATCGCGTCGCGCCAGCACGTCCAGGTCGGCCAGATTGGCCGCCACGCGACCCGCCAGGCCGTCCTCGAGCATGGGCGCGAGCAGATCCGCGACCTGCTCCGGTGTCCGCCCGTCGAGTCCTTCCTCGTGAAAGCGATTGACGATCAGCCCCGCGAAAGCCATCCCTTCGCGCTCCAGTTGAGCGTGCAGGAAGTCCGCCTCGCGCGCGGGCTCGTGCTCGGGCGAAGTCACGATCAAGAATCCCGTCTGCGGGTCGCGCAGCAGCCGCTCCACGCCGCGCGCGCGCTCGGAGAAGCCGTCGGTCAGGCCGGCCAGCGCGCCAAAGAAGCTTGAGAGCTCCTCGATCATGTTCACGCCCGTGACCTTCGCGAACATGCTCAGCATCAGCCCGGCGCCGCGTCCCACCAGGCCGCGCGTCAAGCTCGTGGGCGCCATCAACACCTTCAAGGCCCTCCCTTCCAAGAACCGCGCGAGCCGGTCCGGCGCGTCGAGAAAGTCCAAAGCGTCGCGCGAAGGGGGCGTGTCGAGCACGATCGCGTCCCACTCGCCGCTGCGGTGCAACTCATACAGCTTCGCCACCGCCGTGAACTCCTGCGAGCCGGCCACCGCCGAGGACAGCTCGCGATAGATGCGGTTGGAGAGCACCTCCTCGCGTGTCCGCTCGTCCGGGGAGAGGCGCGAGATCAAATCGTCGAATGTCCCCTTGGAGTCGAGCATCATCGCCCACAGCTCGCCCTCCAGCTCGATGCCGTGCTCGGCCAGCGTGGCATCGTCCAGCCTGCGCGGCTCGCCCGTCAGCTCCTTCAGCCCCAAGGCGCCCGCCAACCGCTTGGCCGGATCGATGCTCACCACCGCCACCTTGCGTCCCCTCGCCGCCAGCCCCAGCCCGAGTGCCGCCGAGATCGTGGTCTTGCCCACACCGCCCGCGCCCACACACACGCACACCCGTCGGTCCCGCAAGCGCTGCTCGAGTGGAATGCGGCGCGTTGAGGGCACCGGGGGATCCTAGGGGGCACGCGCGTCGGGGTCGCGGCGGCCAGGGGACCGTGCGCGACGGCCTACCGAACACCGGCAAGCACGTCACATCCCCATTCCCCACCCGAGCAGGAATCGAGACGCGCCTTGCGAATACCGAAGCTCGACGGCTTTCCAAATCTCGACCATCGGAGCCTGCCGTGACTGCACGGGCCAAGGTCATCGCATTCGCCAATCAGAAGGGCGGCGTGGCCAAGACAACGACGACACTCAACCTTGCCGCCGCATTCGCGGAGGAGGGACATCGCGTTCTGTGCGTCGACATGGACCCCCAAGGCAACCTCACGATGTCCCAAGGCATCGACCCCGACACGCTGGAGCTGTCGATGTACGACGTGCTCACCCAGCGCGCCACGATCAGAGAGGTGATCCGCAAACGCGAGATCGACGTGGCCTGCGCCTCGATCGACCTGGCGGGCGCTGAGATCGCGATGTCCACGATGATCGGCCGCGAGCGCTCTTTGCAAAAGGCGTTTGAGCCGATCCTGGAGGACTACGACTTCATTTGCATCGACACTCCGCCGAGCCTAGGTCTTTTGACCATCAACGCTCTTACCGCCGCCAACAAGGTTATTGTGCCAGTGCAGTGTGAGTACTTGTCCATGCGTGGGCTCATCCAGCTGCAAAACACCTTGGCGATGATTCGCGAGAACCTCAACCCGGACGTCGATATCGAGGGTATCCTCCCGACCCTGGTCGATTCGCGCACGATCCACGCCAAGGAGGCGATCGAGATCCTCGAGGAGAACTTCGGCGACCGCGTTTTCGCCTCGCGTATCCGCAAGACGGTGCGCTTCGCCGAGGCTCCCGTGAAGGGGATGTCGGTGCTCAAGTACGAGCCGGATGGTGTCGCTGCGCAGTCCTATCGGCAGCTGGCACAGGAGGTCCTGGCTCATGGCAAACCCTAAGCGGGCATCGATGCGCGAAGGGCCGCTCGCGGCCCTGTTTCGCAAGACCGAGGATCTGGAGAAGGACGCCGCCGAGCAGCCCGCGGCGCC
>JBAURN010000036.1:0-3668 GCA_049581225.1 Solirubrobacteraceae bacterium
CTCCAACCCCGCGCGGGGCGATCAGCACGACCGCCAGAAGCACGACGCCGTCGATCAGCAGGGTGTTCGTCGTCAGGCGCCCCACGTAGAAGTCGATCAACCCCAACAGGACCGCGCCGAGCGCGGGCCCCGAGAACAGGCCCACACCTCCGAGCAGGGTCACAATCAGGGCGTTGGCCGAGATCTGCCACGCGAACACGCTCGGATAGACGATCTGGGCGGACAGCACCGACAGACCCCCGCCGGCCGCCGCCACGGCCGCCGCGAGTGTGAACACGCCCAAGCGACGCCTGTCCACGGCGATGCCGAGCGTACGTGCACGCAGTGCGTCTTCGCGGATGCCGCGCAGCAGCAATCCCATCCTGCTTCGCACGAACACGAACGCGCCCACGAGCACCACCGAAGCGACGATCAGGATCGCGTAGTAGACCCTGTTCACTCCCAAGATCACGTTCAGGGAATCGGGCAGGTTGGCGATCGTGCCGCTGTCCCCGCCGGTCAGCGTGTGGGCATGGTTGGCCGCGAATTCGAACAGGTCCGCGAGCGCGAAGGTGAGCATGATGAAGGCGATCGGCTCGAGCCTCACCAAGACTGTGCCGCTCACCGCGGCCACCAGCGCGGCCGCACAGATGCCGGCGAGCAGCGCCACGTAGAAGCCGACGCCGCTGTTGTTGAGCACCAGCACGGTCACATAGGCACCGACGCCGTAGAAGGCGGACTGACCGAAGGAGAACATGCCCGCGTAGCCGAACAGCAGGTTGAAGCTCACTCCGAGCAGCATCGTCACGATCATGCTCGCCGCCAGCAGGACGTACTCGCTGGAAACGAAGGCCGGCAGCACAACCGCGATCAGCACCAAGACCAGCCCCGGAGCCCAGTCGGGAGCCGGGCCGAGCCACGCCCCCAGGCGCCTCATCGAGGGTTCTCCGAACAGGCGGCCGGTGGCGCTTCAGGATGCGCTGCCGCGTGTGCGCGACGGGAGCGGAAAGGACTCATCGGCTCACCGCGGCGCTTCCCGGCAGCAGGCGCCGGCCGGCCCCGGCACGGACCAGCAGGACCACGGTCATCACAGCGTACGGAGTCAAAGGCGCGAGCGTGGGGGTCTGCAATGTCACAAAGCTCTCGATCACGCCAATCGCGACCGCCGCGATCAGGGCGCCGGTCATGTTGCCGAGTCCGCCCGTCACCACCACGATGAAGGCGGGCACGAGCGCGGCCGTTTCCAAGTTGGTCGTGACGGCCCCGTTGGGCGCGTCCACCACGCCTCCCAGCGCGCCCAGGCCGATCCCGAATGCGAACACGGCCGTGTAGAGACGATTCACATTCACGCCCAACACCGACAGCATCGTGCGATCGTCGACCGCGGCGCGCGTGAGCAACCCCACTCGCGTGCCATACATGAGGGCCCAGATCGCGACCGCGACGATCACGCCCAACACGATCACCACGGCCGTGTACTTGGGCAGGGTGGCGCCGAGGATGTGCCAGCTGTTGCTCAACGAGCCGGGCAGCGACACCGTCCTGAAGCCTGAGCCGTAGACGGCCACGATCCCGCCGGCCAGCAGGTAGGAGAGCGCGAGCGTGAGCATGAACTGCTGGTTCTCGTCGTGCCGGCGATAGGTGCGCCGCAGCAGCGCCATCTCGACCAAGGCTCCACCGAGCGCTGTGACCACAGGCACCAGCGCAAGCGCCAACACCCAGCCAAGCGCTGAGGCGCCGACGCGGGCGATGACGGTCGTGGCGAGGTAGGCGCCGAGCATGTAGACGGCGCCGGCCGCGAAGTTCATCACGCCGAGCACGCCCCACACCAGATTCAGGCCGGCCGCCGAGAAGAACAGGATGAAACCAAGGCCAAGCCCCGCGAACAGCTGATTCAGGAAGGTGGCCAAGCTCATCGCCACCAATCATCGCGAGCGCGGACGACGCTCACCCGACGCAGGGACTCAGGCGCGCCCCAATTGTCTCCACGGCTCCGGCTGTCGGCAATCGTCGATGACCCCGTCGGGACTGTGCAGAGACGCACGCGCACGCCCCCCACCGCATCGTCGACGAGGTTGTGGGGAGACGCACACATACGCCTCCCCACAACCCGCCACCGACCTCAGCAGGTGAAGTACTTGTTGGTATCCACCAGTTCGATCGGCGAGAAATGCGCGAACGGCAGTTCTTTGGTCGCCGCCACCACCGGGCCCATCGCGATCGGCACGGCGGTCAGGTTGTTGCACGAGTGAATCTTCTCGCTGCCTTGGATCATCTGCACGGTCGCACCGGCCAAGGTGTTGCGCACCGCGACCGGTTCGGTCGATTTGGCCTGCTCGATTCCCTGAGCGATCATCTCGATCTGGTTGAACCCGTCGCCGGCGGCGCCGCTGTTGGCGACTTCCGTGCCGAGTGGAGCCAGCTTCTTGGAGAGCGGCGTGTCATAGATCGAGGCCGACGGATAGTAGGTGTAGCCGAGCGCGCCCACGGGCGGCTTGGGCATCGGGTCGATCGTGCCGTAGTCGAGGATCCCAAACAGCTGGGTCGCGTTGAACAGGCCGAGGGGCCACGCCTGCTTGACGAACGTGATCGTGTCTTCGGCGATCACCGTGCTGTATGTGACGTCCGGTTTCTCGGCCACCAGCTTGTTGATGTAGGAGCTGTAGCTCGACGCGCCCGACGGCACGAATTCCTTGCTCACGATCTTCTGCGGGCTGCCCTTCATGCCCTTCAGGAAGGCCGCCGTCACTTCGTAGCCGTAGCTGTAGTCCTCGCTGATCACCGCCACCGTTTTCCACTGGGGGTGGGCTCGCACGTAGGCGGCCGCGTTGGCGCCCTCGATGTTGGCGGTCGGGATCGTGGCGAACGCATAGCCGCCGCCGGTGAACACCGTCGGATCGGCGACGCCCACCGTGTAAACCACGTGACTCGGGTTGGCCACCAGGCGCGCCACGCTCTTGCCCACCGCGCTGGTGCAGGTTCCGGCCAGGAACTTGACGTGGTCGCTCAAGACCAGATCGCGTGCCTGGCTGACGCCGACGCTCGGTTCGGCCTTGTCGTCGCGCACCAGCAGTTCGAGTGGATGCCCGAGCACCCCGCCTTCGGCGTTGATCGTCTTGACAGCCTGCTGGGCGCCCTTGACGTAGTCCTGGGAGAACCCTGCGCAGAATCCCGTCAGCGACGCCAGGTAGCCGATCTTCAAATGCGCCCCCGAAGCGAGCGTTTCTTTGTTTTCCGAGGAGCCGCAACCGATGCTGGTGAGCGCGAGCGCGGCGACCATCCCGCACGCGAGCAAGCCGCGCGCCTTCACAATTTTTCTGCCAACCATTGTCTTTCCTCCCCGCGACCCCACCCACGGGTGGGTTCGTCCGATGTTGTCGCGGCCGCCTCCACGACCATCGACCTGCAACTTTGTCAGAAGCCCCATCCGGTCCGTTCCGCCAAACCCACTCTGTCTACACCCTCGTGCAATCGTCGACCTGCTTCGAATGATCGGGCGAGAATACAGACCCGCCGAACGCTCGTGTGGAAACGTTCGGCTCATCGGTGAGCGCTTCGGCGTAGGCGGATGGCAGCGGAGCTTGGGCGCCCAATTCGAAAGCGGCCCTCACCGGCCAGTAGGGATCGCCCAGGAGCGGGCGCCCCACCGATGCCAGGGACGCGTGGCCTTCGCGCAACAGGGCCTCGGC
>JBAURN010000037.1:0-1645 GCA_049581225.1 Solirubrobacteraceae bacterium
CGCCGCGGGTCGGGAGCCTGGCAAGCTGCGGATCGCGGCGACCACCTTCCCGCCGCTCGCCGAGGCGGTCGTGGACCCGATCTGCGCACAAGCGGTGACCGACGCCGCCGAGCTGTTGCGCTCGCTCGGCCACGACGTCGAAGAGGTGGATCCGCCGTGGCGCATCGAGGGCTTGTCCGAGCTGTTCGGCGCGGTCTTCTCGATCCACATCGCCCTGCAGATCGTCTACTCGGGCATGGTCGCCGGCCACGAGCCGAAGGCCGAGGACATGGAGCCGATGAGCTGGGCGATCCACCAGATGACCCAGAACATCAACTCTGTGCTGGGCCTCGGCATGGAAATCCAGTTGCAGGCGCTCACACGCCAATTGGTCGAGTTCCTGGCGCCCTACGATGCGCTGCTCACGCCGGCCTTGGCGGAGCGGCCGCTGCCGATCGGCACGCTCGACACTGCCGCGCCCGATCCCATGTCCACATTTGGCCGCTCGGGCCTGTTCACGCCGTTCACGCCGGTCTTCAACGCGAGCGGCCAGCCGGGGATCTCCTTGCCTCTGTATCACGGCGAGGACGGCTTGCCATTGGCAGTGCAGCTTGTCGGCAGGCCAGCCGGCGAGGCCGCGCTGCTGGCGTTGGCTTCGCAGGTCGAAGCGGCCGCGCCGTGGGCCGATCGTCGGGCGCCGGTTTCTTAAACAACTCGACCCGCCAGACTGGCGGGTCGAAGGTGAAGGGGAGCAACCCCAAACAGCTGACACCATCCCTGATGTTAGCAAACTGGCTCGACGGGTAGCCACGAGGCGGGACGGTCGCAATCCGCCGACGCACTGAACCTTGCGCCTTGTCTCGTCGATCGGCTACCGGTCGAGTCAATCATTGGCGGAGGGCGGGAGAATCGAACTCCATCCGGAGCGAACCGGACTCGCGGATGTCAGCCGTCTGTGGTCCCAGACCACTTCACCCTCCGTTGCAGACGATGGTACTCAATGAATGCGACGGAATTGCGGTTTATCTGGCCAGCACGGCCAACATTGGTTGCGGCGTGACATCGAGGGCTTCGGCATCGGAGCAGCCGTCCCTCGCCACCATGTTTGCCTCCACCAGCTCTGCCTCGTCCCATGTGATCGGCGTGTTGGAGTGCATCGCTCGCTCGACCAGGCGCAGTGCGCGCGAGACGATCGGCGTGGGGATCGGCAGCAGCGGGCGTTCGCGATCAAGTGAGCGCAGCACTGCGTTGACGGCCTCGTTGTAGGACATCGTTTGCGGTCCGCCCAGCTCGTAGCGTCTGTGGGGGATCCTGTCCGCGTCCTCGCCCAGTGCCGCAACCACACAGCTCGCCACATCCTCGGCCCAAATCGGCTGACACACTGCCCGCCCGCGACCGGAGATCGGCACGACCGGCAGCAGCGACAGGCGCTCGATCAACGTCAGCAAACGATCTCCCGGTGCATACACGAGCGACGGCGCGATCACGGTCGTGCGCATGGTGGACTCCCTCACCGCCTGCTCGGCCAAGGCCTTGGCCCGGAACAGGCGGCAGCGATGGTGCTCGGAGGCGCCGAGCGTCGAGAAGAACACGAAATGGGTGACGCCCGCGCGCTGGGCGGCGTCGACCATGCGCCAGGTCGCGATCGCCGCCAGCTCCTCGATCG
>JBAURN010000038.1:0-22432 GCA_049581225.1 Solirubrobacteraceae bacterium
ACCGCGAGCAATTGCGTGAGTTGCTCGCGACGGTTCCCGGCGAGCGTCCGCTGGCGGCCGTGTTCCACGTCGCCGGAGTCCTCGAAGACGCGCTGGTCGAGCGGACGACCCCGCGGCATCTCGAG
This sequence comes from Solirubrobacteraceae bacterium, assembly GCA_049581225.1. Classification (GTDB taxonomy): domain Bacteria; phylum Actinomycetota; class Thermoleophilia; order Solirubrobacterales; family Solirubrobacteraceae; genus Palsa-744. The sequence goes on from JBAURN010000038.1 coordinate 126, forward strand.
AATGTGCTGAGCGCGAAGGTCGACGCCGCCTGGAATCTTCATGAGCTGACCGAGTCGCTCGGACTGGAGAGCTTTGTCATGTTCTCCTCGCTGGCGGCCACGCTTGGCAGCCGGGGGCAGAGCGCCTACACCGCGGCCAACGCGTTTCTCGACGCCCTCGCCGGATATCGACGCGCCCGCGGCCTGGCGGCCACCTCCATCGCCTGGGGGGCATGGGCCGGCGCGGGGATGGCCGCCGCCGCCTCGGCTTCGTTGCGACGCATCGGCGTGCTCGAGATGGATCCCGAGCTTGCCCTCGACGCGATGGAGCTGGTGCTGGGCGGCGAAGAGCCGTGTACCGCTGTCGCCGCGATCGACTGGGCGCGCTACGCGCCCTCCTACGCGGCCACGACTTCACGCCCCCTGATCGAGGAGATACCCGAGGCACGAGCGGCGCTCGGCGAGGCTGCGCACATGCCCTCCGAGGGCGGACACGGGGACGGATTCGTGAGGGGCCTGGCGAGCGTGGGCATCGAGCAGCGCGAGCGAGCGGTGCTCGACTTTGTGCGCTCGCATGTCGCGGCGGTATTGGGATACCGATCGTTCGAGGAGGTCGAGGCGGAGCGAGCCTTCAAGGATCTCGGCCTCGACTCGTTGGGAGCGATGGATCTCAGTAACAGACTCCAGCACGGGCTCGGCATCACCGTGCCGGCTACCGCGCCATTCGATCATCCCACGCCGGCGCAGCTGTCCTCGCAACTTCTGGAGCAGCTTTTCGGCGCAGCGACCGCCATCTCCGCGCCGACGCCGCGCCGGAGGGCAGCTGAGGAGCCGTTGGCGATCGTGGGCATCGGCTGCCGCCTGCCGGGTGGGGTGCGCTCTCCGGAGCAGCTCTGGCAATTGGTGTCCGCGGGAACCGACGCGATTGGCGAGTTCCCCCCCGACCGCGGCTGGGATTTGGGGCAGCCCCACGACCTCGATCCCGAGGATCTTGGAGTCGCCTATCCTCGCATGGGCGGGTTCATCTACGACGCCGCCGAGTTCGACGCCGGGTTCTTTGGCATCGGCCCGCGCGAGGCAACGGCGATGGACCCCCAGCAAAGGCTGTTGCTGGAAGTCTCCTGGGAGGCCTTCGAACATGCCGGCATCGACCCGCGCTCCTTGAAGGGCACCGACACTGGTGTGTTCGTCGGGGCCACGGCCTCCGACTACGGCACGCGGGGCAGGCGCCTCGATGGAGGCGACGCCCTGGCGGGTTACGGCATGACCGGCAATGCGGCGAGCATCATCTCCGGCCGAGTCGCCTATGTCCTCGGGCTGGAGGGGCCAGCGGTAACGATCGACACGGCCTGCTCGTCCTCCCTGGTGGCGACCCATCTGGCGACTGGAGCGCTGCGGTCGGGCGAATGCAACCTCGCGCTCGCGGGCGGGGTCACCGTGATCTCGAGCCCGTCCGTATTCGTCGAATTCGCCCGTCAGCGAGGCCTCGCGTCCGACGGGCGCTGCAAGGCCTTTGCGGACGCCGCCGACGGTGTCGGCTGGAGCGAGGGCGCCGCCACGCTTGTCTTGGAGCGCCTCTCCGACGCGCGGCGCAATGGGCACGAAGTGCTGGCGCTGGTGCGAGCCATCGCAGTCAACCAGGACGGCGCCAGCAACGGCCTGACTGCGCCAAACGGGCCATCCCAGCGGCGGGTGATCCGCCAAGCGCTGGCGCTCGCCGGGCTCTCGAGCACCGACGTGGACGTGGTCGAGGCGCACGGAACGGGCACCAAGCTTGGCGATCCAATCGAGGTGCAGGCGCTGCTTGCGACCTACGGCGAGGGGCGCCCCGAGGGCGACCCTTTGCGGCTCGGCTCGGTGAAGTCCAATATCGGTCACACGCAGGCGGCCGCGGGAGTGGCCGGCGTGGTCAAGACCGTGATGGCGATGCGCCACGGACTCTTGCCACGGACGTTGCACTCAGAGCGGCCATCCGGTCAGGTCGACTGGAGCTCGGGTGCGATTTCCCTGCTGGAGCGGGACACACCCTGGCCGCGTGGCGAGAGGCCTCGGCGGGCTGGGATCTCCTCGTTTGGGATCAGTGGCACGAACGCGCACCTGATCGTCGAGGAGGCTCCGTTGGGGCCGAGCGGAGGCAGCGTGGCCGCTATCGAGTCTGACGTCGGCCCGGTCGCTCTGGAGGGCGCCGTCGATCGATTGCTTCCGTGGCTGGTCTCCGGCCACGACGAGCGGGCGCTGCGCGAGCAGGCCGGGCGCCTGGGCGCATTCGTGGCGACCGATGCCGCGCTCGCAGTAGCCGAGGTTGGCTGTGCGCTCACGCGCAGGACAGCGCTCGAGCGGCGTGCGGTGCTGCTCGGCTCGGAGCGAGCACAGCTGCTTGACGGACTCGACTCGCTTGCCGTGGGTCGCTCCGCGCCGGGCGTGATCGAGGGCGTGGCCGGTGAAGACTCGGCGCGGATCGCGTTCCTGTTCACAGGTCAGGGCGCCCAGCGGGTCGGGATGGGCTTTGGCTTGTATGACCGGTTTCCCATCTTCAAAGACGTCTTGGACGAAGTCTGCTCCCACCTCGACACGCATGTCGGTCGCTCGCTGCGCGCCGTGATGTTTGCCGAACACGGCTCGACCGAAGCGGATCTGCTCGGTCAAACGCATTTCACTCAGGCGGCCCTGTTTGCGCTGGAGGTTGCGTTGTTCAGGCTGGTCGAGGGCTTTGGTGTGAAGCCCGCCTGTCTGCTCGGTCATTCGATCGGCGAGCTGGTGGCGGCTCACGTGGCGGGCGTGCTCTCGCTGGAGGATGCCTGTCGAGTTGTGGCCGCGCGAGGACGTTTGATGGGCGAGTTGCCGGCGGGCGGCGCGATGGTTGCGGTGCAAGGGCGGGAGGACGAGGTGGCGGCGACGCTCGACGGCCATGACGGCGTCGCGCTGGCGGCTGTCAACAGCCCGGTTTCCGTTGTCGTCTCCGGCGAGCGAGAAGCGGTGCTGGCGCTGGCACGCGGCTGGGAAGGAGATGGGCGCAAGGTCAAGCGCCTGGATGTCTCACACGCTTTTCACTCCCCGCTGATGGAGGGCATGATCGAGGAGTTCGCGGGGGTCCTTGGCGATGTGTCGTTCTCGGAGCCCGCGATACCGGTCATATCGAATGTGACGGGCGACGTGGCCACCAACGGTGAGCTCTGCTCAGTGGACTATTGGCTGCGCCATGTCATGGAGACCGTGCGTTTTGGCGACGGTGTGAGCTGGATTCGCGCGCAGGGTGTGAGCAACTTCCTGGAGCTGGGTCCCGATGGCGCTTTGAGCGCAATGGTTCAGGAGTGTCTCGATTGTGAGGAGAGCGATCGTGGGAGCGGCGCCCCTTCGAGCGTGGTCGCCCATCAGCTCGAGGGCGTGCACGGCGAGCGCCGCGACGGTGGACGGCGCGGTCGGCCGGGAGCGGTGGCGTGCGTGCTGCGGAGCGGGCGCGAGGACGACGGCGCGTTGCTGGACGCGCTGGGGCGCATATGGGTGAATGGCGTCGGGGTCGACTGGTCAGCTCTGTTCGAGCGCGACAACACCCGGCGCGTGGCATTGCCGACCTACGCCTTCCAGCGGGAGCGGTACTGGTTGGATCCGCCGGAGCTGGGTGCGAGCGATATCTCCGCCGCCGGCCTCCACTCCGCCGAGCATCCGTTGCTGGGAGCAGCGCTTGCGATGGCCGACGGAGATGGGTTGCTGTTCACCGGGCGTCTGTCTTTGCAGACCCATCCGTGGCTTGTCGATCACATGGTGATGGGGCGGGTGTTGGTTGCGGGCACGGCCCTGCTCGAGATCGTTCTCTGCGCGGCCTCTCGGGTGGGTTGTGACTGCATACGCGAATTGACCCTGCAAACACCGCTGATATTGCGGGAGGAGCATGGGGCGCAACTGCAGGTGACGGTTGCCGAGCCCGATGAGGCGGGTTGTCGCGTCGTGCGGGTCCACTCGCGCCGGGAGGACATCACCAAGCACGAGCTGCTCGGCGGCTCGGACTGGATCTGCAATGCCGAGGGTGTGTTGGCGCAAGATGCCCCGATGGGTCAGCCGAGCGCCGCACTGGTTCCCGAGGAACAGTGGCCTCCACTGGATGCAAAGGCGTTGGACGTCGAGGAGCTCTATTCGCGACTGGCTGAGCTCGGTTTGGAATATGGGCCTTCCTTTCAGTGTCTGCGGGCGGTGTGGAGGCACGACGAGGAGTTGTTTGCCGAAGCTGAGCTGCCAGAGGAACAACAGGCTCAGGCACACTCTTACGGGGTGCATCCAGCCCTGCTCGATGGGGTGTTGCACGCGCTCGTGGGTGGCGGCGCATTCGGTGAGCGGGACGGTGGCGACTTAGTGAAGCTTCCGTTCTGCTGGAGCGATGTGACGGTGGGTGCGACGGGGATCTCCTCTGTACGTGCACGCCTCAGGAACGTCGACGCCGACACGGTCTCGCTGGCCGTCGTCGATCAGCTCGGTCGGCCGGTCGCCTCGATCGGCTCGCTCGCCGTGCGTGCCACGTCCGCGCGGCAGATCGAGGACTCGACGAGTGACGGGCGAGATTCGCTGTTCTCGGTCGATTGGCGGCGGTTGCCGGCGCCCTCGGAGGCGTCGAGAGCGGCCGGCAAACGGTGGGCGCTGCTCGGGGAGGATCGCTTTGGGCTGCTGGAGCATCTACGGGCCGGCAAGGCTCAGGTCGACCTTCACAAAGATTCGCGGGCCCTGCACGACGCACTTCAACTAGACGCAGACATACCCGAGGTCGTTCTTCTCTGCTGGCCAAACGTCCAGGGCGCGGGCCTCGAGCGGGATGAGGCAAAACCGCCCGCGATTCCCGCGGCGGTCCACTCCGCGGTGCTGGAGGTCTCGGGCGCGCTGGGAGCGTTGCTCGCGGACGAGCGGCTGACCGGGTCGCGGCTGGTGGTGCTGACGCGTGGCGCGATTGCCGTTGACGGCGGCGAGGACGTGCTCGACCTTGCCGCCGCTGCCGTGTGGGGAATCGTGCGCTCCGCGCAAACGGAGAATCCGGGCCGCCTTGTGCTGCTCGATGTCGACTCCGAGCAGGCCTCCGGCGCCGCGCTCGTGGAAGCGCTCGGCACAGCGACGACGCTTGGTGAGTCCCAGCTCGCGATCCGCGCCGGCACGGCTTTGGTTGCACGGCTTGTGTCGGGCGCGAGGGCCGGCGGCCTCATCCAGCCTTCTGGATCCTCCGAATGGAGCCTGGCCGTTGGATCCGACGGGACATTCGAGGACTTTGCGCTCGCTCCCGGCACAGGCTCACCGGCGCTGGAGCCAGGTCAGGTGCGCGTGGAGATGCGCGCGGCTGGCCTGAACTTTCGTGACGTGCTGATTGCCCTTGGCAGCTATCCGGGGGGTGGCAGAACTGGCAGCGAGGGCGCCGGTGTGGTTCTCGAGGTCGGCAGTGAGGTCGATGGCCTGCTGCCGGGCGATCGCGTGATGGGACTGTTCGAAGGGGGGTTCGGTCCGTCCGCCATAACCGACCGCCACCTGCTCGCCCGGATGCCCGGCGAATGGTCGTTCGCTCAGGCCGCCTCTGTGCCGATTGCGTTTCTGACCGCCTATTACGCACTGGTGGACCTGGCCGCCATCAAGCGCGGCGAGCGGCTGCTTGTTCATTCGGCTGCCGGAGGGGTTGGCATGGCGGCCACGCAGCTGGCGAGGTGTCTGGGGGCCGAGGTCTTCGGTACCGCAAGCGTGGGGAAGTGGAGTGTGCTCGAGGGCTTGGGGCTGGAGCCGAGCCATATCGCCTCCTCGAGGACGCTCGATTTCAAGCAGGGGATCCTTGGTGTGACAGATGGGGCCGGCGTGGACGTCGTGCTCGACTGCCTTGCCGGTGAGTTTGTCGACGCTTCGCTGGAGTTGTTGAGGGCGGGCGGGCGCTTCCTCGAGATGGGGAAGGCCGACATTCGCGATGCGAGCGCCGTCGCGGCGCGTCACGACGGCGTTCTCTACCGCGCTTTTGACTTGCAGGAAGCCGGTGCAGACCGCATCCAAGCGATGCTCACAGAGCTGCTGGAGATGTTCGAGCGTGGTCTGCTCGAGCCGCTGCCGGTTCGCGGGTGGGACATAGGCCAAGCGCCGGAGGCGTTCCGCTTCATGAGCCAAGCGCGGCACGTTGGCAAGAACGTTCTGATGTTGCCCACGCCCGTGGTCGATTCGGCCGGCACGGCACTGATTGTGGGTGGCACGGGGGGCTTGGGCGCCGCTTTGGCAAAGCACCTGGTCCTCGCCCACGGAGCACGCCATCTCGTGCTTGCAAGTCGTCGTGGCCCGCGGGCGTCGGGAGTGGGAGAGCTGGTAGCGGAGCTCGAGCGGCTTGGCGCCGAGGTGAAGGTCCTCGCGTGCGACGTGGCCGAGCGCGAGCAGGTGCGAGAACTGGTCGCCTCCGTGCGTGGGGAGCATCCTCTCAGCACGGTGGTGCACGCGGCGGGTGTACTCGACGACGGGCTTATCGGCTCTCTGACGGCGGATCGGATTGAGCGAGTGTTGAGGCCGAAGGTGGACGGGGCGTGGCACCTGCACGAGATGACCCGCCATCTGCCCTTGGACGCGTTTGTCGTGTTCTCCTCGGCGGCGGCCACATTTGGCGGCGCCGGGCAGGGCAGTTACGCCGCCGCAAATGCGTTCCTCGACGCGCTCGCCGGTCATCGTCGCGCCCAAGGTCTGCCGGGCGTCTCGCTGGCTTGGGGGCAGTGGGAGCAGGCAACGGAGCTGACCGAGCATCTGCAGGACGTTGATCTGGCCCGCATAGCGCGTAAGGGAATGCTCTCGCTGTCGACCGAGCGCGGGCTCGAGCTGTTCGACGCGGCTCTTGCTCTCGGCGAGGCGATGGTCGTCCCCACTCGCTTGGATGTCGTGGCGCTGCGAGCGCAGTCAAAAGCCGGCGAGCTGCCTGCACTGTTGCGTGATGTCTCCGGCGTGCCGGCCGGCGGGCTCGTGCATCGAGCGGACCCGCTCGGCTCGCGCTTGCTGCGCCTCTCCGGTGCCGAGCGCGAGATGGCTGTGCTCGACTTGGTGTGTGCCCAGGCGGCCATCGTGCTGGGACACGCCTCATCGCGGGCGATTGGCCCAGAGCGTGCCTTCAAGGATCTCGGGTTCGACTCTCTGGCGGCCGTCGAGCTGAGGAATCGTCTCGCACTGGCTACGGGTTTGAGTATGCCCGCAACACTCGTCTTCAACCACCCCACGCCCAAGGCGCTGGCTGCACATGTGATCGAGATCCTGGCTCGAGATTGGCCCACAGAGAGGGCGTTCTCAGTTGAGTTCGACAAATTGGAAAGCGTGCTTGCCTCGGCATCCGAACACCCGGATGAGCGGGAGGGTGTGGCGATGCGCTTGAGGACGTTCCTGGCCCGCTGGGGCGATTTCAACGCCGAAGAGCAGGACGGTGGGCCGGGGCGCAAGGACGAGTTTGACGGGGCCAGCGATGAGGAGATGTTCGATCTCATCGACAGTGAGCTTGGGGTGTCCTGAGTTGTCGTCCCCGCCAACTCAAGGAGCTCCGTGTTGAGCGCCAACGACGAAAAGCTTCGCGAATATCTCAAGCGCGTCACCGCCGACTTGCGCAAGACACGCAGGCGCCTGCACGATATGGAGGCGCAGTCAGGCGAGCCGATTGCGATCGTGGGGATGAGCTGTCGATATCCCGGCGGCGTGCGCTCACCCGAGACACTGTGGTCGTTGGTCGCCGAGGGGAGGGAATCGATCGGCGAGTTCCCCACCGATCGAGGTTGGAACCTCGGTGATATCCACGAGTCCGACCTCCAGCCGCACATGACCAGATGCGGTGGGTTCCTGTATGACGCGGCGGAGTTCGACGCTTCCTTCTTTGGCATCTCTCCGCGCGAGGCGCTGTCGATGGACCCGCAACAGCGACTCCTGCTGGAAGCCTCCTGGGAAGCACTCGAGCATGCGGGAATCGACCCCGACGATTTGCGTGGCAGCCGCACTGGTGTGTTTACCGGAATCGCCTCCTTTAATTATGGGCACTGGCCGGGACGGCGGGCCGACGGATACAGGATGACGGGTGAGACATCCAGTGTTGCGTCGGGCAGGATCGCCTATACGCTCGGCTTGGAGGGGCCGGCGATCTCATTGGATACCGCGTGCTCGTCCTCGCTGGTCGCCCTGCACCTTGCGTGCCGGGGATTGCGAACAGGAGAATGCTCGCTGGCGCTGGCCGGTGGGGTGGCGGTGATGTCCGACCCGATGCTGTTCGTTGAGTTTGCGCGTCAGGGAGGATTGGCCTCCGACGGGCGGTGCAAGTCCTTTGCCGAGGAGGCGGATGGCACCTGCTGGAGCGAGGGCGTCGGCCTTCTGTTGCTGGAGCGTCTTTCTGACGCGCGCAGCATGGGCCATGACGTGCTTGCGGTGGTGCGCGGCAGCGCTGTCAACCAGGATGGGAGAAGCAACGGTCTGACGGCGCCGCACGGTCCTTCGCAGGAGCGTGTGATCGGCGATGCGCTGGCCAGCGCAGGTCTCACGCCGGGAGACATCGACGCGGTCGAGGCGCATGGCACAGGCACGAGACTCGGCGATCCGATCGAGGCGCAGGCGTTGCTTGACGCGTACGGGCAGCGCCGGGAGGACGGGCGTCCGCTCTGGCTGGGATCGATTAAGTCCAATATCGGCCATGCGCAGTCCGCCGCGGGGGTGGCGGGTGTCATCAAGATGGTCATGGCCCTACAGCACGGGGCGTTGCCGCGAACTCTGCACGTGGAGAGGCCCTCGACGGAGGTCGACTGGTCCAGCGGCGCCGTGGCCCTGTTGCGTGAGCAGGTGCCTTGGGCCCCCACAAACAGGCCACGTCGGGCGGGGGTCTCCTCATTTGGGGTCAGCGGCACCAATGCCCACGTGATTCTCGAGGAAGCGCCGCCCGATGTGGATATGGCAGACGGCGTGGAAGCCCCGATGGGCGACGACGCGGGTGCGGCAGACGGCGTGGAGCCCCAGGAAGCGCCGGGCGTGGCCGCCTTTGTGCTGTCGGCTCGCGACATGGCGAGTCTTCGCAAACAGGCTGAACTGCTCAGAGGATCGCTTGCCGGCGAACCCGATCTGAAGGTGGCCGATTTTGCTTACTCACTCACTCGTCGGGCCGCTTTGGAGTGTCGCGCGGCAGTGGTGGGAGAGTGTCGCGAGGAGTTGCTGGACGGCTTGCAAGCGCTTGTCGACGCACGTTCTGTGGCTGGAGTGGTGTCGCCCCCGCGACGTGAGATCGACAAAGGGAGGCTGGCGTTCCTGTTCACAGGCCAAGGTGCTCAGCGACCGGGGATGGGCTATGAGCTTTACGACGCGTTCCCGGTGTTCAGCAGCGCATTCGACGAAGCTTGTGCACAGCTGGACGGGCCTCTGGGCCGCTCTCTGCGCGATGTCGTCTTTGGCGCCGGGGGATCGACCCAACCGGAGGGCATTGCGCAGGAAACGCTAAATCAGACGGCATTCACCCAGTCTGGCTTGTTTGCGCTCGAGCTTGCGCTGTTTCGCCTCTTGGAGGGTCTGGGAGTGACTCCGGATTACCTTATTGGGCACTCCGTTGGCGAGATAGTCGCCGCGCATGTGGCTAGCGTGCTCACCTTGGAGGACGCGTGCAGCCTGGTTGCGGCCAGGGGCCTGCTGATGGGCGCACTGCCCGTCGGGGGCGCGATGGTCGCGATTCAGGCATCCGAGTCGGAGGCGCTCGACGCGCTGGGGGAGTTGGACGGCCGCGTTGCATTGGCGGCGGTAAACGGCCCCGCCTCTGTGGTGCTCTCCGGGGAAGAGCAAGTCGTCCTGCGCGCCGAGGCCTTCTGGCGCGAGCGTGGACGCAAGACCACGCGCCTGCGGGTGTCTCATGCCTTTCACTCGCCCCTCATGGAGGAGATGCTCGATCAGTTCGCCATCGTCGCACGAGGACTCTCCTATGCGCCGCCCGAGATCCCCATCGTCTCGAATGTGGGCGGGAGTTTGGATCCGGATGCGCTCTGCACACCGGACTATTGGGTGCGTCACGCACGCGAGACGGTGCGTTTTGCCGACGGGGTCGCATGGCTGCGCAACCAAGGCGTGAGCGGCTTCTTGGAGCTGGGGCCCGACGGGGCTTTGAGTGCAATGTGCCAGGAATGCCTCGAGCAAAGCGACAGTGAGGATTCCGATCTGGCGCTGAGCACATCTGTATTGCGCGCCGGTCAACCAGAATGCCGCACGCTGCTTACAGCCGTTGCCCGGATGTGGACTCACGGGATGGCGGTGGATTGGAGCGGCCTGTCCGGCGCGACGGCAAAACGGGTCACGCTGCCGAGCTACGCCTTCCAACGCCAACGCTACTGGCTCGAGGGGCCGCGGGTCGACGCTGGTGACCCGAGCTTGCTTGGTCAGAGGTCGGTCGACAACTCCCTGCTCAGCGCCGCCGTTGCTCTTGCCGATGGGCATGGCTGGTTGTTTACCGGATGCATCTCGCTGCAATCGCAACCGTGGCTGGCGGACCATGTGGTTGCCGGTTCTGTGCTGTTGCCCGGTGCGGCTTTCGTGGAGTTGGCTCTGTGCGTTGGTGGAGAGGTCGATTGCGACACGGTGGAGGAGCTCACCCAGGAGGCCCCGCTACGGATCCCCGAGCGCGGTGCAGTGTGGGTGCAGGTCTCGCTCGGTCGCCAGGACGAGTCGGATCGTCGCTCGATCGAGATCTACTCGCGCGTCGAGGACGATTCCGATGGGGAGGCCGATCCGGGTGACGGATGGGAGCGCAACGCAAGTGGGGTGCTTGCCCGCTTGGGATCGGCGGAGGGGAAGTCTCTTGCCGGTCCTTGGCCGCCTGAGCAGGCACTTGGGCTTGACGTCGACGGGCTCTATGAGAGCTTGGCGGAGCAAGGCTTGGAATATGGGTCGCGTTTCAGGGGTGTCCATGCGGCCTGGCGGCGCGGGGACGAAGTGTTCGCGGAGGTGTCACTGCCCGGAGAGGAGCCCGTGGACGCCGCGAGCTTCGCGCTTGACCCGGTGCTGTTGGACGCGTCGTTGCACGCCTTGGGATCTGGGCAGGCAGATGGTCCGATGGACGCACCGACGGTCCCGTTCTCCTGGAACGGGGTGAGGCTGCACGCCTCGGGAGCCTCCAACTGGCGTGTGCGCCTTTCGCCGGCGGGCGCAGACACGGTTTCGCTCACGGTCGCCGACCAGGATGGATCGCCGGTGGCGAGCGTCGATTCCCTGGTGCTGCGCGGGCTGCCCGCCGTGCGGGCCACGGGTACCGGCAGCGAGCGTGGCGAGTGTCTGTTCAACCTGGATTGGACAGCGACGGAGATCGGGTCGCCTGGCGATGGCGTGGCGCACGGATGGGCGGTTCTTGGCGAGGCGGCCGATGGCATTGAGGCCCGACTGTCCACCCTTGAGGGCTCTTGGCTGCTCTACAGCGATCTTGACAGCCTGATTGAGGCCATCGAAGCGGGTGCGCCATTGCCTGACACGGTGGTTGCCGGTTACGCATTCGACGCTGAGGTGGAGGCGGTCGCCGGGCAAATGCCGACTCGCGCAAGCGAGCTGAGGGATACCGCCCATCGGTTGTCTCGGGGCGCGTTGGCGTTGATGCAGGCTTGGATTGGCGACGAGCGGCTTTCAGCCTCTCGACTTGCGTTCCTCACCGTGCAAGCGCTTGCGGTGGGCGAGGGCGAGGGCGTTCTGGGCCTGGCGCAGGCGCCGTTGTGGGGACTGGTGCGGGCGGCTCAGTCCGAGCATCCTGGGCGGTTTTCTCTGATCGATCTGGATGACACAGAGTCGTCCTGGCGAGCGCTTCCGTCGGCGCTCGCCACGGGTGAGCCTCAGATAGCGCTGCGAGCGGGCCGTGCATTCACTCCTCGCCTCGCACGGACGCGGGCGCAGGCCGAGAGCTCCAACCTCACCGGCTCCCACGCGACGAAACAAGCGAGTCACGATTCGGTGGGTAGGAGCTTTGCGAGCACGAGCTTCGATTCAGAGCACACCGTTCTGATTACCGGGGGTACAGGTGTGCTCGGCGTGTCGCTCGCTCGGCACTTGATCGGCGTGCACGGTGTGCGCAACCTGGTTCTGGCCAGCCGTCGTGGCAGAGGAGCCGAGGGCGCGGCCCAGATCGAGGTCGAGCTGGCAGAGCTGGGTGCGAGTGTGAGCATCGAGGCATGTGACGTCACAGATCGCGACCAGGTGCGCAGGTTGCTCGAGGCGATCCCCCCGGAGCGACCCCTGGGTGCGGTCGTGCACACAGCCGGTCAACTGGACGACGGCGTGCTGCACGCCCTGAGGCCCGAACAGCTCGAACAGGTGCTTGGGCCAAAGCTCGATGGTTCGCTGTATCTGCATGAGCTCACCGAAGGGATGGATCTTTCGGCATTTGTCATGTTCTCCTCGGTCGCCGCCACGTTGGGGGCATCCGGCCAGGGGAACTACGCGGCCGCCAACGCGTTCCTTGACGCGCTCGCACAGCACCGCCGGGCGCGCGGCTTGGCCGCGGTCTCGATCGCCTGGGGACCGTGGTCCGATGCCGAGGGAATGACGGGGGGTCTGAACGCGGCCGATCGCAGGCGTATGGCGCGGGCCGGGCTGGGGATGCTCTCGCGCGAGCAGGGCCTGGAGCTCTTTGACGAGACCTGTGCTTGCGGGCGCGCCGTGACTATTCCGCTCGTGCTCGATCGCCGCGAGCTGCGCGTGCAGGCGAGAGAGGGGCGTCTACCGGCTCTGTTGAGCGGTTTGATTCGTGTGCCGGCGAGTCGTGCGAGCACTGGCCGCGGCGGAGCGTCGCGTGTGCATCTGTCGGCTATCGCCGAGCCGGAGCGCTCGCGTGTCGTGCTCGAGCTGACCCTCTCGCAGGTGGCGGCGGTGCTCGGCTACGGCTCGCCGGAGGCGATTGGCCCCAAGCAGGCCTTCAAGGAGCTCGGGCTGGACTCGCTGGCCGCGGTCGAGTTGCGCAATCGCCTGAATGCCGAGACGGGGTTGCGCCTGCCCCCGACGCTGGCATTCGATCACCCGACCTCGGCCGCTGTAGTCGAACGTGTTCTCCACGACTTGGATCGCGGGGTCTCACCCGAATCCGTCGACGCCGAGCTGCGCGAGCTGGAGCTCAGGCTGTTCTCGATCGCCGCGCGGGACTCCGCGCGGGAGAAGGTCGCGGCACGTCTGAGGGCGTTGCTCTCCAGGTTGAGCGCCGAGCAAGAAGAGGACGTCCAGGAGGAGCAGGATCTCAGCGCGGCCACGGCGCAAGAGGTGTTCGAGTTGATCGACAGGGAGTTGGGGGCCGTCTAGCGCGCTCTTGCCGCCGGACAGGAATCGACATGCCAGAGCCCGACAACGAGCAGACCCTCGACTACCTCAAGCGCGTCACCGTCGATCTGCGCCAAACTCGCAAGCGCCTACGAGAGATGCAGGAGCGCGATCGCGAGCCGATCGCAATCGTGAGCATGAGTTGCCGCTATCCGGGTGGCGTGTCCTCGCCCGAGGATCTTTGGCAGCTGGTGGTGGACGGCGTCGACGGCATCTCGGGCTTCCCCGCGGATCGCGGTTGGGATCTGGCGCGTCTGTATCACCCCGATCCCGACCACGCGGGCACCACCTACGTGCAGGAGGGCGGCTTCCTCGCCGATGCAGCGGACTTCGATGCGGGCTTCTTCGGGATCGCCCCGCGCGAGGCGCTGGCGATGGATCCACAACAGCGACTGCTGCTGGAATGCTCTTGGGAGGCGTTGGAGTGCGCCGGCATCGATCCTGTGTCGCTGCGTGGCAGCGACACAGGCGTGTTCGCGGGTGTCATGTATCACGACTACGGCGGGCGGCTGCACGGGTCGGTGGCGCGCGATATGGAGGCCTATCTCGGGATGGGCAGCGCCGGCAGCGTCGCTTCCGGTCGGGTCGCCTACCAGCTTGGGCTGGAGGGCCCCGCCGTGACGGTGGACACCGCGTGCTCGTCCTCGCTTGTGGCGCTGCACCTTGCTTGCGGCGCGCTTCGTCGCGGCGAGTGCTCCCTGGCGCTCGCCGGCGGCGTGACGGTGCTCTCCACACCGGGAGTGTTCGTCGAATTCGCGCGCCAGCGTGGTCTCTCGGGCGATGGTCGCTGCAAGTCATACGCGGACGGCGCAGATGGGACGGGCTGGTCGGAGGGAGCTGGTCTGCTGTTGGTGGAGCGGCTGTCGGACGCCAGACGCTTGGGCCATCCCGTTCTGGCTTTGGTGCGTGGTAGCGCGGTCAACCAGGACGGCGCGAGCAATGGCTTGACGGCTCCCAACGGACCCTCCCAGCAGAGGGTGATTCGCCAAGCGTTGGCCAGCGCGGAGTTGACCGGCGAGGCGGTGGACGTGGTTGAGGGTCATGGCACGGGCACGAGGCTTGGCGATCCGATCGAGATACAGGCGCTGCTGGCCACGTACGGCCGCGAACGCCCGGCGGCTGACCCGCTGTGGCTCGGATCGGTGAAGTCCAACATCGGTCATACCCAGGCCGCCGCCGGGGTCGCCGGAGTCATGAAGATGGTGCTGGCGATGAGGGCCGGGCTGCTGCCCCGCACGCTGCACGCCGAGGAGCCCTCGCGCCAGGTCGATTGGACAGAAGGCTCGGTCTCGCTGCTGAGCGAGGATCGCCCATGGCCAGGTCGGGCCGAGCCGCGACGTGCGGGTGTGTCCTCTTTCGGCGTAAGCGGCACCAATGCACACGTGATTCTCGAGGAGGCGCCTGAGGAGAAGCCGCTGCCCGAAACGGATCCCGAAGACGCGCCGATCGGCGTGCTGCCCTGGATCGTCTCGGGTCGAAGCGTCGACGGTCTGCGTGGACAGGCGGATCGACTGCACGCATTCGTGGCGCCGAAGTTCGAGCTGGATCCCTGCGACATCGCTCGCTCGCTTGCGGCTCGCTCACTGCACGAGCATCGTGCTGTCATCGTCGGCGAGCGTCGCGAGGATCTGCTCGAGGGGTTGCGGACCGTGGCCGAGGGGCGGTCGGGAGCGAGCGTCCTCGAAGGTGAGTTGCGCGCAAAAGCCGGCCGGATCGCCTTTCTCTTTACGGGACAGGGTGCCCAGCGTCGGGGCATGGGCCGCGAGCTGTACGAGGCGCTGCCGGTGTTCCGCCGCGCCTTCGACGAGACGTGCTCGCAATTGGATGCGCATCTGGGCTCCTCGCTGCGGGAGGTCGTGTTCGCAGCGGACGGGGCGCTCGTGGACTCAGGCAGGGGATCGGGTCGCGCGGGCGACGCCGATTCGGCGCCTGGCCAGGATTTGCTCGATCGCACCGTGTTCACCCAGCCAGGGTTGTTCGCGCTCGAGGTCGCTCTGTTCAGGCTCGTGGAGTCGTGGGGCTTGAGGCCCGACTTCCTGGTCGGTCATTCGATCGGCGAGCTGACGGCTGCCCACGTGGCCGGGGTACTCACGCTCGAGGATGCCTGCAAGTTGGTCGCGGCCAGAGCTCGACTGATGGGAGCTTTGCCGGAGGGCGGCGCGATGGTTGCGGTGCAGGCGTCGGAGCAGGAAGTGTTGGCGCGGCTCGCGGGTAACGAGCACCTGGTGAGCGTGGCGGCCGTAAACGGCCCCGAGGCCGTGGTGCTCAGCGGCGAGCAGAAGACCGTGCTGGAACTCGCCGATAAGTGGCGGCAAGAGGGCCGTAAGACCAAGCGTCTGCGCGTGTCGCATGCGTTTCACTCGCCGCGGATGGACGCGATGCTCGAGCAGTTTGCCGACGTCGCACACGGGCTCTCCTACAGCGAGCCCGCGATCCCGATCGTCTCCAACCTGAGCGGATCGATCGTCTCCGAGGAGCTTTGCTCAGCCGAGTACTGGGTTCGGCATGTGCGCCAAACGGTGCGCTTTGGCGACTGCGTCGGCTCGCTGGCAGAGCAGGGCGTGAGCGGCTTCCTGGAGCTCGGTCCCGACGCGGTGTTGAGTGCGATGACCCGGGATTGCATCGTGGCTCGAGAGCTTGCACCCGTGACGGTCGTGCCGGCCCTGCGTGGAGAGCGGCCCGAGCTTATGAGTCTGCTGAAGGCCCTGGCGGCGCTGTGGGTCGAGGGTGCGGAGGTCGACTGGGGAGCCGTGCTGGGAGAGACCGCCGGAGGGCGTCTCGCACTGCCGACGTACGCATTCCAGCGTGAGCGCTACTGGCTGGAGGCGGAGGGCAAACGAGCAGACCCGGCCACCGTCGGACAGGTCGCGGTTGAACACCCGATGCTCGGCGCCGCCGTGGCCCTTGGCGGCGAGCGCGGCTGGCTGTTCACCGGGCGGGTCGCTTTGAAAGAACAGCCGTGGCTCGCCGATCATGTGGTGATGGGCACGCTCGCGTTGCCCGGCAGCGCGTTTCTGGAGGTGGCGCTGCACGTCGGTGGCCTGGTCGGTTGCGAGCTGGTTCGCGAGCTCGTGCTGGAGGCGCCGCTGGTGCTTTCAGAGCAGGACGATGTCCAATTGCAGGTGTCGATCGGTGAGGCGGACAGCTCCGGGTCCCGTCCGCTCGACATCTACGCCCGCCGCGAGCGTGCGTGGGACGAGGGCGGCAGTTTGGAAGGTGTCTGGACGCGTCATGCGCATGGGATGCTCACGGCCGCCGCGGATGGCGGGCGGGCGGCGAGCGACGGCCTCGACGGACTCCTCGGCGGCGTCTGGCCTCCAGCCGGCGCGCAGACGATCGAGGTCGAGGAGCTGTATCTGCGCTTGTTCGAGTCGGGGCTCGACTACGGCCCCGCGTTCCAGGGCCTCAGAAGAGTCTGGGGTCTTGGAGGGGAGCTGTTCGCAGAGTGCGCTCTGCCCGATTTGCGGCAGTCCGAGGGCGAGCGATTTTCGCTGCACCCTGCACTGCTTGACTCGGCCTTGCACGCGCTCGGGCTTGGCCGGCACGGTGGCGAGGACGGTGCGTCTGTCGGTCTGCCGTTCTCCTGGAGAGACGTTCGGCTTCAGGGCGCGGGTGCGGAGTGCTTGCGTGTGCGTCTCTCTCCGACTGGCGACGGGCAGTTTTCGATGGCTCTGGCAGACGACGAAGGCCAGCCGGTGGCTGTCATCGGTGCGCTTGCCACCAGGCCCGTGTCGGCGGAGCAGCTGGCGCGACTCGGCGCGCAAGAGCGTGATTCTCTCTACCGGCTGGAGTGGGTGGAGATGGCCCGAGGCGACGAGTCGGACGGCCTGTCTGACTCGTGGGCGGTGTTGGGCGCAGAGCAGAGCGCGCCGGCGCAGAGCTTGCGCGGGGCTGGTCTCTCGCCGCCTGTCTACCCCGATCTGGCGACCTTGAGGCAAGCGGTGGAAAGTGGCGCTGCGCGCCCGTCGATGGTGCTCGTCGACAGGTCGATCGACGGAGCGGCTGCTCGTGCGGGTGGGACGGCCGGTACGGGTGCTGAGAGCGCCAGAGGCGAGGCACGCGGATCGTCCGTCGCGCTCCCCGATGTCGCGCGCGCTGGGACGGTCGAGATGGCGGGGCTGTTGGGGGAATGGCTGTTCGACGAGTCCTGGGGCGATGCGCGCTTGGTGGTGATCGCCGACGGTGCGCTCGCCGCTGAAAATGGGGAGACGCTGTCTGGGCTGATCGGCGCCCCCGCGTGGGGGCTGGCCGGCTCGGCGCAATCCGAGCATCCCACTCGTGTCGTGCTGATGGACGTGGAGGACGATTCCCGGAGCTGGGAGATACTGCGCGAGGCAATCGCGGTCGCCGAGAGAATGGATGAGCCCCAGCTCGCGATACGCGAGGGCCGGGTGCTCGCGCCTCGCCTTCTTGCTTGCCCCGCTCCGAACGGGGAGTCCGTCTCCCCCACAGGGCTCTGCGATCTCAACGGCGTGGGCGAGGAGGGCACGCTGCTGATAACGGGTGGCACGGGCGGCCTCGGGGCAGCGCTCGCCAGGCATCTCGTCAGCGAGCGCGGTATTCGTCACCTGCTGCTTACGAGTCGTTCGGGAGGGGGGGCGCCCGGCGCGGTGGCGCTCGCAACGGAGTTGGAGGAGCTCGGTGCGCGCGTGAGCATTGCCGCGTGCGATGTGAGCGATCGTGCGCAATTGGAGTTGTTGTTGGGCTCAATCCCGCCTGAGCATCCATTGCGTGGCGTGATTCACGCCGCGGGTGTGCTCGAGGATGGAGTCCTCAGCTCGTTGACCGAGGAGCGAATCGGTCGTGCGCTGGACCCGAAGGTGGACGGCGCTTGGCATTTGCATGAGCTGACCGCTCATCTGGATTTGTGTGCGTTTGTGTTGGTCTCCTCGGTGTCGGGCTTGCTCGGCAGCCCAGGGCAGGGTGCTTATGCGGCGGCGAACAGGTTCTTGGACGCGCTGGCTGTACATCGTCGAGGGCTGGGTCTTTCGGGGCTGTCGATCGCCTGGGGCGCCTGGTCCTCCGCGGTGGGAATGGTGGGCTCGCTCTCAGAGACCGATCGGGAGCGATTGGTGCGCAACGGCATGGGCGCATTGAGCGTGGATCAGGGATTGCGATTGTTCGACGCCGCGCTCGAGAGCGACCAGGCGTCGTTGGCGGCGGTCCAGTTCGACCTGGCCGCGCTGCGTGGCCGTGCGTCCAGGGGATCGTTGTCCGCGGTCCTGCGCGGCCTGGTCAGGGTGCCCGTGCGCTCGGCCTCGCGCTCGGCGGGCTCCCTCTCGGCGCGCCTGAGCGGCGCTTCGAGGGAGGAGCGCGAGGGCATCGTGCTCGAGCTGGTTCGCCGGGAGACCGCGGGCGTGCTTGGCCACTCATCGCCCTCCGCGATCGCGCCGCAACGTGCGTTCAAGGAGATCGGGTTTGACTCGCTCGCGGCGATAGAGCTGCGAAACCGGCTGGACGCGCTGAGTGGCCTGCGCTTGCCGGCGACTCTGATCTTCGATTTCCCGAGCCCGGCCGCGCTTGCCGATCGCCTGCTCGAGATGCTTCTGGGTCAGTCCCAGGCGACCGTTGTCGCCCCATCGAGCTCCTCGCAAACGGATGAGCCGATCGCGATCGTCGGGATGGCCTGTCGCTACCCAGGCGGGGTGAGCTCGCCCGAGGAGCTGTGGGAACTGCTCGTAGCCGGCCGCGACGCGATCTCCACGTTCCCTGAGGACCGCGGTTGGGACGTGCAGGATCTGTACGACCCCGATCCCGATCACGCGGGCACAAGCTACACGTGTGAGGGGGGCTTCCTGCTGGACGCGCTGGACTTCGATCCGGCTTTCTTTGATATCAGTCCCCGCGAGGCGCTCGCGATGGACCCGCAACAGCGCCTGCTGCTCGAAGCCTGCTGGGAGGCGCTCGAATACGGAGGCATCGACCCGCTGACGCTGCGCGGGAGCCAGACCGGCGTGTTCAGCGGCGTGATGTACCACGAATACGGCACGCGCTTGCAGGGCGCGGTGCCCGAGGACCTGGAGGCCTACATGGGGATGGGCAGCGCCGGGAGCATCGCCTCCGGGCGGGTGGCGTACGCGCTGGGGCTGGAGGGTCCGGCGGTTACGCTTGACACAGCCTGCTCCTCCTCGCTCGTCGCGCTTCATCTCGCCTGTCGCTCGCTGCGCGACGGTGAGTGCTCGCTTGCGCTCGCAGGGGGTGTGACGGTGCTCTCCACGCCCGGTGTCTTTGTCGAATTCTCTCGTCAACGGGGGCTTGCGCCTGACGGACGCTGCAAGTCTTTCGCCGAGAACGCCGACGGAACCGGTTGGGCTGAGGGCATCGGTGTGGTCGCGCTCGAGCCGCTGTCGAGGGCGCAACGTCTCGGCCACCGCATTCTCGGGGTCGTCCGCGGCAGCGCTGTGAACCAGGACGGGTCGAGCAACGGCTTGACGGCTCCCAATGGACCCTCCCAGCAGCGGGTGATTCGCCAGGCGATCGCAAACGCCGGGCTCGGCGCCGGCGACGTGGATGTGGTCGAGGCGCACGGAACCGGAACGCCACTCGGCGACCCGATCGAGGCTCAAGCGCTGCTGGCCACCTACGGACAGGACCGCCCAGAGGAGCGCCCACTGTTGTTGGGCTCGGTGAAGTCGAACATCGGTCACACCCAGGCCGCCGCCGGGGTGGGGGGCGTCATCAAGATGATCCTGGCGATGCGTTATGGGGTTGCCCCCAAGACGCTCCACGTCGACGAGCCCTCCCGGCAAGTCGACTGGTCGACGGGTGCGGTGTCGTTGCTGAGAGAGCAGGTCTCATGGCCGGACACCGGGCGCCCGCGCCGCGCGGCGGTGTCTTCGTTTGGTTTGAGCGGCACCAACGCGCACGTGATCCTCGAGCAGGCCGGGGCCGACGATGTCAGCCGCCACGAGCATCCGTGTGATGTCGACGGTCGGGCTGTTGGCGAGGATGCGTCGGTAAAGGAGGAAACGCCCACCGGCGAGGACCGCGACGCTCGTGAACCGTGGGCTGCCGGGGAGCACGCCGTCCCCGTTCCTTGGATCGTCTCGGCCAGGAGCGAGCCGGCTCTGCACGCGCAAGCTCAACGCTTGCTCGAGCGTGTCGAAGGCGATCCGCTGTGCTCGCCGGCCGATGTTGGTTTCTCGCTCGCCATGCGGCCCGCACTCGAATGGCGCGCGGTTGTGGTCGGCGCCCGGCGCGAAGCGCTGCTCGAAGGTGTTGGCGCGCTCGCGGCTGGAGCGGATCATCCGACCCTTGCAAGCGCTGTGACCGGTGACGCCGGCAAGCTCTGCTTCCTGTTCAGCGGGCAGGGCGCTCAACGGCTCGGCATGGGACGGGAGCTGTATGACACGTTTCCCGCCTTTCGCGAAGCGCTCGAGCAGGTGTGCGAGTCGCTGGATCTCCGGCTCGGAGAGGGCTCGCTGCTCGAGTTGATGCTCGGCGCGCCTGAACGAGACCGAGCGCGTGGAAGTGAGGGCGGCTCGACCCTGGAGGCGCTCGACCGGACGCTGTTCGCTCAGCCGGCGCTGTTCGCGTTCGAGGTCGCGCTGTTCAGGGCACTGGAGAGTTGGGGCGTCAAACCGGATTTGCTGCTGGGGCATTCGGTGGGCGAGCTTGTGGCGGCCCACCTGGCGGGAGTGATGTCGCTGCCTGACGCGTGCACGCTGGTCGTGGCTCGTGGACGACTGATGGACTCGATGCCTGACGGGGGCGCGATGGTGGCCGTGCAGGCGTCCGAGGAAGAGGCGCTCGGCTCGATCGACGAGGTTGACGGGCAGGTGGCGCTGGCGGCGGTGAATGCGCCCGCGGCGGTGGTGCTCTCGGGCGATGAGCAAGCGGTGTCGCGGCTGGCGGCCATGTGGCGGGAGCGCGGGCGCAAGACAAGCAGGCTGAGGGTGAGCCACGCGTTTCACTCGCCTCACATGGATGGGATGCTCGCCGAGTTTGCTCGCGTGGCTCACGGGCTGTCCTTCTCGCGGGCGCGTATCCCGATCGCTTCGAATGTGACGGGCGACATCGCCGGCGACGAGCTTTCCGACCCCGAGTACTGGGTGCGCCACGTGCGCGAGACGGTGCGCTTCGCGGACTGCTTGCGCCGTGTTTCGACGATGGGCGCAACCCGATTCGTCGAGCTTGGGCCCGATGGCGTGCTCAGCGCCATGGCCCGTGAGGGCCTGCCGGCGCAGGAGAGCATCGTGGTGGCGCTCGGGCGGACGGGACGACCGGAAGCCGAGACGTTGCTCAACGGCCTGGCTCAGGTCTGGACACGCGGCGTGGGGGTGGATTGGCAAGCGGTGACCAGGACCGCGGGCGGGCGAGCGGTGGCGCTGCCCACTTATGCCTTCCAGCGTCGGCGCTTCTGGTTGGAGAGAGAAGGTCCTGGCGAGGTCGGTCTCGCCTCGCTTGGACAGCGCCCGAGCGAGCATCCGCTGCTGGGGGCCGCCCTCGGCTTGGCCGATGGCGGTGGGCGCCTGCTCACCGGTCGCCTATCGCTCAGCTCGCATCCCTGGCTTGCCGAGCACGTCGTGATGGACACCGTGCTGCTGCCGGGCGCCGCTTTGGCCGAGCTGGCTTTGCACGCGGGCGGCGATGTCGGTTGTGCCTCTCTGCGGGAGCTCCTGCTCGAGGCGCCGCTGCGGATAGAGGAGGAGGCGGGCGTCCAGTTGCAGGTGAGCGTTGGTGAGCCCGACGCGGGCGGGCGGCGTGCGGTGAGCATCTACTCCCGGCCCGAGCGGTCCGCCGCAGACATGGACTCCCCTGACGAGGAGGGCTGGACACGCCACGCGACGGGCTCGGTGGCGCCGTCTGGCGCATCGGACACAGGTGTGCCCTCTGGGGAGGACACGCTCGCCGGAGAGTGGCCGCCGCCCGGAGCCGAGCCGCTGGACGTGGAGGATCTCTACGAGCGTTTCGCCGAGCACGGCCTGAGCTATGGCCCCGCGTTCCAGTGCGTGCGGGCCGCGTGGCGAGCCGGCGGCGAGCTGTTTGCGGAGGTGGCCCTTCCGCCTGAGCGGCGCGATTTGGCGCCGGAGTTCGCCCTGCACCCGGCGTTGCTC
>JBAURN010000039.1:0-17027 GCA_049581225.1 Solirubrobacteraceae bacterium
TCTGCGCACAGTGCGAGCGGCGTGCGTGGCTGCTCGAGAAATTGGGTATGCGGTTGGATTTCAGTGCGCGGGAGCTGACACGTCTGTGGAGTCTTCTGGAACTCTCAGACAGCCACCTGATCGACGCGGTCGGTGGCCGGCGGCGCGAGGAGTTGCACGAGACCCACAGGGCGTGGGTCCGCGGCGAGGAGCGGGCCGAGCCTGACGTCGAGCGGATCTGCAGACACCACGCGAGCTATCCGGCGTGTCTGCGAGGCGATGCGCTTGCCCCGACCACGCTTGGTGTGCGAGGGGGGCTCGATCGGTTGCACGACGTGCTGGCGCGGAAGGTGGTGGCGGTCGTGGGCACGCGAAGGGCGACCGACTACGGGATGCAGCTGGCGCGAGAGCTCGCGCGGGGACTTGCTTCGTGCGGGTTGACCGTGGCGAGCGGTATGGGCGAAGGCATTGCCGGCTCGGTGCAGGCAGGCGTACTTGAAGCCGGCGCCATGCCGCTCGCTGTGATGACGGGAAGCCTGGATCGCTGCTCGCCGGTGTGCTGTGAGCCGGTCTATCGCCGCGTGGTCAAAGCAGGCTGTGCGATCTCCGAGCAGGCCCTATCGGGCCAGCCTCGCGAACGGAGTTGGTGGAGGCCCGCGGCCGATCGAACGCTGGCGCTGCTTGGGGAGTTGACGATTGTGGTCGAGGCCGGAGAGCATCCTCGCGAGATGGCGTCCGCACGCGTCGCTTGGACACGGGGCGCGCACGTGGCGGCGGTGCCCGGGCGAGTGACCTCGCCGGCTTCCAAGGGCGCCAATGAGCTGTTGATGAACGGGGCGCGACTTGTGCGCAACGCCCAGGACGCGCTCGACGCGCTGTACGGCGTGGACGGGATGCGGGTGGGAGATGAGCCCAGCGAGCAAGCGAGCGCGCCGACCGCTCTGGAGCCCCGACTTGCACGAGTGCTCGCCGATGTGGGGCGCGGCAAGGACACCGTGGCCAGGCTGACCGAAGGCCCAGCCGAGCCAGGGGAGCTTGCCTTGGCGCTTGCCGAACTTGAGCTGAAGGGGCTGCTGGTGCGCGGCGACGCCGGGCGCTACGTGGCTTGCGGGCCTTGAGGCCCATACCGCTACTCCGCACGCCCGAACTCAAGCCGCCCAGCCCGCGGCCCGTGTCGGGATGAGGTCTTAAGGTGCAGGCGTGCAGCCGCGGTCGATGACACCGGAGCAGGAGCAGATAGCCACAACTGCGCGGAGACGCAAGGGCGCGTCGGATCCGGGAATCGATCGTCCTGAGTTGCTTGCGATCGCTTGTGGAGGCGCATTGGGAGCGGTGGCGCGCGTCGGCCTCGTCCAGGCCCTGCCGGTTACCGCCGGCAGCTGGCCGTGGGCCACGTTCGCGGCCAACATGGCGGGCGCGTTGATGATTGGCTATTTCGTGACGCGCCTGCAGGAGCGTCTGCCAGTCTCCACGCTGGGCCGGCCGCTGCTAGGCACCGGTCTGTGTGGGGCTTTGACGACCTTCTCGACAGTGCAGATCGAGTTGTTGCGCATGGTCGATGAGCACCACATCGGCCTAGCGGCTGGATATCTTGCGGCAAGCGTGGTCGGCGGCTACCTGGCCGTATTCGCCTCATCGGCCGCGGTGCGCCGCGTAAGGACGATCGCGTGACGCACGGCGCACGGCTCGCCATTACTTGTATGAACGAAGCTCTCGTGAGCGCTCCCGGGCGAGGAGCAGTCCATGAGCGCTGAGGCGTGGATCGGCGTGGCGCTGTTGGGCGGGATCGGGTCGATCGCGAGGTTCCTGCTCGATGACGCGGTCTCCTCGCGCGGCTCTTGGAGCTTTCCAGTGGGGACACTCGCCGTCAACGCAAGCGGCGCACTCGTGTTGGGTCTGCTCACCGGCTTCGCCCTCTCAGGCGAAGCGCTGGTGCTTGCGGGGACGGCGACGATCGGCTCCTATACGACGTTCTCGACGTGGATGCTCGAGACACACCGACTCGGCGAGGACGGGCAATCGCGCGGGGCGGCGCTCAATGTGATCGTGAGCCTGCTCGTGGGCTTGGGGGCCGCATTGTTGGGCAAGTGGCTTGGCGGGGTGTTGTGATGGAGGACGCGTTGAAGCTGACCACCTATTTCGGCGAGCGCAGCCGTGTGCGGGGACGTCTGCTGGCCGATGAGCTGCTCGATATTCACACTCGTCGCGAGATTCGCGCGAGCGTGTTGTTGCGCGGCGTGCAAGGGTTCGGGGCCAAGCACCGCAGACGCAGTGACCGTCTGCTGACGCTCTCCGAAGATCTGCCGCTTGTATCGGTCGCGATCGACACCGCGGAGCGCATCGACGGGCTGGCCGAGGAGATCGCGACGATCGGCTACGAAGGGCTGATCTCGCTGGAGCGAGCCCGCATGGTCGGGATAGACGCGGTCGCGACGGATCTCGGGGGGACCGCCGCGGACCACGGGGTCCCCGATGCGAATCTCGGGGCGAAGCCAGGGCAAGCGGTGAAGCTGACCGTATATCTGGGACGGCATGAGCGCGCGAACGGCACACCCGCGTTCGTGGCCTTGTGCCAGATGCTCCACGACCAAGGCGTGGCCGGCGCGACCGTTCTGCTCGGGGTCGATGGGACGATGGAGGGTCAACGCAGGCGCGCCCGCTTCTTCGCCCGCAACGCGGAGGTGCCCTTGATGGTGATCGCAGTCGGAGAGGCCGAGCGCGTGGCGCTCGCGCTCGGCCATCTGCGTGAGCTGCTGGCGAAGCCCCTGTTCACAATCGAGCTGGTGCGGGTTTGCAAGCGCGATGGAGCTCTGTTGCGCCACCCCGAGGATCACGTGGTGCCGGCCGACCGGGGCAAGCTGGAGCAGAAGCTCACGATAATCGTCTCAGAGGCCGCGCGCCACGAGAACAGATCGGCCTACCTCGAGCTGATCAGGCGTCTGCGCCTGGCCGGCGCGGCCGGCGCGACGTCCATGCGAGGCGTGTGGGGCTTCCACGGCGATCACGCACCCCGCGGCGACCGCTTGCTTGCACTCCGCCGCCACGTCCCGGTGGTGACCGAGACAATCGACACGCCTGAGCGTATCGCTGAGCTGTTCCCGATCGTCGACGAGCTAACCCGCGATCGGGGCCTGGTCACAAGCGAGCTGATACCCGCCAGCTCCGCGCTGCACGAAGCGCCCAGGCTGTAGTCCAACCGACGCGATCACGCTCCCAGCTGACCAGATCCCGTTGCCGGCCCGCCCAATCCTGGTCTATAGTTAGCCGCCGCGCGGCTGTAGCTCAGTTGGCTAGAGCGTCTGCTTGCCATGCAGAAGGTCGAGGGTTCGAGCCCCTTCAGCCGCTTCGCAAAAGCCCCGCAAATGCGGGGTTTTTCTTTGGGAGAAGATCGTCGCGCACAAACTTTGTCCCAAAACTTTGTCCCAAAACTGGTGCAGGTGTTGCTCGCTGTAGTACGAGGATCCGACTCGGTCGTAGAATGTCGTCATGGCCACCATCGACCACACCATCCATCTTGGGACTCGGACCTACGAGCTGCTACGCAAGGAGGCTAAGCGTCGGCATTTGGACGTCGACGCCACGGCCGATGGGCTGCTCGCCGAGCACCTATCCGCCTCGCCCGTCGACATCGCCGATCTAGAACGCACGCTGGACCGCGCAGCAAGGTTGCGATCGACGCTGCCCGCGACGGATGAGGCGGTGCTCCTCGTACGCGACGGACGCGACGAGCTCGCCGAGCGCTTCGAGCGCCGGTGAGCGTCGTCATCGACGCCAACGCACTTGTCGCCTTCGTCACTAACGAGCCGACCGCAGACGCCATAGAGCAACTGCTGAAGGACTGGGCTGCCAACGAGGTCTCGTTGCACGCACCGATTCTCGCCCGCTACGAGATCGCCAACGCCTTTACGAAGAAGCTTGCCAGCGGCGTCCTCAGCGATGACGCCCTGGACGAGGCATGGACAATCATCGACGAGCTACCGATCACCTACCACCCACTCCAAGATGCGCCAGCGGTTGTTCGGATCGCCACAGCGCTGGAACGTCGATCGGCATACGACGCCGCGTACCTCGCGATCGCTCAAGACTTGGATGCCCAACTATGGACGCTCGATGGACCATTGAAGCGAAACGCCGTGTCCCACGGCCATGATGTCCGCCTGATAGAGAGCGCGACCGCGCCTGAACCTGCTGACGAGGCCGGGGACTCGCCGACTACGCACCCTTAGCTGACCTGGTTCCGTCCCGGTAGCCACGCCGCGGAGTACCTGGAGCACTTCGTAGCTCAGCCACGTTCAAGGAACTCCGAGTCGGATTTGACGTTCTTGGACAATGGCGTCGCCACCCCGAGACGGGATTACCGCGCGCGCGTCATTGCTCGGCGAGCCAGTTTTCGAGCATTGCTTGGGTGAAGCGTATGTGTCGGCCGACCCGTAGGCATGGGAGGCGACCGGTGCGTACAGCGTCGTACACCCAGCTGGTCTTGACGGAGAGCAGTTGGGCTGCCTGCTCGGGTCGTAGGAGTGGATCAGTGAGTCTCGGTCGCAGTACGAGGTTCTGCTGGGCTATTGGATCCATCGGACCGACTTGTGCGCTGGGTATCGCCGCAGACGCGACGATCTGGGTGTCTCCGTGGATTCGCATCAGACTTACCTCCGTTTTCGCTTACAAGCTCCTTCACTGGCTTAATCCGGCGAACCGGAGCAAATGGGACAGGATCAAAGCGAAAGTTACGGACGCTCCGTAGCTCGACCACGTTCACGGACTCGCGATCACGCCGGTATCGTAGCCCCTTGGTGCTGCTGTTTGGTCCCGCCGAACACGATTGCGGAGATCCGCAGCGTCGAGGTCTATACGGTGCCTTAGGCGACCTCCTGACAGGAACCACGACCATTGAGTGCTGTGGCGTTCGCTGCCTACACCAAACCCCGTTTCTTCCCTACGCGAGCAAGGTCTGGGAGGTTTTTGACCGTCGTGGCCCACCCCGTAAACTTCATTTCTTCAATAAGCCTTCGCGGGCCGCGACGGTCAAAAACCGAACCAGGCCGTCAGGCCTGGCGGTTCTATCCGCTCCAGCGGATTCCCAATCCGGGACGCAGTCCCGGCCCCAATCCACACATCGCGCTCCCCAACCGAGGGGAGAACTGCAGCAATTTGATCGGTGGAAGTTATGCTGAGGAGAAGGTCAGCGAAGTGCAGGCCTATTCGCGGCTGATGTCAGCGCTGCCTATCCTCAAACTGACGCACCCGTTGTGTCCTGATGATCATTTGAGTCCGGGATGCGGTGGGGAAAGGATGAATCCTGGATTACTCGCAACCCTGACCCTGAGTCGATCTTCAACGCACCCGCGAGCAGGTCCGCGTCGTCGGCACGTGACTTGTGATGGAGGTAGCGGCTTGTCGTGTCGACGTCTGCGTGTCCCATCCACGCTTGAACCTGCACAATTGAAGCACGGTTGATAGCAAGCGATCCGAAGGTATGACGTAGATCATGGAAGCGCAGCGGGCGCAGTCCGGCGGCCTTCTGGGTGTTCACATAGCGACGCCGCAAGGCAGAGGCATCCAAGTAGCTGCCTGCGCGCCCAATGAACACCAGATCATCCTCGCCGGTTAGCATCTCGCGCTGCCCCAGTCGGGCGAGCGAAGCTGCAACATCCGGGACCATCGGGACAACGCGTGCCTTCCCGGACTTGGGCTTGGTCAGAGCGCCCTTGGCGTAACTTCCCCACACCCGGATCGCGGAGCCCGCGAAGTCGATGTCGCGCCAACGCAGCGCCACCAACTCGCCGCGTCGTAGACCCGTGAAGGCCGCCGTGAGATAGATCGCAGCATCCTGTTCGTTGGCTGCGTGTCGGACGAGCGCGGCTACCTCCTCCGGCGTGTAGAAATCAAAACGAGTCGAGTCATAGCCGTCGCGCAACTTGTCCACATCTGTGGCGGGGTTAGATATCAGGCCGTGTGTCTTGCGCGCCCGCTCAAAGATCCCGTACATAATCGCGAGCTGCTTGTTGGCACTGCGTCTGGATACACCCGAGGCTAGCCACCGCGCCCGGCGTTCTTCGATGACCCGTGCCGTCACGTCCTCGAGTCGCATCGTCCCGAACGTCGGGAGCAAGTGAGCGCGGAGCGCTGACCGGTAGTCGATAATCGTGGTTGGCTTTAGGCCACGCTCAATTTCGCCGTGACGCATCCAGTCCTCGGCAGCCTCCTCGAAAGTCACGCCGGTGCGTACACGGCTAGCCTCGCCAGCGCGAGCCTTGACCAAAAGCTCTTGGAGTGCCTGCTCAGCCTCGCGCTTGCGGAAGTGACCCGCCGGCGGCTTGCCTTTCTCGGTCCAATCGGGTCCGAGCGCCCTGCGATGCTCGCCGTTGCCATCGCGCCAGCGTATATACCAAGTCGCCACCCGCCGCCCACGACGCAGATAGATGTTGCCGCCGACATAGCTTTGAGCGAGACGAGCCACAGCCCAAAGATACCGCTTTGGCGGACAGAACTTTGTCCCAAACTTTGTCCCAAAACAGCCCTATATCATCCCTTCTAACCAGACCCAGGGCACTCAAAAGCCCATATATAATGGGGTTCTGATAACCTCCGGTAATCTTGCCATGCAGAAGGTCGAGGGTTCGAGTCCCTTCAGCCGCTTCGCAAAGGTCCTGCAAATGGAGCCTTAAAAGGATGGAGCCCGGTCCCGTGAAAACCTCCATGGACCCTTCGCAGACACGATGAGCGCTCCCTCGCATACGGGAGGCTGTCTGTGCGGCGCCATCCGCTTCGAGATCACCGAGCCGGTGACCGACGCCGGCTACTGCCATTGCACGCGTTGCCAGCGGCGCACTGGCACCGCCGCCTCCGCGCAGGCGAGGCTCGATGCGCACACGCTGCGCGTGCTCCAAGGAGAAGACTTTTTGAAGTGCTGGCGCCACCCTGACGGGGGGCACGAGAAGTGTTTTTGCGGGGAGTGCGGAGCCCACCTGTTCAGTCGCAGTCCCGAGAACCCCACCTATGTCAGCGTTCGGATGGGAGCCTTCGACGGCGATCCAGGCGTGAGACCCGCCTGGCGCTCGTTCGTGAACTATGCCGCGCCCTGGGAGCCGATCCCCGACGACGGGCTGGAACGATTGCCCGAGGCCAAGCCTCGCAACCCCAGCACCCGCAACCCATAGAACAACGCTTGACCGCTCGATTGGCATCTGCACGCCAAAGCCGCTGCACCGACTCAAGCTCCCTTCAATAAGTAGACCACGCGCCAGGCGCGTAGCACTGGCACCAGCAGCGTGGCCAGCGGACCGGCTGAGCGGAGCAATTGTCGACTGCTTGGCCTCATATCGGCGGTCATCACACTGTCCTTGGAAAGGTACATGGCCACCATGGCCGCGAGTATCACCGAGTGGCGAGCGCCCTGACGAAGTAAGCCAACCTCGACGACCGCCCGTCTCAGCACGCTCTCCATGCGCTCAACAGCACTCTCCAAAGATCCATAATGCGCGATGTAACTGTTCTCTCCATTGGCTCGATCTTCGGCCAGATCTCCGTAGCTGTCGAGCAGCGTCGCGGTTAGCGAAAACCACGGAAAGTACGCCGAATAAACCTCCGCCACATAATCGACCGGAGAAACCGGCTCTGCAGCGATGGCCATCAACGCAAACACTGTCAGCCAAGCGCTGGCGGCACCCGCAGCCTCATACCACTCAATCTCACCGGTTGCGTCACGTTGACACTCCACCCACACCTTCAGTATTGCTTCCCGTAAGGCCAAGTCAAGCTCGTGATTGAGCCCTTGTACTTGCGCAAGTGCCGCAGCGCGTATCAGTAGCGGCCGAACGCTTTGATAGGAAGGAAGCATGGTACATCCGTAGCGGCAAGCCCGCACCAGTTTAGGTAGATATCCACCGTCGTCTCGCCATGGGTGAAATTGAAAATAGTCCGACAGTGGTTGGGTCGTATCAACCGCCTCCACAAGAGCGCGATGAAGTTGTCGACCATTCGCGATGCCGGCGTGGGCTCCCCGCTCGATTGTGCTGTCGAGAAAATCCGCCATGATCTCGTAGGCGACGAGCAATCTCAGCAACCCTGGGCAACGGTGTGTCGTAATGACCCAAAACAACGCCGCTCCATCGGTATTTGGACGCTTTTGCGAGAGCGCCACAAGTGCATCCTCGCGGATAGTGGCGTCAGGAATCTTCGCTGCAAGTCTCCGCCATCTTTCGACCTCCCGTAAGACGTGGTGTAGGCCCCAAACCAACTCTCTTGTCATCGCCACGCCTAGAGCCCGGGCTTGGCTTATTGCACTGCAGGTTGTGTCATAGGCCTCCCCAGACATGCCAACTCAAGAAGGACCGCGTTTTGATGCTTAATCTTGCAACGCCGGTTTAACTCGTGCTGCCAGATAGCCCGGCAACGCGACCATCGCAAGCGCGATGAGCGAAACGATCGCGAGGCTGACGATCGCGATAGGGATGGCAATCGAATAAACCACCGGGAAACCGGTCACGCTGACAAGGGCATGACTGAGCACCAGTTGGCCATACAAGCCGAAGGCTGCTCCGATCGAACATCCGGCCCCCATCAATAGCGTCGTCTCCCAAAGGAGCGCTCGCCACAGCTCTCCTTGATCAAAGCCGTCCACCTTCATGCCGGCGAGTCTTGGCCTACGTTGCCAGATCATTGCACCCATGGCGGCGGCCATTGCCAGTGCCGCGGCCACAAGGACGAGCACGGCGATCTGTGTTAGTCGCGCAAGTCCCTGTCGCTGGGCACCAAGGTCATTCTGTTCGTGTCGAGCTGCCGTCTGGACCGTAAGGCTGCTGGTTGGCCCAAGCACAGACCTCACCGCGGCGAACCCTTGAGCGGTCGACACGCCCGACTTGAGGATGATCTGGTAGGCACTCAGATCCCGACTCCCCCATGCCGTTGCGTAGTCGCCGGGATTCATCACGATCGCCCCAGGCGACCAACCCAGATTTGTGATTGTCCCAGCAAGTCGAAGTCTGGCCGGTCTCGGGGAAGCCAGCACAAAAGCGTCTCCGATTTTGAGTCCCAGTTCGCGTGCCAACGCCTGAGAAATAGCAACCCATCCACCGGCGTCAAGCCTCGATCTTGCCTGCATTGGCTCACCAGAAATCAGCTGATCTTCAGGGAAACGCAACGCATCGCTCCTTGGTGGAGCAACCACGAGAACACGTCGATCGCCAACGTCCAGAAAGCCACCACGGTATACGCCGACGCGACTCACCTGTTGAAGGGCTTCAAGTCTTTTCTCGTATTTGTTTTCGAAAGGGACTGTGGCCATCGTTGTTGCGCCTCCGGCCGGCGATACCCATAGGGTCGTACCTCGACTCAAATCGACGGCGGCACGATGCAGGCCTGCGCTCAAGTTGCTTTGGGCACCCTCGATGGCGACACTCCCAAACACCGCAACGGCACCTGTTGCCGCGATGGCAAGTGACCGAGAGCGAGTGGTACTCGACATCAGCTCGATCAGTGCGATCCGAGGTGCCACGCCTCTGGTTGGCCTTTGAAGCCGCTCAATCAACCACACGGCCCCGGTAAAGGCAGTCGGCATGATCAACAGAAGAGCGACCATCAAGCTGGTGAACGAGATGATCGCGACCCCCACAGAGGGCATACCGTGAATCACCGTAGCCGTGGTTAGGCCCACGCAGGCGATACCCGCGATCAGCACCATCGTTCGCCCCGTACGCTTGGGCGTCCTGGAGATTCGCGAGCCGAGCGTATGATGACCGAATATCTCGTCCCGAAGCGGGATCATAACTCCCACCACCGCCGCCAAAATGCCGCCGGCCGCCGCAATGATCACGCTCTGCCAACTCACGATGTGCAATGCGCCTACGGGAAAGGCCAGTGCCAGGTAGCCCGGTTCCGCCTCCAACAGACTCCTGGATAGTAGATCGCCCAACGCGAGACCGCTCAGCACCCCAACCATTCCCAGGACGAGCACATCGAACAACATCACCTCGACAATCTCAAGAGGCGTATACCCGTCGAGACGCAGATCGGCGATCAGGCTACGACGCTGAGGAACGGTAAGAAGCATCGCGTTAAAAGCAAAGAGAAACCCAACCAGAGCACTTAGCGCTGAGAACATTTGGGTCGATTGGGCGGTCGGTCCCTCAGCCTGATCAAAAACCGTTGCCTCAAAGTTCGCAGGCAATACATTGAGTCTCCCGCCTGCCATACGCTCGAGTGCCGCCTTGACTTCCCGATCCCGACCAGAACGTGGCTCGATGAGCACGCGATTGACGTTCCCCCGCATACCAGTCAAGTCCTGTGCCAGACCAAGCGGGGCGATCACCACGGGGCTGTCAACCAGTTCGCCGACATCGCCGGCTTGAAGAATCACCGCCGCAAGCGTCTTTGTGCTTGTGTCGCCCGACTGAAGCTGTACGGTCTGCAACGGACCTGCACCGATCTCTTTGGCGACCGGCGCCGGCAGCGCCAATCCCTCCTGCCTCGAAAGCTGGGCGGCGCTCACGTGCGACAGCACCTGACTCTGCAAACTTGCGAAGCCTGGACTCAAGCCGATCAGGTCCACCGACGAGCGGCCGGTGGGACCTACTACGTTTACGCTGCGCTGTAGTACCGGAGCGGCCGCGGTCACACCGGGCAGCCGCTCGATCGCGGAAAGCATCCGTTCTGGGAAGCCTTGAGGATCGCGTGCCTCGACCTGTAGCCGGGCCTTCCCGACAAGCCCGTCCGTCAGGTGCGTCACCGAGCCGGCGAGGCTTGTATTGGCGACCTGCGATGCGAACAGAAGCGCCACCCCGACCGCGATGCCCGCGACGGCCAGCAGCTCCTGCACGAGGCGGGCACGCAAGCGCACCCGGTAGAGATAAAAGATCGTGGACGGTCTCATCGACTCTCAGATGTGGGAGCGCCGAACCGCCCCTCCAGACGATGGGACCGGATCACCGGCCGAACAGGATCTCCGAGCCGTTCATTTCGCATGAAAGGGCGCATAGTCGCGGTCGGGCTCGTACTCCACGAGCTGGCCGTCGCGCAACGCGTGCACATGGTCGGCGAAAGCCGCGGCGCGCGGGTCGTGCGTGACCAGCAGCACCCCCACCTGGCGTTCGTGACAGACCTCCGCCAGCAACGTCAGCACCTCCCGCCCACGATCGGTGTCGAGGCTGCCCGTGGGCTCGTCCGCCAGCACGAGCCCTGGTTCGGTCGAGAGCGCGCGGGCGATCATGACTCGCTGGCGCTCTCCCATGGAGAGCTGCTCGGCTCGCTGCCTGGCTCGACCGTTCAGTCCGAGGCGCTCCAGCAACGGCGCCACGTTGCGCTGGGCCTCTCGTCGTCCCGATGTCGCAAACAACTTCAGGGCCGCGTTGTCGTCGGCCCTGACCCCCGGAATCAGATCGAGCGACTGGCGAATGAAGCCGAGCTCCGAGCGCCTGTAGTGAGCTCGATCGCGCTCTAACAAACTCGACACCTCGCGTCCGTTGACGATCACGCTGCCACGGTCGGGAACCAGGAGTCCCGCGATCAGCATGAGGAGCGTCGTCTTGCCCGAGCCGCTGGGTCCGTACAGAGCAACAAGCTCGCCCTCGCCGACCGACAGGCTGATGCCGTCGACCGCTCTGACGATCTCACCGTCGCCGACCCGATAGTGCTTGACGACATCCTCGAGTTGCAACATCAGCAGGGTGCTCCGGCCATGTCGTTCAGTATTGCTCGCAAGTCGGGTTCAACCGCGAAAGCAGACTCACCACGTTGCGGCACGTCTCCGATTTCGATGCCACCCACCCCCGTCTTCTTCCATCTGACGGACCAATCCCGGCTGCGGACAATACTCCATAATCCCGCCCAAATCGACCGTACAGCCGAATCCTCCATGAAGACGGCCCCACGGGCAGTCAAGACGAACCCAAGCGCCAACCTCAGCGCTCGCTATCCGCCCATATCGACTGGGCCCTATTGGCGAATCGAGTCAGAGACAGTCGCTGGCGTGCCCCGCTTGGGGTGACTGCGTTAGGCTCCCCCAGGCATGGAGCCCAGACGATGAGCCTGATAGATCTTGAGCAGGACGGACCCTTGACCGTCCTCAGCATCGACAGCCCGCCCCTGAACCTGTTCGACCAAGCTTTGATGGGCGAGCTCTCCGAAGCCGTCGATCGGTTGGTGGCCGAGCCCCCTCGCGGCCTCCTGATCAGAGCCGAGGGCCGAGCCGTCAGCGGCGGCGTCGACGTACACGTCTTCGACGGTCTCCCCCCCGAGCGGGCCGCCAGGATGTGGGTCGATTTGCTCGACTTGGTGCACCGCGTCGAGAGCCTGCCGTTGCCGACCGTGTTCGCCGCCCACGCCCTGTGCCTGACGGCGGCTTTCGAGCTGTCCTTGGGGTGCGATCTGCTGCTGGCGGCCGAGTCGGCACGCTTTGGGCTGGTAGAGACGGTCGTGGGCCTCACACCCGCGATGGGCGGCACCCAACGCCTCGCCGAGCGCGCGGGTCCCGCCCGAGCGCGCGAGCTCGTCATGACCGGCGAGCTCTACGACGCGGCCACCCTGGAGCGCTGGAACGTCGTCAACAGGGTCCTGCCCGACGACGGCTTCGATCAGGCCGCGCACCGGTTCGCGCACAAGCTCGCCTGTGGGCCGACGCGCGCCCATGCCGCCACCAAGGCAATCGTGCGAGCGTGCTTGGATCAGGGAGGCGCCCGAGGCGCCGACGAGCAGGTGCCGCGCTTGGCCGGCGACCTGTTCTCCACGGAAGACCTAAAGGCCGCCGTAAGCTCGTTTTTGGAGCGAGGCCCAGGTCACGCCACCTACACCGGCAGCTGAGCAGGCGCCTCAGACCGCGACCGGCCGGTATTCACGCGTGGTCGGGTTCTGCTCGAGCAAGCCGACCGCTCGCAGGGTCTTGACGTAGCGGTGGGTCGTGGAAGGCGACATCTCCAGCTCTTTGGCGAGATCGATGATCGCTCGCCACGGCCTTTCCGGCCCGAAGCAAGAGAGGATCGCGAGTCCACGTAGCAGTGAATGCGAAAGCTGCGGGTCGGCCAGCGCGCTGCTCAACGCCAGCTGGGTTGCGTCGTGCAGCGCACCGTACCGCCGGTCTCCGTTCGTAGCCGCGTGAGCATTGTCGAGCGCCGCCACCAACAGCGTTGAAATCGTACCGTTGCTGGTATGGCCGGCAGAACGGATCACCTGCTCGATCTGCGCCGGAGACAGTGAGATCGCAATGTCTTGCTCCTGTGTCATAACAATTCCCCAATCTAGTGAGACGTCATGGATTCTCGTCAACCAGTTGGACGGACTTGGCACCTACTCCACATCCCGATCGGCCAATCTGTCGATATGAAAGTCGGGCCGAGCACACCTCAGAGACAGTCCATTTGTCGATACTACCCACACGGTTCATTTACCATTCAGGATGTGGTCACCGAATGTTTCTGTTGCGGTGACACCAGTTGTTTGGATCACACGCATAACGCAAAATAATGTCCCGGTCGAGCATTTGGGACCATCCCCACTCTCCGGTCCGTCTCGACCTGGATGGTCTTCAGGTTGGCTCTGACGGCAGCCTCGACCTCGGCAAAAGCGGAGCTGGAACCCTCCGGCGGGAACGTTGAGCGGATGGCCAAAGCCGCCTCGCCCAGTCCCCGACGGGCCAAACGACATCGCGCGACCGATCCGGTGCGGGTCTGGCTTTGATAGACCCCGTCGCATGGGGGCCAGCACAAGCAAACACCGCAACGCCCGGCGTATCCTGCTCGTGGTCGTGGGCCTCCTCACAGCGACGCTGCTCGCGTTCGCCCTGAGCCGCCTCAACCTGCCCCATGTCGCCAAAGCCTTGGTCTCGGCCAGCCCCGGCTGGATCGTGGCGGCGTTTGCCCTGATGATGCTCTCGCTCTTCTTCCGCGCCCTCTCCTGGCGCGCGGTCCTGAGCGCCGCGCTGCCCGACATTCCGATATCGCTTGGCCCCGTGGCGCGAGCAACGATGATCGGCGTGCTTGCATCCGCGGTGCTACCCGGCAGAATCGGCGAGCCGACCCGCGTGGTGGTCCTCTCCCGCCGCCTACCCGGCCGGGCGACCCACACCTACCCGATCGTTGCGGGCACCGTACTTTCCCAAACTCTCATCAACCTCATGGCCCTGGGCATCCTCGCAGCCCTCACGTTCGCGAGTGTCCCCCTGCTCCACGGCCAGGCCTCGGCCCTGGAGGCGGTCCTGGCCGTGCCCTTGTTCGTCGCCTTGTTCGTGTTCGGCGCGCCCTTCCTGCTGCGCGCCGCCCAGCGCTCGCGCAACCTGCGCATCCGCGCGGGCGCGATCGCCTTCACCGGCCTGCTGCGCTCGGCGCAACGCGGCCTGGTCGTGTTCGCCACCCCCCGCCACGGCGTCCCAGCCGTCGGCTTTCAGCTGCTCGCCTGGGCCCTGCAGTGGGGCTCCTGCTACATGGTCGTGCTCGCTTTGGGCCTCGACCCCAAGGCCACACCGGTCACAGCCGCCGCCATCCTGCTGGCGGTGAACGTGACCGCCGTCGTGCCCGCCACACCTTCCAACGTCGGCGTCTTCCAGGCCGCCTGCCTGGTCGTCCTCTCCGCGTACGGCGTCGGCGCCGGCCCGGCCGTGGCCTACGGGATCATCCTGCAGGCGATCGAGCTGCTCACCGCGCTTGCCCTCGGCGTGCCGGCCCTGTTGCGCGAGGGGATGACTTGGCAGGACATCCGTCGCGGTCGGGTCGAGCAGGATGCCCAGACCGAGCCTGAAGCGCCGGCCAAACCGGCGGGCCCTCCGCTCAACTGACCAGCGCCCGCACCGACTCGCGCAGCGAATGCGTCGTGCGCAACACGGCCGTCGGCTCATACCCGCAGTGGGCCATGCAGTTTTCGCAGCGCGGGTCTTTGCCCCGGCCGTACTTGCTCCAGTCGGTCGTCTCCAGCAACTCCTTGTAGGTGGCCGCATACCCGTCGGACATCAGGTAGCAGGGGCGCTGCCAACCGAACAGCGAGTAGCTCGGAATACCCCAAGCGGTGCAATCGAATTCGGCCTTTCCTTCCAAGAAGTCCAGGAACAGCGGGCTGTGATTGAGGCGCCACCGCTTGCGTCTGCCATCCCCAAACGCCTCGCCGAACAGCTCGCGCGTCTGCCTCACTCCCAAGAAGTGCTCCTGGTCGGGCGCCTTCTCATACGCGTAGGCGGGCGAGATCATCATTTCGTCGACTTCGAGGTCGTCGTTGAGGAAATCGAGCACCTCGCGGACCGTCTTGGGCGAATCGTGCGTGAAGAACGTCGTATTAGTCGTCACCCGAAAGCCCGCCGCCTTGGCCGCCTTGATCGCCGAGACGGCCTTGTCAAATACGCCCTCGCGTTCCACCGAAGCGTCGTGGCGCTCGCGCAGCCCATCCATGTGGATCGCCCAAGCGAAGTAAGGGCTCGGCTCGAAGTCCGACAGCTTACGCTCCAGCAGGATCGCGTTTGTGCACAGATACACGAACCGCTTGCGCTTGACCAGCTCGCCGGCGATCAGATGAATCTCCGGATGGATCAAAGGCTCGCCGCCGGCGATCGAGACCATCGGGGCGCCGCTC
Source organism: Solirubrobacteraceae bacterium (assembly GCA_049581225.1). Classification (GTDB taxonomy): domain Bacteria; phylum Actinomycetota; class Thermoleophilia; order Solirubrobacterales; family Solirubrobacteraceae; genus Palsa-744. Next base: position 15,526 of record JBAURN010000039.1, read on the forward strand.
TCCTCGATCGCCCCCACCGCCTGCTCTACCGACATGCGCCTGCGCAGGACGTGCTCGGGGTGTTGAATCTTGCCGCACCCCGCGCAAGCCAGGTTGCATTGAAACAGTGGCTCCAGCTCGACGATCAGAGGGAACTTCTCGCGCCGGGCCAAGCGCTGGCGCATCAAGTACCAGCCCATGCGTGCGCCCTGTCTCATCGGAACCGACAAAATGCCCTCGCTCGGTCGTTGGGATCCTCAGCCAAAACACAGCATAGATCGTGAACCGCGCCACCCCAACACCGGCTCTCAACCACCCGCAAGCACCCTTACGACGCCATGCTCTCCCACCAAGCCTTCAAAGGCTGCCGCGACTCGCCGCAGCGACAGCGCCGCTCGACCCGCGCCCGCGAGCGTCAACAGCGGGCGCGTGACCTCGCGTGAGGGAGTGTCCGCCACCACCCTGATGACCGCAAACGGCCGGCCCTTGGCGCCGGCCGCCAGCCAGGCCGACTCCATGTCAACCGCAATCGCCCCGCGTTCGCGCAGCTCCACCCTCTTCTCCCCGTGGGCGATACGCGCCACCGACACGACCCCTCCCCTGCGCACCGCGATGCCGCGACGCTCGAGCGCTTCGGCCAGCGGCCCGGCCGAAGGGCACACAAGGCGCTCCTCCGTGGACAGCTCACCGTCGAACAGCTCCTCGGCGACAATCACGTCCCCGGGCTCGCAACCTTCGTCAAGGCCACCGCAAACGCCCATCACGACAAGTCCCGCCGCCGGGTCGCTCTGCAGCCTCGCGACAGCCGAATGCGAGCGCGCTCGACCCATGCCTGTCTTGTGGATGCGCAACCGGCGCCCACCCGCACGAATCGCAAGCGCCTCCAAGCGCAGCGGCGCGGCCACCAGAGCGTCGCTCATCGCAGCGCCTCCCGCGCCGCCGCGTGACCGCTGAGAACGGCGCCCTCGAGCGTCGCCGGCCAACCCGTGTCAGTCCAAGCACCGGCCAGCACCAACCCCTCCACCTCTGTCCGCGCGCCAGGCCGCAAAGCCCCCGTTCCGGGTCGCGCCGCGAAAGTAGCCGTATGCTCGCGGCTCACGTACACGCTTCGCACGCCCGCCTCGCGCGCCGCCGGAAGCAGCTCACGCATCGCTTCCACGTAGCGCCGCGCCACGGTCTCGCTCGCCTGCCCCATCTCCGCGGTGGCTCCTGACAGCGAAATCGCCAAGTACTGCCCTGCGCCCGACAGGCCGGCCGCGTCGCTGCGATCGAACAAATATTGGATCGGTGTCCCCACACCCGCCGCGAAGCCCTGCTCGCATACACGCCGGTCATACACGATGTGCACGTTAACGATAGGCGAGGCGCCCAACCCCTCCCAACGCTTCGCCCGCGCGCCCAAAAGCGGCGTAAGGAGCCCCCTGGCCCGCTCGTGCGGGAGCGCGCAGATCACCGCGCCGGCCTCCAGCCACTCGCCGCCGGCGAGCACCCGCAGGGCACCCGCCTCCTCCACCCCACCTGCC
>JBAURN010000040.1:0-14434 GCA_049581225.1 Solirubrobacteraceae bacterium
CCGCAGCTCGGCTGAACACCCTGTTGGGTGCCCTACGCGCGCGCAAGCCGGGCGGCGCCAAATACCGCCCGGAGCGCGAGGTAGCTTTGGGGGCGTGCTTCAAGACAGCCTCAGCGACACGAACACCGGCCCGAGCCCTGGTAGCGCGCCTGCCGGCTTGAGCTCGCCGGGCGCTCGCCCCAAGCCGACACCCGAGCGGCTGCTCGAGCGATTTGGCCTTGAGGCGTTCAGGCCGGGGCAGCGCGAGGCTGTGGAGGCGGCCCTGGAGGGACGGGACAGTCTCGTGGTAATGCCGACGGGGGGCGGGAAGTCGCTCTGCTACCAGTTGCCGGCGCTCGCCGGCGAATCCGATCCGGAGCGGCCCCTTGTGGTCGTGGTGAGTCCGTTGATCGCGTTGATGGCCGACCAGCGCAGACGCTTGGAGCTGGCGGGCGTGGAGGCCGCGATGCTGGCCTCGGGCATGGCCGAGGGACACAACGAGCAGGCGCTGGAGGCGATCCGCTCGGGCGTGGCCCAGCTTGTGTTGGCGGCGCCGGAGAGGTTCGCTTCGAAGGCCTTCCGCGCGACACTCGCCACTCGCAAGGTGGGGCTGTTCGTGGTCGACGAGGCCCACTGCGTGGCCGAGTGGGGGCATGACTTCAGGCCCGACTACCTGCGCTTGCACGAGGCGATCGAATCGCTGGGACGGCCGGCGGTGATGGCGGCGACGGCCACCGCCACTCCAAAGGTGGCCGAGGAGATCGCGGAGCGATTGGGGTTGCGCGACTGGGTTGGAGTGCGCTCCGGCTTTGACAGGCCCAACCTGAGCTTTGACGTGGTCGGCTTGGAGGGCAAGGGCGCGGTGGCCCGCAAGCGCGCGGCGTTGTTGCACGTGTTGGCGCAGCCGGGAGCGAAGCCGGCGATCGTGTATTGCGGTACGCGCAAGCACACCGAGGAGGTCGCCGAGTTGCTGAGGGGACGCGGTGTGCGGGCGGTCAGCTACCACGCGGGCATGAGCCCGGACGCACGCCGAGCAAGCCAAGAGGCTTTCATGGGAGGCGAGGCCGAGGTGGTGGTCGCGACCAACGCGTTCGGCATGGGGGTGGACAAGGCGGACGTGCGCACCGTCGTGCATTGGGCGGTGCCGACCAGCCTGGAGGCCTACTACCAGGAGGCTGGACGCGGTGGACGCGACGGGATGCCGGGACGGGCGGTACTGCTGGCTTCACGGATGGACTTGGGGCGATTGATCAGGTTCATCAAGGAGCGCGAGACAAGCGTGGACGACGTGAGACGCTACGTGGCGGGCCTGCGCGGCCGTGCCCAGGATGGCGTGGCGGCTGTCGGGCCTGGGGGACCGGACACGAATGGGGGCCAAGCGGGCGAGCGCGAAAGGGTGCTGTTGTCGATCGCCGAGCAGGCCGGAGCGGTGAAGCTGAGGCCCGGCGGCCCGGCGGGGCTACTGGTGGAGCTGACCGGCGAAGGCAGTCCGCGCAAGGCCTACGACGCGATCAAGGCCGCTCGCGATCGGAGCTGGGCCTCGTATCGCTCGATCGAGCAGTTCATCTCCGGCGAGCAGATCTGCCGCAGGCGCCAGATCTTGGATCACTTCGGCGACGACGAGCGGTGCGCGCCGGAAGTCAGGTGTTGCGACGTGTGCGAAGCGGACGCGAGCCTGGTCGAGGCCTCCAGACACGCCCTGTCGAAGGCACCCAAGGCGCGCGGGGAAACGCGGCAGGCGGCGACTCCGCAGAGCTTGGATCCCGCTGAGGAGGGCGCCTTCGAGAAGCTGAAGGCTTGGCGGATGGGCCGCAGCGAAGGCAAGCCGGCCTACACGGTGGCCGCCAATGCCGCCCTGGAAGGCATCCTGCGCACCCGGCCGAGCAACCTGGAGGAGCTCGTGGCGATCAAGGGCATAGGCCCAGCGTTCTGCGAGCGCCACGGCGAATCCCTGCTCGAGACACTGGCAGAGTTGTGAGAAGGACAGCCTCGCTAGCATCCAAGACCGCGCCGACGTAGCTCAGCTGGTAGAGCACTTCACTCGTAATGAAGGGGTCAGGAGTTCGAGTCTCCTCGTCGGCTCTAGAAAGCCCAGCAAATAAGGACTTTTGCGGTTTGGGTTTCTGCTGCGGACGTCAAGTATGTCCCGAATATGTCCCGAGAAGATGCTAGCCTGTGGACATGGCACGGACTGCCGACGCCCCTAGGCTCGCCCCTCAGCAGCCCCCACAGGCAGCCCGCCAAGCTCTCGACCAGCGTCCTACCGGACACGTCTTTCGCGTCGAGCGCAAGCGCGGACCGATCTGGTACGCCAAGTACCGACTGCCCGACGGGCGTCAGGTGCAGAAGAAGATCGGGCCGGCGTGGTCTGAGCGCGGGCGCCCTCCCGCCGGGCACTACACCAAGCGATTGGCTGAGGACTGGTTGCACGACGTGCTCAATCGTGCGCGCCAAGGCACACTTCCAGGTCTGGTTAGGACTGGTGCCACGGTCGCAGACGCCGCAGGGGAGTTCTTGCGCTATATAGAGCACGATCGCGAGCGCAAGCCCTCAACCGTCAAGGGATATCGCTGGATCATCAACGCCCAAATCCTTCCCGCTCTCGGCGCCATGCAGCTCGAGGACTTGACGACCGAGCACGTTGAGCGCTGGCTCGCGGCAATGGGCGGCAAGGCAAGTTCGCGACGTAAGGCGCTCGTCGTCCTGCACGGCATCTTCGCCCGCGCCAAGAAGGTCCACAAGCTTGCCACCAATCCCGTCAGCGAGGTCGAGAAGCCGCCGCAGAGCCGCAGCGGCGACATCGAAGTCTTCACGCCCGAGGAGATATGGGCACTCGTGCGCGCGGCCGACAGCGAGCAGGATGCAGCGATCTTTCTGACGGCCGCATTCACCGGCCTACGTCAGGGCGAGCTGATAGCGCTGCGTTGGCGCGACGTCGACTTTGCGGGCTCGGTGCTGCGAGTGCGAACAAGCTACGCCGGCGGGGTGCTGACGACGCCGAAGTCCGGCAAGGTCCGTTCGGTGCCGCTCGCCCCAGAGGTCGCCCGGGCGCTCGCCCGCCTCGGAGAGCGGGAGCTGATGGTCGGCGAGGACGATCTGGTGTTCCTTGGGGAGGCAGGTTCCTACGTAGACGGGTCGGCGCTGCGTCGCCGCTACAAGGAGGCACTCCAGCGCGCGGCTCTACGCCCGCTGCGCTTTCACGATCTTCGCCACACTTTCGGCACTCGGATGATCGCCAAGGCCGACATCAGACGTGTGCAGGAGTGGATGGGACATGCCGACATCCAGACGACGATGCGCTATCTGCACTACGCCCCGCGCGATGAGGACGCGCGCCTGGTGGCCGAGGCCTTTGCACTCGACGGCGCGGATGGAATTTCGACCCTCGCAGACAGGCCGGTCCGGTAGTGCCTCGGATCAGCTTCTTCTACGGCATCGTGATCACGATGTACTGGCGCGAGCGAGAGCATCCGGTCGCGCACTTCCACGCTTCTTACGCGGGCGATGAGGCGTCGGTAGACCTAGACGGCAACATTCTCGGCGGATCGCTGCCTCCTCGCGCCCTACGCCTTGTACGAGAGTGGGCCCAGCTGCATCGCGACGAGCTGCTCGCCAACTGGGAGCGAGCACGCGATTATCAGCCGTTGGCCGAGATCGATCCGTTGTCCTAGACTAAGCAGCATGTCTGAGCTTCCACCCTTGGTTCACGTCACCAACGTTGAGGTCGTCGGCGACCACGAGCTGCGTCTCACCTTCGAGGACGGGACTGTCGGCGATATCGCTTTTGAGGACCAAGAGTGGCGCGGGGTATTCGAGCCGTTGCGCGATCCGCAAGAGTTCGCGAAGGTGACGGTGGATAGCGAGATTGGCACCCTGATCTGGCCAAACGGGTTGGATATGGCTCCGGAGCCCCTTTATCAAGAGGCCAGGCAGCGTAAGCTTCTTCAGTAGCACATGCCGACGGGCCGAGGAAGGCTTCGATGGCTGTCCACACGGCGCTGCGTGTCAAGGGTCCGAGGCGGAGGGTCCAGTCGTCGCCAAGCTCCTGGCGGATAGACGCTCGAAGGCTCGCTGCCACCGCATCACAGACGGCAGCCCGCACAGGAGTGGATGCTTGGTGGACCTACAACTAGTGAAATACCGGTTCGGCCCAGTCAGCCTTCGTTGAGTTCAACCCGGCGACGACCTTTACCCTCAGCGTAATCGTGACCTTGCCCGCGACGACGGCATGAATAGGGCCGTCGTGTGAGTATCCCTTTGCGTGCCCAGAGCCGACCAGATGGCCGTCAGCGAGCACTTCGTAAAGAAGGGACATGCTCGCCCATAGATCATCCGCCTGATCGTCGTCGCTCCCGATGATGGCGGAAAAGGTGTGCGCGCCATGCGGAATCGCGTAGCTGGCTTCCCACTGGGTTTCGATCCAGTTGACGTTGACTTCAATTCCGTGTTCATACACGTGCCCGCCAATCGACACCGGACCCAGTGTGACTGGCGAACCATTCTCCTTGGGAAGATCGTCCAGATAGACTGGCATGGCTAGCCCCGCTGTATCTTTATCCTGCGTCTTGACGCCTTCTCCCGATACAGGTTTCTGCCCGGGCGGACGGTGCTTGCTTGAGGTCCCGTCGCTCCCAGCGGCAAAACCAATGGTCCAGAGCACCCCCGCAACGAGCAGGGGCACTATCACGCCAATAACCATGTAGTCGATAATGCGTGGCTCTCGCCCCAGCAGCCAGCTCCGCACTCCGCGACGCCGCGTGTCGGCCTTTGACTGATCAGCTGACGAGAGGTTTTCCATTCAGCGGGATGCTAGCGGTCGATGTCTGTTGCGGTGGCTCCTAGCCTTCGCCCTGGCCGGCCTGCTCGGCGCGCTCGATCGCTTTGCGCGGCCGGTGCGCTGCCGGGAGGGACACCTGTTCAGGTGCGCGACCTGCGCCTCCCTTAGAGACACGTTCTTAGAGCGTTCCTTCGGGCAAGCTCGCCTCCGGCGCAGAAAGCCGGCACAAGGCGCGCCGCTTGCCGAGGCCGAGCCGGCCTCGCCGCTCAGCCGTCCTCCTTACCCTCACGCTCACCGCCCAGCCCCGGAGGCAGGGCTTCGCCGCGCTGAAGCGCATCGGCCAGGCGTTGCTTGGCGGCGAAGCTGCCCGCGTCCAACACCCCCGAGCCGGCCGCGTAGGAGATCGGGTCACCGCCACCACCGCGCAACAGGAACGCGCACCCGACCGCGATCAAGGCCCCCGCAAGCGGACCGGCCACATATACCCAGTAGCTCGTGAAGTCCCCGCTCACGAGAGCCGGCCCGAACGAGCGAGCGGGATTCATCGAGGTCCCGCTCACCGGCGCCGACCACAGCCCGGCCAGAGCGATGTATCCGCCGACGCCCAGCGCGGCGATCGCGCCCACGTTCTGGGCGGCCGAGGCGGTCCCCAAGATCACGCTCACCAGCCCGCCCGTGAGCGCGATCTCCATCAGCAGGGCCTGCCACGGCGCGTACCCGGGCCCCGGCAGCGTGGCGCCCAAGTGCTGGATGTCCCCGAACACGGCCTCCAAGAACAGGCACGCCAAGACTGCGCCCGCAAGTTGAACGACGATGTAGCCGGGCACGCGCTTCCACGGGAAATCCCTGCGCAGGGCGAACGCGAGCGAGACCACCGGATTCAGGTGGGCGCCTGAGACGGCGCCCATGAACAGGATGATCGCCATCACCATCAAGCCGGGCGCGACCACAGCCGCCGCCAGGCTGATCTGGCCCTGCCCGTGCAAGATGCCGCCGCCCGCCGCGACAAGCACCAGGAAGAACGTGCCGAGCAACTCCGAGAAGAGCCGGCGCCACTCCAAGCGCGGGTTCTCGAACTGGGCCTTGCTGCCGAACTCCAAGGCGGCCACATGTCTCGTGTGCGGGCCCAGGAGCCCAACAATCGGGGCCTCGTCGACGGGCTCGTAGATCGGATCCGCGGAAGACCCTGCGATGGGATCTGGCGAACGCCCTTCGGTAGGACCAGCCGATTTGGCCGGGCCAGCGGATTCGGTAGGACCAGCCGATTCGGCAGGGCCCGCGGAACGCTCGCGCTCATAAGGATCGTTAGGCATAGTCCCAGGAAGTTATCTCCCCCACCCAACGACACGCTTCTCAGCGAACCGGCGTGGCCTCGCGGACGGGCCCCGCAAGAGCCGCGCCGCCGTCCGGGTCGAACACGTGCAGCCGCTCGACCGCGACCGCGAAGCGCGCCTCCTCACCCGACCCCAAGCGACTGGTGGGATCGACCCGAGCCACACCATTGACGCTGGTGGCGGAGGCGATCTCACCCGCTTCGAGCCCTTCGGCCTCACCCTTGGCCGCCATCATCGTCTGCAGGCCACGCACATGCTCCGCCTCGAGGCGGAAGTGCACAAGCTTCTCCGAGCCGAGCGCCTCGACCAGCTCAACCGTGCCCACCAGGTGCCGACCGCCATTGTCCTCCAGCCGCTGCTCGCCTTCGCCGAACTGCTCCTCGCCATGCCCGTCGGGCAGGCGGCCACCACTCTCCTGGCCGTCGAGCAGCGCCGCGTCGGCCAAGTCCTCCGGGCGTATGCCCACCACGAGCTCCTTCCCGCGGAACGCTGCCAGGGCCTGCTCCTCCCTGGTGTGAGTCGCAAGCTCGAGCACCTGCTCTCCCAAGCGCACCTCACCGCCATCCGGGCTGAGGGTGGCGCGGTACAGGTTCATCGCGGGCGAGCCGATGAAGGCCGCCACGAACAGATTTGCCGGCGCGTCGTAGAGCGTCTGTGGCGCGTCGCACTGCTGCAACGTGCCGTCGCTCAGAACGGCGACCCGGTCGCCCATCGTCATCGCCTCGATCTGGTCGTGGGTCACGTACAGCGTGGCCACGCCGAGCCGGCGCTGGATGCGCGAGATCTCAGCCCTCATCTGCACGCGCAGCTTTGCGTCGAGGTTGGAGAGGGGCTCGTCCATCAGGAACACCGACGGTTCGCGCACGATCGCCCGGCCCATCGCCACGCGCTGGCGCTGGCCGCCTGAGAGCTGGCCCGGCTTGCGCTTGAGGTGTTCCTCCAGGCCGAGGATGCGGGCGGCCTCGTCGACCTTGGCGCGGATCTGGTCCTTTCCCAATTTGCGCAGCTTCAGGGCAAAGCCGATGTTCTCGGCCACCGTCATGTGCGGATAAAGAGCGTAGTTCTGAAAGACCATCGCCATGTCTCGGTCACGCGGGGACAGATCGTTGACGACGCGCTCTCCCACCTTCACGGTCCCTTCGCTGATGTCCTCGAGGCCGGCGACCATCCGCAACGTGGTGGTCTTGCCACACCCCGAAGGTCCCACGAGGACCATGAACTCGCCGTCGGCCACGTCGAGGCTGAGATCCTTGACCGCTTCCGAGCCGTTGGGATAGACCTTCGTGACGTGCTCGATCTCAACCGTGGCCATGCGCCCTCCTTCTGTTCATGCGCGAAGGGATCATCGAAACGACCCCGCCGTCAGTCCCTCCACGATGCGCCGCTGGGCGAACAACACAAGGAGGGCGATCGGGATCGTGATGATCACGACCGCCGCGTCGATGCGGTTGTAGAAGACCTGAAACTGGCTCTGCCCGAAGCTCACGATCGACAGGGGCGCCGTGAAGTGAGCCGGCGTCTCCAGAAATGAGACGGCGAACGCGAAATCGTTCCAAGCCAGGATGAAGGCCAAGATGCCCGCCGTGAACACACCCGGCGCCGCAACCGGGATCACCACCTTGCGCAACGCCTGCAACCGGGTGGCGCCGTCGACCAGCGCCGCCTCCTCCAGGTCCTTGGGGATCTGGGCGAAGAAGTTCTTCAACAGCCAGGTGGTGATCGGCAACGTGTACACGAGGTACACGAGGATCAGCGGATAGATGTTGTCGAGCAGATTCAGTTCCTTCAGCAACAGGAACAAGGGGCCCACGATCGCCAAGACCGGGAAGAAGCCCACCAACAGGATGAAGCCGAGAATCGCCCCACCGCCCCTGATCGGCAGACGAGCCAAGGCGTATCCCGCCAACGAGGCCACCACGACCGTAACTATTGTCGCGCCCAGCGCCACGATCGCGCTGTTCAAGAGCGGAGTCAAGAAGTGCTGCTGAGTGAAGTCCGCGGAATACGCATCGAAGCTGAGGTGCGAAGGCAGCAGCCCGTTGGAGCCGCCCACCCCTTCGGCCACCGCGGCGTTCGTCTCCAAGGAGGTGCGCAAGATCCAGTAGAACGGAAACAGCGAGATCGCCACCGCCAGCAGGACGAGCAGGTAGAAGCCGATCTCGCGCACCAGCGCCCAGCCGTGAGGCATGCGCCGTCGCACCCGGCGCCTACGAGCGCCGCCGCGGACCAGCGCCGAGCGTGGCGCCTGGGAGCCGGCGTGTGCGCTCATGCCGTCTGCCCCGGTCTCAATACGCGCACGTACACGGCGGCGATGATCATCGCCATGATCACCAGCATCACCGAGATGGCTCCGCCGTAGCCGAAGTCGGTGCTCACCAAAAACGTCTGCCAGTTGACGAACGACAACGTCTCGGTGCTGACCCCCGGCCCGCCTCCGGTCATGATGTAGATCACGTCGAACACCAGAAATGCCTGCAACGTGCGGAAGATCAGGGCGACCGCCAGGGCCGGCTTCAAGAGCGGCAAAGTCATGCGCGTGAAGGACTGCCAAGCGCTCGCCCCGTCCATACGCGCCGCCTCGTACACCTCGCCGGGGATCACCTGCAGCCCGGCCAACAGGATGATCGCCATGAAGGGCACGTTCTTCCAAGCGTCTGCCACCAGGATCGTGGCCCACGAAGTCCACACTCCGGCCAGCCAAGTGGTATTGGCGCCGGGCAGGTGCAGACCACCGAGCACGTAATCCACGAAACCGGCCCTCGGATCGAACATGGTCTTCCACAAAGTGGCCGACACGACTGTGGGTACCGCCCAAGGCACGAGGATCGCGGCCCGCAAAAAGCCCCGCCCGCGAAATTTGCGATTGAGCATCAGGGCCAGCCCGAGCGCGGCGATCGTCTCCAAGAACACCGATACGACCGTGAATGCGACGGTCCGCTCGAACGCGCTCACCCACTCCGAGGAGCCGAACATCTTTGTGTAGTTGTCCAACCCCACCCACGAATGAGGCTGGTTGGCGATGCTCAGATTGACCCTGTGAAACGAGTTCCACAGGTTGTAGAACAAGGGATAGGCCGTGATCGCCGCAAGCAGAATGACCACCGGCGCGACCAACACATATCCAAGACGCCGCTCCGCGCGCTCTTGACCGCCCACCCGCCCTCGCCTCGGGAGGGCGGGTCGACCATGTGCGGTTTGGGCCTGAGCACTCACGCTCGTCTCACCGATTTGAGTGCCGTTCGATCAAGCTTGCTGGTCGAACCCGGCCCGCTCAGCCTTCGCTCAAGCTCGAGATCTGTCCGGCCGCGGTGCTGAGTGCGCTGCTGGCCGAACTCGCATTCGCGAACACGGATGACAGCGCGGCCTGCAAGGTGGAGGAGATCTGCAAGTAGATGGGGCTCACCGGCCGCGGCTGGGCGTACTGGTTGAGCACCTTGACCGACTTGAAGTAAGGAGCCTTGGCATACAGGCCCGACGTGTAAGCGGACACCAAGGATGGAGGATCGCCCGTTGCCACCGCGCGTGAGATCTGCACCGGCTCGGACGTCAGATACTGGATCAGCTTGTAGGCGGCCTCCGAATGCGAGCTCTTGGCGTTGATCGCCAGCATCTCGCCGCCCAGCGCCGAGCCCGGGCTGCCGCCGGGGCCGGCCGGGAAGGGGATATAGCCGGTGTGGCCCTTGGCCGGGCCGCCTTCTTCGGCGAGGGCCGCGACGAACGGGTAGTTGATCGCAAAAGCGGTATGCCCCGAGGTGAACTCTTCCTGGACCTGGCCCTCCTGCCAACCGGTCACCGCTTGAGGGGCGATCTTGTTCTTGTAGATCGCTTCCTGCATCCAGTTCAAGGCCGCCACGTTGCCCTTGGAGTCGATGCTGCTCACCGTAAGCTTTCCACCAAACGGCGCGGTGACGGTTAGGAACGCGGTAATCGCGCCCTCGTACTTGGCGCCCTCGAACGCAAGTCCCTCCTTCAGCGAGGGGTCCTTCTTCATCGCCGCCTTCGCGTCTTGCACAACCTGTTCGGGAGAAGTCGGAGGACTCGGAACGAGGTCCGTCCTGTAGAACAGGCCCTCGGGGTTGTCAAACCACGGGATCGCGTAGATCTGGCCTTCGTAGCGGCCCGCCGCCACCTGGGTGGGGAAGAACACGTTCATGTTGGGGCTGAACGAGCCCAGCGACTTGATCCAACCGGCCTGAGCGAACTTGGCCGGATAGGTGACGTCGGACTCGAGCACGTCGGGTGTGGAGGAGCCCGCGATAAAGCGTTGCTGGAGTTGCTGCAAGTAGGTCGTCGAGTTCGGCGAGAGCACGTTAATCGAGACTTTGATGTTGGGATTGGCCTTTTCGAAGGCCACGATCGCGCGCTTGGTCTGTTCGCCCTCGGTGCCCAGGCCCGACTCGGCGAACACGATCGTCTGGCTGGCCGACGCCGGAACGGACGTGGTGCTCGAGCTGGAGCCCGATTTCCCGCAACCGGCTATCGCCACCGCGGACACAGCGAGCGCCGCCAAGCCCGCTCGCCCTACCCCTGACCTGGACATACCGCGCTCCCTTCTCAGCCGACCATCGCCGACCCGGCGTCACAATCTGGGCCGTGCGATCTCCTACATGGGGATTACCCCATGTAGGAGGTGTTCAACCGGGGAGAACGCAGCCGGTGCGCTAGTGCTTGGGGCAGGGCACGGTCGGGTTGACCGTCACCGTTTCTCCGCTCAGGAAGGTGATTTCGACCTTGCCTTTGAAGCCGCCCTTGGGGCACGTCTTGGGCACGGTGCCATAGGAGATCAGCTTTTTGCCCTTCTTCATCGCGGCGCCCACCTTGCCCTTGATCGAGAGGACCGACGCGTAGGGCGCTCCGGGCACGGTTTCCACAAGCGGCACCGGCACCGTCAGCTTGGGGCCGAACGGAGGCGGCGCGGTCGTGAAGCTGCCGGTGGCCAGCACTTCGAGCTCGGCCGGCGAAGTGCCTTCGGTGTAGAACGCCAAGCCGCCGCCCGGCGCGAAGAACGCTTGGATAGTGGCTTTCTCATCCACGCGCGTGCCGCCGAAGCTGACCACCCCAAGCGCTTCGCCGGTGGGCCCGGCGGAGGAGCCCTTGGGACACTTCTGCACTTCGTGGCTTTCGAGGATCGCGAGTGGGCAGGTGGGGAACCCCTGCGTGTGCAGCTTGACGCCGGCCGGCAAGTCCACGACCACCTTGGTCACGGGCGAGGGGTAGCCCCCGTATTCGGTGCCGCTGATGCTCAGCGTCGCTTCCAAAGCCGCTCCCGCTCCGAGGAGGTTTCCCGTGCCGGGGTAGGTCGGGCTGTTGGGCTTGTTGGGGTCGATCGGGATCGGCACGATCTTCGCCTTGACCGTCACGGCGGGGGCAGCCAGCGCGACGCCCGGCGCCGCCACGACCGCAACCGCCAGTACGGCAACCGACAAACCGAGCAACGCCAACCTGCTTCGAAGTGAGCTCCCGCGTGCAGCCATCGTCTTCCCCCGTTTCCTCCGCTTAGATTCCCCTGCACCCCAAATCATAGATCAGAGAGTTAGCCACGGCTAAAGACTCGTCCGGACCTGATTTTGGGCGAAGCGTCGGTCAGGGCGTGGGCACGACCTCGCCGATCGGCCGCAGCTCCTCCTCGGCCGACATCTTCTGACGCTCCAAGCGCCCGTCCTCGCGGACCACGTACGCGCCCATCGTCAGCAGCGGCGGCGAGTAGACGTGCAGGGTCACCGCCGGGTCATTGCCGGCGTGACGCACGCGATGGATGTCCGAGGCCGAGAAGTGGAAGCTCTCGCCGGCCCTCGCCAATCGGTTGGCCGGCGGACCATCGAGCGTCAGGCGCTCCTCGCGCACCGAGCCGCTGACCACCGCGACCGCGCCGCAGGAGATGTCGTGGTCGTGAAAGCCGGTGTCGTGATCCTCCATCCAGCAGATCAACCAGGCGGTGAGGTGATCGTCGCTGAACAGCTCCTCATAGACGCGCTGAGTGCGGTCGTGCTTGATCAGGTCGATCCACAACTCGGGACGCCCGGCGAGGTCGCTCACGAACCCCTCGAGCTCTTGACCACACAGGTTGCGGCCTCGCGGACGCGCCAGCTCGGCGAACAGGTCCATCATCGAAGCGCCCGCTCCAGCACCGCCACCCGCTTGGGCCGAGCCGCCGCCGACAGCACCCGGGTGCGCCGCTCCAGCCCTCTGTGCTTGGGCTCATCCGCAAACAGGCGTCCCGCGTTGCTTGCCAGGCGCTCCCAGTCGGGGATCTCGCGAACACCGTGCTTGCCGGGATCGACGACCGGGCGGTCGGAGCCGTAGACGAGCTGGGGGGCGCCGACGAGACGATCCATCAGCGATATCGCATAGGGACCGTTGCACGAGGTGTCATAGAAGGTCAAGGGATCCTCCAGGTCGACCTCGGGCCCTCCGCGCGCCAGCAGGCGCTCGGTGTGCAGAGGGGCAAGCCCGCCAAGCATCGCGAACACCACGCGTAGCTCCGGAAAAAGGCGTCGCGCCGCGGTCACGAACACGAACCAGGCCGCGTGCACCTCGGCCACGTAGCGCGTCAGGGCCGGCCACCACAGGGGATCGCCCAGCGTCGCTTCCTGGGTGGGCAAGCGCGATCCCGGACCCGGATGGACGAACAGAGGAGCTCCGTGCTCCTGGACGCGGGCAAGCGTCGGGGAGAGGCGCGTGAGCATGTCCACGCTGCCCAGCGCACCGGCCGGCAACGAGATGCCGGAGCAACCGCGCTCGAGCGCGCGATCGACGTCGTTCGGGTCGATGCGATCGAGCGCAACCGGCGCCCACACCCCGAACGGCTCGCCAAGCGCAAGCGCACCGTCGAGATAGGCCTCGATCAACCTCGTGGCCCCCTTGCGCGGGAGCGACTCGATACCGAGCGGGCTCGACAGACACACAAGCGCCCGGTCGAGACCGTCGGCACGCACGAGCTGTGCCCGGCGCGAGGCGTCTTCGTCCTCGGGCTCGATCACATAAGGGCGCTCGCCGGCGAGAAACAGAACGGTGAGTCCCTGCTCGTGGCGCACGAACGGGAACTCGTCCCGCTCGGCAAGCGCCTGCACGAGCGGCTCGGTCCAGAAGTGTTGGTGGATGTCGATCTTCACGGCTTAATCTCCAGATTCTTGATCAGTTTTATGAAGAATACCATATGGACGGCTCTCCGTCCAGTCGCTCCCCCAAGGACACATCCCGAGACGGCCCGCGCAGACGTGCAGAGTCGGCGAGATGGGTCCCTGCCGCCCGCTTGGGGCAATACCGTTAGCGCGTGCCCGCCACGCTCCCCACCCAGCACACCACCGTGCTGGGCCTGAAGACCCGCTACCTGATCGCCGGCTCGGGCCCGCCCGTGCTCGTCCTCCACGGCTGGGGCGCCTCGATCGAGGCCGTCCACCCGATCGTGACCGGCCTCTCCCCCCTGAGCACCGTCTACGCGCTCGACCTGCCCGGCTGCGGAGCAAGCGACCCACCGCCACAAGCCTGGGATGTGGAGGACTACCAAGCTTTCGTGGCGGCATTCATGGACGCCCTCTCGATCGAGGCTCCCACGATTGTGGGCCACTCCAACGGCGGACGCATCGCGATCAGGATGGCCGCCACCGAACCGGTGCGCGCGTCCAGGCTGGTCTTGGTGGACTCCGCGGGAATCCGTCCCAAGCGCACCCTGCGCTGGTACCGGCGCGTGGGCATGGCCAAGATCGGCAAGTACGCCGCCCGTTTCCTGGGCTCGCCCGGCGAGAGGCTGCGCGCGCGCCTGGTGGGGAAAGCGGCCTCCGCCGACTACTTGGCCGCGGGCGAGATGCGCCCCACGCTCGTAAAGCTGGTCAACGCCGAACTGCGGCCCTTCATGCCCGCGATCGCGGTGCCCACCCTGCTCGTGTGGGGCTCCGAGGACAGCGACACGCCGCTGGGCGACGCCCAGGAGATGGAGCGCCTGATCCCCGACGCCGGCCTCGTCGTCCTGGAGGGCGCCGGCCACTTCAGCTATCTCGACCAGCCCGCCCGCTTCGCGCGAATTGTGTCCCACTTCATCGCTCCCGACCGACCCACGTCCGTCCCAGACGCTCCGTCCGTCCCAGAGGCCTATACACGCGCGCGCGGGTCCACCCCCAACGCACAACACAACACACCGACGCCTCCCCCGACACCGACGCCGCCGCGGGAGGACCGGTGAGCGTCTTCGAGGGCATCGCCGCGGTCCTCGCGATCGCGGCGCTCGGCATTCGCTTGGGCGGCCGCCAGCGCCGCCTCCTGCACCTGCTCCAGCTCGAGCACTACGAGGGCGCCCGCCTGATGCTCTGGCTGCGCCGCCGCCGCGAGCTGCTTGCCCCCCGCGAGC
>JBAURN010000041.1:0-5761 GCA_049581225.1 Solirubrobacteraceae bacterium
GACCTTATGTCCTCGACACCAAGGGTGATGTCGATATGGTCGCCATCGTACACGAACACCATCGCACTTGTCAAGAGGAGAACAGACCTTTTATGCTGGCGACCCTTCCGGATCGCCACTTCGACTCAACCAGTCTTCGGCGTGAGCTCAGGCTTCTCACCCGCCGGCGGCAAGGCCGGCTCGGACTTGGAAGCCCGCAGTTCATAACCCCGCCGCGCACTCGCATCCGCGCCCGCCAACACCTGGTCGGCCTTCAGAGCCCGCGCCATGCCCTCGGAGAGCCGACGCGGCAAGAGCACTCCGAGCGTGGAGGTGCGCTTGGCGGACTTGGGCACCCACACTTCGACACGACCCGTCTGCAAAGCCTCGACGATCGCGTCGGCGACTTCGGTGGGCTGAAGGACCTTCATCCCACGCGCCTCCCCCAAGCCGCCGCCCAGTTCGGTGTTGACCACGAAGGGCATCACGTAGCTGAGGTCGACGTCGGCTTTCATCAGGCGCATCTCTCCGCGCACCGCCTCGGTGAGCCCGACCACGGCGTGCTTGGTGGCCGAGTAGGTGGCGCCCCCGGGGGCGCCGAACTTGCCGGCTTGCGAGGAGATGTTGACGATGTGGCCGCGATTTCTCGGGACCATGCGCTCGAGCGCGAGCTTCATGCCGAGGATGACGCCGTGCAGGTTGATGTCGATCATGCGCCGGGCGGTGAGGTCGTCCTCGTCGACGAAGCGGCCGATCGGCATGATGCCGGCGTTGTTGACGAGCACATCGATCGGCCCGAGCTGCTCCTCGGCGCGGTCGAAGAAGGCGGCGAAGGACGCACGGTCGGTGACGTCGAGCGGCAGCGCAACAGCGCTCGGTCCAAGCTCGGCAGCCGTCTCCTGGGCGGCGGCAAGGTCGACGTCGCCGATCGCGACCTTCAGGCCCTGGGCGAGTAGAGCACGGGCCGTGGCCTTGCCGATGCCGCGGGCGGCGCCGGTGATCGCCGCGGTCTGACCGGCGAGGATGCGGGGCTGCTTGGCCATGATCAATCCTCCTGAAAAATTGGTTGCCCAGCCAAACTAGCGCTCCTCGCCGCGCTGCGCGCGGCGGGTGCGGGGAGATCCGGGATTGGGGTGGATGCTCACCGCATCTTCGCGGCCGTTTCCGGGTTTATACGAACAGGTCATCCCATTAGGCCTAAATCGGATGGCCCCGGAGAGGGGACCGGACCCGGGCGATCCACGGCTTCGCTCGGGTCCGCGTATTCTCTGGTAGTGGCGTCGTTCAAGTTTCAAGGTCAGCGCATCGCCTACACCGAGTACGGCGCGGGCTTGGCGGCGCTGAGCAAGGACGGAACGCGGGGCAAGACGGCGCGGCGCGGCGCGGCCTCAAAGCGGCCGGTAATCCTCGTGCACGGGTTGTTGCTTTCGCAGAACATGCACCGGCCGCTCGCCGAAAGCCTTGCCGCGAGAGGCAACAGGGCGATCACGGTCGACCTGCTCGGCCACGGCGAATCGGACAGGCCGAGGGACATGTGGCGTTATTCGATGCAGGCTTTTGGAGAGCAGCTGGTGGCGCTGATGGACCACCTGGAGATCGGCGAAGCGGTGATCATGGGGACCTCGCTGGGCGCCAACGCGGCGTTGCAGGTGGCGGCGACGGCCCCAGACAGGCTGCGCGGGATGGTCATCGAGATGCCTGTGCTCGACAACGGGTTGCTGGCCTCGGCGCTCACGTTCACGCCGATCTTGGTGGCGCTCACGTTCGGCGAGCCGGTGATGAAGCGGGTGGCCGGCCTGGCCAGGGCGGTGCCGCGCAAAGCGCTGCCCTACTACGGCAACGTGGTGCTGGACCTGGTGCGTCAGGACCCGGGGCCTGGCGGTGCGCTTCTGCAAGGCCTGTTCTTCGGGCGGATCGCGCCGCATCGCACCGATCGGCACACCTTCAAGACGCCCGCGCTCGTGCTCGGCCATCGACGCGATCCGGTGCATCCGTTCTCCGACGCGGGCATGTTGGCCGAAGAGTTGCCGCACGCGCGCCTGCTCGAAGCGGACTCGCTGGTGGAGCTGCGCTTGCGCCCGGAGCGCTTGACCGGCGAGATCGCCGGATTCTTGGACGAAGTGTGGGCGGCCAGGACGCGCCGCCGCGCCAAGAAGCCGGCCTGAGGGAGCGTGGGCGGCGCCATGCTGCGTCCTCCCTCCCTCATGTGCTGAAGCACACTACGGTCGGTGCGTCCTTGCCTGGCTTGCCCCCGCTCCCTCAGGAGCCTTTTTTTACTTCGGCGGAAACAGTTCGAATTCGTTTATCGACACGGTGCCGGGGGCGGCGGCGGTCGATGAGGCCGGGGCCTTGGCGAGCCAGAGGACGACATAGCGGTAGCCCTTGCCCGCCGTCCTCAACTTGAGGGTGGTCGTTTTCTTGGTGAGCACTTTGAGGCCGGCCAGCCTCTTCCAGGCGGGTGCGGAGATCGAGGCGGGCGGGGTTTTGCCGACTGCTCCATAGACTTCGACGGTGATGCCGGTGGTGGTCGTCTTGACGGCGACGCTGCCGAGCTTTTGGGGGCTCTTGAGGTCGAGCAGAAGGCCCTCGGCCATCTTGGGGGCGTCGGCGGCCTGCACCTGAGCGGTCCAGGCGGTCTTTTCTTCCCCGTCGATCGCGAGGCTGGGGTCGCCGAACAGGGTGGCCGGATAGGCGTAGGGGTTGTAGACGGAGGCGGCGTCGGTGTCGAGCAGGATCGGACTGGGCCCTTCGGCGGAGGATTCCGATTCGGTTTTCGTTTCGGAGTTTTCGCTGCCGCCGCTTTCTTTGGGGGCGGTCGTTTCGCCGGTCGTTTTGGTTGGCGTGCTCGTTTTGGTGGTTTTGGTTGTTTTCGTTTCCGGTGGGAACAGGGCGTTGTTGGCTTCGTTGTCGGCGCCGCTCGCCGATTTCGGTGTGGGTGTCTGCAGGGGAATCGGGGGAGTCGTGGATTTGACGGTCGTCGGCGTTCCCGGCGTGGGCGTGGAGGTCGGCGGGACGGCGCCCGGCGTGGTAGGTGTGGTCGTGGGAGCCGTGGTCGAGCCGAGCCCTTTGACCACGGCTACCGCCACTTTGGGCTTGGGGGTGCTCTTGTTGAGGGCGGCGTAGGCCGCCACCGAGGCTCCGATCACGAGCAGGGCGGTCGTGGCGAGGATCGCGATCCCGGTGCGCCAGCCGGGGCCTGTGCCAAGGCTGCCGGGCTTACCCGTGCCGCATTGCAGGCACCAGTCCTGGCCTTCTTGCAGGGGCAGGCCGCATTTGGAGCAACTACTCATACTCGCCATTCTGGCATCTCGGCGGGGGAGGACCCGCCGGCAGGATGTCGTGCCCGGTGGGCCGCAGCTCGGCGTCGAGCTCCAGCTGCCAGTAGTAGCGAGTGAACGTCACGTCGCGGCGGTACTCGCCCACGTGCGGAGGGATGTCGTGGCCGGCGGCCATGCGCACGATCAGCTCGGGATAGGAGCGTCCCGGCAGGGCCGCCAAGGCGGGCGCGGGGAAGGCGCCGCCGAAGCGGGTGTTGACGTCGGTGATGCGGACGCCCAGGTCGGGGTCGCGGAAGACCTGGATCGTGGCTGGTCCGCGCACGCGCAGGGCCTCCATCGCGCGGCGGCCCAACTCGACGAGGTCGGGGGCCTCGAGCACGGTCCCCTTAATCGACTCTCCGCCGCGCGACTCGAGCATGGAGCGCGGAATCGCGTTCACGCACTTGCCGTGGAGATCCCCCAGGCAGTCGATCGAGATCTCGGGGCCGCGCATCGCTCGCTGGACCATGGTGGGCTCGGGCACGTAGTCGGCGAAGAAGCGGGCCTGGGCGGGATCGTGGGCGAGGTGGATCGAGCGTGCGCCGGAGCCTTGGCGGGGCTTGACCATGACCGGATAGTCGATCGCGGAGAGGTCGGCGTCGGGGAGCACGGTGGGCGGCGAGGGCAGCCCCAAAGACTCCAGGAGGAGGTGGGCCTGGTACTTGTCGTAGGTCGCGCGGGCCACCTCCGAGGAGGGCACCAGGGCGGGCAGGAGACCGTCCTGGCAGGCGCGGGCCAAAACCTCGATGTCGAGGTCGGTCAGGGGCAAGACAAGGCCGACATCGTGGAGTTGGCACAGGCGCGCCAGCTCGGGCACGTAGGCGGGGTCGTCGATCGGCGGAGCGGAGGCTCTGACGTGGGCGGCGTACTGGGCGGGGGCGAGTGGGTTGGGGTCCACTGCGACCACGCCCGTCAGGGCGGCGAAGCAGGAGACGATGTCGTAGCGCTTGCCGACTCCGGTCAGCATGATGGCTGGAGCTTGTGCTCCAGGATCGGCGCTCGGGGCGGAGCCGGACCGGGTCATACGTGGCTCATCCATCCCCCTCCTCCTCCCATCCTCCGGTCTGCCCCTTGTAGAGACCGGATCCGCCGAACACGATCGCCAAAGTGCGCCCGAGGATACGCAGGTCAAGCGCCAGGGAGCGGTGCTGGATGTAGTACAGGTCCAACTCGATCCGCTCGCTCCAGGGCAAGGCGGCGCGTCCGTTGACCTGAGCCCAGCCGGTGATCCCGGGCCTGATCGCCAGGCGCCCACGCTGGCGGGGGGTGTACTGAGCGACTTGGATGGGGATCGTGGGTCGGGGCCCGACGAAGGACATGTCTCCTCGCACCACGTTGACCAGGTTGGGCAGCTCGTCGAGGGAGGTTCTGCGCAGAAAGGCGCCGACGCGGGTGACGCGGGAGTCGTTCTCGTCGATGGCCAGTCCCGCGCCGATGTGCTCGGCGCCGTCGACCATGGTGCGTAGCTTGAACAGGTCGAACGGCTTGCCGTGGCGGCCGATCCGGCGCTGCTTGTAGATCGGGTGCCCGCGCGACTCCAGGCGAATCGCGACCATCGCCAGGGCCAAGAGGGGGGCGGAGAGGAGCAGGGCACAAGCGCCCGCAACGATGTCCAGGAGGCGCCGGATCACCTCAGCGGGTTCCTTCGGCCGCTTCCCAGGAGGGGGCGGTGCCGTGACGCAACCAGTCCCACAGGCCGGCGGCGGCGGAGAGCGTCGTGAGGAAGTAGTAACGGGCGATCAGGAAGGGCTGCAGGCGCACCAACCCGCCGATTCCGGCGGACGCGAAGATCGCCACCTGCAGGATCAGCGTGACCCGGTAGAGGCCGGGCGCCCCGCGGGCCACGAGCGTCACGTTGGCGAGGAACGCCAAGGCGTGCAGGAAGGGGGTCAGGTAGCGCAGCACGCGGTGGGAGAGGATCATGAGGGCGTAGCCGAGGGTGTAGCCGCGCGGGGAGAGCATTCCGCCGCGAAGGACGATCGGCCAAGTGTGGCTCATCATGCGCCGCTTGCGGTGCCACTCGCCCTCGATCGTGGGCACCATCTTCTCGACGGCGCGCGCGTCGGGCACTTCGATAGCGCGCCAGCCGCGCTTGACCATTTTGAAGGGGAACGAGAGGTCGTGGCCCATGATCGGATCCACCACGATGTAGGAGAGTCGGCGGGTGGCGTAGATCGCGCCGTTGCCGGCGGTGATCGAGGACAGGCGCGACTCGCGCGAGCGCACCGCCATCTCGTAGCGCCAGTAGACGCCCTCTTGGTTGGTGGCTTGGGCGCCGCCGACAGCGAAGCGGACTCCCTGCTCGTCTTGCGCGGCGGAGCCCCGCACGAAGCTGACGCGCCCACACGCGTAGCCCACCCGTGGGTCCTCGAACGCGCCGACGAGCAGGCGCAAAGCGGACGGCTCCCACCAGGCGTTGGCGTCGGAGAAGGCCACGATCTCGCCTTGGGCGCGCTCCACCGCGG
>JBAURN010000042.1:0-3072 GCA_049581225.1 Solirubrobacteraceae bacterium
ACCCTGTATGCCTCCAGCTGCCTGACCCCCCAGAATCTCCAGCAGGCCTACTTCCCCGGCGAAGCACCGGACGCTCCGGCCTCTGAGCCGCAGACGATCGCCTTGGTCGACGCCTACAACGACCTCAACGCCGAAGCCGACCTCAAGACTTATTCGAGTGAATTTGGTCTTCCCGAATGCACTCGAGAAAACGGGTGCTTCGCCAAGGTCGGCGAAAGCGGCAGCGAAACCGCGCTGCCGTTCCCCAGCGAAAAGAGCGAACTCGAAGCGTATGCGAACGGCGCCAAACATCGACGGGAAAAGGCCGAAGAAGCCGAGGGCTGGGCGCTTGAGACCGACACCGACATCGAGGTCGCCCACGCCATCTGCCAGAACTGTCACATCCTCCTGGTGGAGGCCTCCGGTCCCGAATACGGTGAACTGGAGACGGCCGAGAACGCCGCCGTTGCGCTCCACGCAACGGAGATCTCCAACTCCTGGGGCGGCCCCGAAAACGGCGCGGACAGCTCGGCCTTCACCCACCCGGGCGTCGTGATCGCCGCCGCCTCCGGCGACGACGGCTATCTCAACTGGGACCAGTACCCCACCCGCAACCAGGCCGGCTCCGCCTATTTCCAGGGCGCCGACTATCCGGCCTCCTCGCCACACGTGCTCAGCGTGGGCGGCACCGAGCTCCAACTCAACGAAGACGGCGGCTGGGCGAGCGAGTCGCCATGGAACGCGGCCGCAAAAAACGAAGGCGCCGGGGGGTCGGGCTGCAGCGGCGCATTGCCGGCGCCGAGCTGGCAGCGCGATGTCGCCGACTGGGCCCAGGTCGGTTGCGGCTCCTACCGAGCCAACGCCGACGTCTCGGCCGACGCCGACCCCTCCACCGGGGTGAACGTGTACGACTCCACGCCCTATCCCGAAGAAGGCAAAACCGTCGTTCCCAACTGGGTGCCGATCGGGGGCACCAGTGTGGCCACGCCCATGGTCAGCGCCATGTTCGCGCTGGCCGGAGGAGCCAACGGCGTCGCCTATCCGGCCGCAACCCTCTACGCGCACCTGGGGGAAGCTTCGCTACATGACGTCAGCGGCGGCGGCAACGGAGCCTGTGACGACGATTACACGAGCTGCGAAGGCTCGCTCGTCTCGCCGCTGGACTGCGGCGAAGGCGCCTGGATCTGCAACGCCACCGTCGGATACGACGGTCCGACGGGTGTCGGCACGCCGGACGGGCTCGCCGCCTTCAAGCCGAGCGCGGGCTCGGGCGGAGAAGGCGAACCGAAGACGACCACGCCGGAAGAACCGACGCCAGAAGGCGGCTCGCCGACGGGCGGTGCCAAATCCGGCGAAGGACCCGTTCAGCCGCTGAGCGGCGGCGCCGCTGGAACCACGAGCGGCGGGCAGAGCACAACCTTGGCCGGCGCGCCCGCCGGCGGTGCGAAGTTGAGCCCGACTAGCGCACCACGCATTCTCTCAGTAGCTCTGACCCCCAACGCGAGGGCCGCGGCGCGCGTCGATGCTCTGCGCAGCGGCGAGTTGCGCATCGCCCAGATCGCGTTCTCTTTGCGCATGACTCGTGCCGGCACGATCAAAGTCGTGCTTGCGATGAGGGTCGGCGGACGCCGACAGCGATGGCGGAAGGGGAGCTACTCGTTTGGCTTCGCCGCCGCCGGGGGACTCAACCGCCGCCACCTGCGGGGCGGCGCCGCGCTCGCTCCTGGCGTCTACCGGCTGACCTTCACGCCCACGGGCGGATCGGCGCGGTCGCTCGTGTTTCGCGTGCTCTGAGCTTTACTGGGAGCGGGGCTTGGAGCCCCGCTCCGGTCGCCGCTCGGACTCCTCGTGCTCAGTGGCGCTGTGCTCGCTCAATTCTCGCTCGAGCTGTTCCCCACGCTCCGTCAGCCACCAAGCGTTGGGGGTTCCGCGCGCCGCGCCGCTGCCGCCCCGATTGACCACCAAACCCTGGTACTCCAACCGTGTCAGGATCTTCGAGATCTGTCCTTGATCGACGATGCCGGCACGTTCCGCCACTTCGCGGTTGCTGCCCGCGGGCAGCTCGCCGATCGCTCTGAGCACCCGCACGGTGCGATAGGTCAGGCGAGCACCTCGCGGTTCGGGCCCCGGGCGCATCGCGTGCAGCGGCGCCGGCGGCTCCTTCGCGGCCCGAGGAGGCGGCGGGGGACGGTCGAGTTCCTTGCGCGCCGTGCTCGCCCCCAAATAAGGGAGCACGATCAGGCTCATCAGCTCGCCGTGCAGCTCGATCAGCCGTAGCTCCTCATCGGCGGAGATCGTCTCCTCGCCGTCGGAGCGCTCTCCGAGTAAGCGGGTGTAGAGCACCGCGATCACGGCTCCCACGACGCCCTCGGCCACAACCGGCCCCGGGACACGACTGCCCGAGACCTCGCCACGACCGCGGTCCACCACTTCGCACAGCTGGGCGATCGTCCGCGAACGAAGCTCGAGCACGCGCGGGCCCCCGCCCGCGGCGTGCACTATGCACAGCTGCGCAAGCAGCGGCTGCTCGTCGAAGAAGCGCAACAGCGCCGCCAAGGCGCTCCTGATCGACTCCCGCCACGTTCCCTCCGCCTCGTACGCTTCGGCGGCCGCGCTCCGACCCTGCTCCAAAGCCCACTCGAAAGTCGCCAGGAAGCAGTCTTCGATATCCGCGAACAGCTCGTAGAACAGGCGCCTGGAGACACCGGCGCGTGCGATTACGCGCGCCACCGTGACCGATGCCGCGCCGCGCATGGCCGTTTCTTCGGCCATCGCCCCCAAGATCCTGGATCGCTGAATCTCCTCCACTTTTGACCGCATCGATCTACAGACCCCTCGATACGCTCGAGAAGACTTCAGATGCTCCGCGTGTGCTTGATATTACTCGTGGCGAGCATCTGCCTACTGTCCACTGAATCGAGAAGCCTCTCACGCGACGGCGTGTAAGACCCCGATTGGCTTGAGGACCGCCCATAGAGGGGTGCGAAGGTCCGTGCAAGTCCGTTTGCAGGCACCTTCGAGCGCTTGTGATCGGAGGCGAGCGCGGCTAGCTTGCGCAAGTCATGCAAAGCCCGCCCCCTCGCAGCCGGCGCC
>JBAURN010000043.1:0-9030 GCA_049581225.1 Solirubrobacteraceae bacterium
ACGCGGTGCGCGCCGGACGGGTCGACACGATCGCGCTGGAGCGGGTGGACGGCGAGCCCGTGATCGGCTCCCCCCTGGAGTCCGCTCTGGTCGAGCTGGGTTTTCGCCAAGGTCCGCGCCGGCTCACCCTGCGAGCTTGAGCGCCCCGTCTCGCCCCCGCTCCCGCCTCCGCTCGCGCCGCGGTTAGGCCGCGAGCTTGAATCGCCTTGGATTCTCGAATAACATGAAGTTGGAAACATGGTGGACTTGCGGGCCCCATGGAGGGAGATAGTGTCATGGGGATCGCCACCGGACTTGGAAGGAAGCCGGTTGCACAAATCTCGCGTGAGTCGGAAACATCCGTGCGAATTGGCTCAAGGTCCCCTTGCCAATAGTTCAGCGCTGAATTATCTTTCCGAACAATGGGGATGAATGGAACTGGTGGAGAAGGTCTACCGCGTCGGTCGTCTGACGCCATGAACGGTTCTCATCACCCCAATCTCCCCACGGTTCCCCTATCCCGAGACGATCTGCTGTTCGAGGACGGAGCCGGCCCCTACGAGGATTTGACGCCGCTCTACAAACGGCTCCCCCACGGTCCGCACGGGCTCGGTCGCGAGACCGTGGCGCGTCACCAGCGTGCCCGCCTGTACGGCGGCATGGCCGAGTCGGTCTACCAGCGAGGCTACGCCGGCACCAGCGTGGCCCACGTGATCGCCCTCGCCGGCGTCTCAAGGC
This sequence comes from Solirubrobacteraceae bacterium, assembly GCA_049581225.1. Classification (GTDB taxonomy): domain Bacteria; phylum Actinomycetota; class Thermoleophilia; order Solirubrobacterales; family Solirubrobacteraceae; genus Palsa-744. The sequence continues at coordinate 718 of JBAURN010000043.1, forward strand.
GCGCCTTCTACGAGCAGTTCCAAAACAAGGAAGACTGTTTCTTGGCCACCTACGACGCGCTCGTGGCGGCCTCCCGCAAACGCATCCTGAAGGCGTGGCTGTCCGAGCGGGGCTGGTCCAACAGGCTGTATGCGGCCTGCAAAGTCTTCCTGAACGGCGTGGCCGCCGACCCGCGCGGCGCCAACCTGGTGCTCGTCGAGTCGATCGGCATCGGCCCGCGCGGCCACGAACGCATGCAGTTGACCGCAACCGCCTTCGAGCGTGTCGTGGCGACCGGCTTCAGCCTCACGCCCGACCGCATCACCTTGCCTCCCTTGGCTCCGCGCGCAATCGTGGGTGGGCTCCGCTTCGTGGTGATCAGACGGGTGCGCGAAGGGCGCGCCGGTGAGCTGTCCGGCCTGACCGACGAGCTGCTCGACTGGGTGAGCTCATACCGCTCCACCGCGATCACGCGGCTGCGCACGCTCGGCTCCGGCAGGCCGCCGAGCTTGGTCGCCAAACGCGCCCGCTTCCTCACGCGCGAAGATCGCCGCTCGGGCGTCATGGACGCCATGGTCCAGCTGGCCCTGGAGGAGGGCTACACGAACATCACCGACGCCGAGATCGCCCGAGCCGCCGCGGTCTCCACCGAAGCGTTCCATCGTGAGTTCCCCAACAAGGAAGAGTGCCTTCTGGCGGTGATCGACGAGTTCGCGGCCGAAGCCCACGACGCCGTCAAGCGCGCCACCCGCAACGACGAAACGTGGCCCGAGGCTGTCCACAAAGGAGTGGAGGCCTTGATCGGCTATTGCGCCGCCCATCCCGGGCTCGTAAAGCTGTCGTTCATCGACCTGTTCGACGCCGGCAACGGCATGGTTGGGCGTGTCAGCGGCGTGCTCGACGGCTTCATCAGGGTGATGACCAAGGGGATCCCCGAACCTCAGCGCGCCCCCGAAGTGACGGCCGAGGCGATCATGGGCGCGATCTGGGCGATCCTCGCGAGCTACGCACCGCACGATCGCCTGCGCTACCTGCCCTGCCTGGTCGACCACCTCAGCTTCCTGATTCTCGCGCCCTATATCGGTGCGCGCAACGCCGTCGACGCGATCGAAGCCGCCGGCTCACGCCGCGGGCGGCTGAAGGTCTCCTAGAGGCCTAAGCGATCGGGTGAGCCCGCTCAGCGAGGCGGCGCGGAAGTCGCTCGCGGAGCGAGGTCCCCGGCGACTCGGCGCGGGTGCGCCGAAGCCCGGCACTATCCTCAAACGCAGTGGCCACCGACGAAGCCATCCGCCCGCTCACGCGCCCTCGTCGGGTGGGCCACAAGGGCGCGGCTCATCTCGCCCAGGGCAATACCGCCGCCAGCTTCGGCGCCGCCCTGGCCCACGGTGTGGACATGATCGAGTTCGACGTGCTCAGCGAGCGGACGGACGGAAGCGGGGCGTTGCTCGTGGCTCACGACTATGAGGACATGGGCTCGCGCACACCGCTCACCTTGGAGCAGGCGCTCGAGCATCTCGCCGGCGAGGCCTACGCGGGGATCGAGTTCGACCTCGACGTGAAGATCCCCGGCTACGAGCTGCGCGTCGTCGAGGCCGTGCGTCGCGCCGGCCTCACCGAGCGGACCCTGTTGAGCGGCATGTACCCCGACTCGCTCGCCCGCGTCCGCGCCGCCGAGCCGCGCCTGCGACTCGGCTGGTCGGTGCCGAGGGTGAGGCGCGACTACACCAGTCACATGCTCACCGCGATCCCCGCCTTGGCTGTCCTCACGGGCTACCGGGCCCTGCTCCCGCGCCGCGCCCACGAGGCCCTCAGCCGGGGTGTGGTCGACGCGATTATGGCCCATTGGCGGGTCGTCACCCCGGCCCTCGTCAGGGCTGTGGCGGACGCGGGAGGCGAGCTTTACGTGTGGACGGTGGACGACGCCCCACGCATTGCCAAGCTCACCCGGATGGGGGTTGGCGGAATCATCACCAACGACCCCCGCCTGTTCGACGCCGCCGGCTGAGCGGACGGTGGCGGTGGCGCCACTCGACGCAGGTGAGCGTGAGGTCGGCGGGCCCGGCTGTTCGGCGCCGCTAGGCGAGTGTGCAGGTGGCCGAGCTGTAGCCGGTCGGGTCGGCGCCGGCCAGGCTCTTGTGAGACGCCGTTGTGGGCACGGTGGTCGTCTCCAGCACGGTCGTGCCACGGCGCCACTGAAACACGACATCTCCGCGCAGCACATATGCGGGCTTGCCCGCCGCGGGGGCAAACTGGAAGCTGCGGCCCGCCTGGCGCGCGAGGTCGGCCGAGCCCACCTTGAGGAAGCCCGAGTCGGCTTCCTTGCCGACGGCCGCCCACTGCTTGGTGGTGGATTCCTCGTATTGCACGGTGAACCGCATGTACATGGTGTCCTTGGCGTGTCCGTCGCCCGGCATCGAGCCACGGATGCCGATGGTGTTGGGCTGATCTTTGGGGCTGCACACGTTCACGGTCGCCCACAGCTCACGTGAGTGCAGCAGCCGCTGAGCTTGGGTGGGCGTAAACGCGGCGGCAAGCACGAACGGCACGATCGCGTGCAAAGGGCTCATACTGTGAAGATAGCGTTGGGTGGCCCCAAGTTGCGGGATTGCCGGTCAATCGCGCCGGCGCCGCTCACGCCGGTTGCTCGCCGCTCTTGGCCGGCGATCTTTGGCCTGTCTCGGTCTTGGCTGTGATATCTCCAGGGCATGGCGGGGACCAAGGACGCGGAGATAGTCGAGCTGCTTGGTCGGGTGCCCGTGTTCTCCGCGCTCGAGTACGAGGACTTGGAGCGGATCGCCGAGCTGGCGGTTCCGCGCGACTACGAGCCCGGGCAGATCGTGTTTCGCGAGGGCGACGCCTCCGACACCTGTTACATCGTGCGCTCCGGGCGGGCCCGCGCCGTGCGCGAGCACCCCGACGGGCGCACGATCACGCTCGCCACCTTCGGCACGGGCGACATCTTCGGTGAGCTGGCCATGTTCGAGGACGAGCTGCGCTCAGCCACGGTCGAGGCGGTGCAGCGCACGAGCGCGGTCGCGGTGCTCGGCCCCGATATGCGCCGCCTGATCGTGGAGCATCCCCAGATCGCGATCCGCCTGCTCGCGGCGCTCGGACGACGCTTGCGCGAAACCAACGATCGATTGGCCAAACAGTCCTTCCAAACGGTCCAAAGTCGTGTCGCTGTGGTCCTCGGCGAGCTTGTCGCTCAGGCGGTCCAGGACGGCGCCGCCGGCCAGGAGGTGCTTCTCACGGCCACCCAGTCCGACCTGGCCAAGCTGGCCGGCTCCTCGCGCGAGTCGGCCTCACGCTTTCTGGCCGTGCTCGAGCGCGCGGGCGTCATCTCCCAGGGTCGCGGCAGGCTCGTGGTCCACGATCCGGCGGCGCTTCAGGGGTATGTCTTCTAAGCGCGAGGTGTCCGCCGGCGGGGTTGTGCTCCACGAGGGCCGGGTGCTGGTGATCGTGCCCACCAGGCGCGCCGCCGACGGGTCGCACGTCCTGGGCCTGCCCAAGGGCCATCTCGACGGGCAGGAGACCTTGGAGCAGGCGGCGGCGCGCGAGGTGCGCGAGGAGACGGGCGTCTTTGCCGAGCTGGTGCAAGAGCTCGGCGAGGTGCGCTACTGGTACGTGCGCGACCGTCGCAGGGTCGCCAAGAGCGTCCACTTCTTTCTCTTCCGCTACCTGAGCGGCGACTTGGCCGATCACGACGAGGAGGTTTTGGAGGCTCGTTGGATGGGCCTCGAGGAGGCACATCGGGCGCTCACCTATCCCGGAGAGCGCGACATGGTTGGGCGCGCGCTGGCCATCTCCCGGCAAGACCGATAGCCTGCCGGTCGTGCAAGTACTCAACTTCTACTCGACAATCTTCGCCGACGAGCTGAAGAAGGGTCGCAAGACGGCCACGATCAGGCTTGGCGACAAGTCGGGCAAGTACCGCAAGAACCAGGCGGTGCTCGTCACCATCGGCTACCAGTACTCGCCGCGCGAGCGCATCTTCGACGCCGTGATCGACCAGGTCGAGGTGATGAAGATCTCAGAGCTCTCACCGCGAGACATCAAGCACGACAACCCCGAGTTCCGTCGTCACGAGGAGCTGATCAACTTCCTCGAACAGATCTACGGGAAGTCGGTGTCGATGGAGGATACGGTCACCGTCGTGCGCTTCTCTCAGATCCTCGACACGCCGACGGCGATGACCGAAGCCATGAAGGGCTTCGGCGGCGCCCAGAACTGAGAGGGAAACAGGGCGTGACAGGCGCCCTCTGAGAGCGGAGGATTTGGGGGTGCCCCGCACCAAGACGAAGTCACCCCAGCGCGACCAAGTCGCCCAGGGAGGAGTCACCGAGATCCAGCGCGCCCGCATGATCGCGGCGATGATCGACACGATCTCCGAGCGCGGCCGCTCGGGCGCGACCGTGGCGCACGTCGTCTCGCGCTCGGGCGTCTCGCGCCGTACCTTCTACGAAGTTTTCGAGGACTTCGAAGATTGCTTTTTGGCTGCGCTCAACCAGTCGATCGCGCGCGCCGGCGAGTACGTGCGCGAGGTCTACGAGCCCGACGCGAAGTGGAGCGTCCGCATCAGGGCGGCCCTCATAGCGGCGCTCGAATTTGTCGAAGACGAGCCCGCGATGGCCCGTCTGTGCGTGCTGGAGACGCTGGGCGCGGGGCGTCGGGTGCACGAGCGTCGCATCCTGGCGCTCGAACCGGTGATCGCCGCGGTCGACGAGGGTCGCGGTGAGAGCCGCTCCGCCACCGCGCTCCCGCCGCTGACTGGAGAGGGAGTCGTGGGGGGAGTCCTCTCGGTGCTCCACGCACGCCTGCTCGCGGGGGACACCCGTCTGCTCGAGTTGACCGGTCCCCTGATGGGCATGATCGTGCTTCCCTATCTCGGGCCGGCGGCCGCTCATCGTGAGAGCACTCGACCCGCACCCACACCTCGCAAGCGGGCTTTGCCCGCCAGCAGGGATCCGCTGCGCGACCTGCAAATGCGGCTCACATACAGGACCGTGCGCGTGTTGATGGCGATCTCCGCGAATCCTGGCTCTTCCAATCGCGAGGTGGGCGCCGGCGCCGGGATCGACGATCAGGGCCAAATCTCCAAGTTGCTCAGCCGCCTGGACAAGCTTGGCCTGGTCCAGAACAGCGGGGCCGGTCAGATCAGGGGCGCCCCCAACGCCTGGTCGCTGACCAAGAAGGGCTTCGAAGTGGAGCAGCTGATCGGCGGGGAGAGCCCGGCCGGCCTGGTTGTCTGAGGTTGGCCGAGTAAGCGTCGCCCACGATCTGGCTCGGGCCGGCGGTGAAGATCCTGGGTTCTCACCGGGCCTTCCGCCTTTTGTTCTATATATTGACCGTGCGGTTGGCACTCTCCTATCGAGAGTGCCAACCTGGCGGTCCGTCGGTTCCGCGGACGGGCGCCGAATCCGAAGCAACTCTAAACGGAGGTTTTCCAGCATGAAATTGAAGCCCCTGGGCGATCGCTTGATCGTGAGGGCCATCGAGGAGGAGCAGACGACCGCCAGCGGTCTCGTCCTTCCCGATACAGCCAAGGAGAAGCCGATCAAAGGCAAGGTCCTCGCGGTCGGCGACGGCAAGCTCGACGATGCCGGCAAGCGTATCCCGCTCGATGTGTCCGAGGGCGACGAGGTCCTCTACAGCAAGTACGGCGGCACCGAGATCAAACTCGACGGAGAGGATCTGCTCGTTTTGCGCGAGTCCGACGTCCTCGCCAAGGTTGCCTAAGAGGGTGGCGCAGCCGGCCTTCAGGTCGGCGAGCCGGGCCCTCGCTTTTTAATCAAGGAGATCTGAATAGATATGGCTCACAAGGAACTCAAGTACAGCTCCGAGGCGCGCAAGTCTCTGGAGGCCGGCGTCGACGCTGTCGCCAACGCCGTGAAGGTCACACTCGGCCCGAAGGGCCGCTACGTGGTGCTCGACAAGAAGTTCGGCGCCCCCACGATCACCAACGACGGGGTCACGATCGCCCGCGAGATCGAGGTCGAGGACGTCTTCGAGAACCAGGGCGCCCAGCTGGTACGCGAGGTGGCTACCGCCACCAACGACGTCGCCGGCGATGGGACCACCACAGCCACCGTGCTTGCCCAGGCGATCGTTCGTCAGGGTCTGAAGAACGTTGCGGCCGGCGCCAATCCCTTGGCGCTCAAGCGGGGCATCGAGAAGGCCGTCGACCAGGTCGTGGCCAACATCGCCTCGCAGTCCAAGGAGGTCTCCGGCAAGGACCAGATCGCTCGTGTGGCGACCATCTCGGCCGGCGACGATGAGATCGGCGACGTGATCGCCGACGCCATCGAGAAGGTGGGCAAGGACGGCGTGGTGAACGTCGAGGAGGGCCAGACGTTCGGCATGGACCTCGAGTTCACCGAGGGGATGCAGTTCGACAAGGGCTACATCTCGCCCTACATGGTCACCGACCAGGACCGTATGGAGGCAACCCTCGAGGACCCCTACATCCTGATCGCCAACCAGAAGATCGGCTCGGTGCGCGACGTGCTGCCCGTGCTCGAGGCCGTGATTCAGTCGGGCAAGCCGCTCTTGATCATCGCCGAGGACGTGGAGGGCGAGTCGCTTGCCACGCTTGTCGTGAACAAGCTGAGGGGCACCTTCACCGGCGTGGCCGTCAAGGCTCCCGGCTTCGGTGACCGTCGCAAGCGGATGCTCGAGGACATCGCGATCCTGACCAAAGCAGAGGTCATCACCGAGGAGATGGGCCTCAAGCTCGAGAACACCCAGGTGTCCCAGCTCGGGCACGCTCGTCGTGTGGTCGTGGGCAAGGACAACACCACGATCGTCGACGGCGCCGGCGATGCCGAGGCGATCAAGGGCCGCATCAACCAGATCAAGGCCGAAGTCGAGAACACCGACTCGGACTTCGACCGCGAGAAGCTGCAGGAGCGCTTGGCAAAGCTCTCCGGCGGTGTCGCGGTGGTCAAGGTCGGCGCAGCCACCGAGACCGAGATGAAGGAGAAGAAGCACCGTGTCGAGGACGCGTTGCAGGCGACAAGGGCGGCGCTTGAGGAGGGCATCGTGCCTGGCGGTGGGGTTGCCCTGCTGCAGGCCTCGGAGTCCGTCTCGGTTGACGGCGACGGAGCGTCCACGGACGGTTCCGACGACGAGCGCACCGGAGCGCGCATAGTTTTGCGTGCCCTGGAGGAGCCGCTCCGTCAGATCGCCGAGAACGCGGGCCTGGAGGGCTCGGTTGTGGTCAACGACGTGCGCAAGGCCAAGACGGGCGAAGGCCTGAACGCCGCCACCAACGAGATCGTCGATCTCGTTGCCGCCGGGGTCATCGACCCGGCGATGGTCACGCGCTCTGCGCTGCAGAACGCCGCGTCGATCGCCAAGAACATCCTCACCACCGAGGCGATCGTCGCCGAGGTGCCGGAGAAGGAAGGCGGCGGAATGCCGGGCGGCGGCATGCCCGACATGAGCGGAATGATGTAGTCAGCCGACGCTTTCCGCGCGCCGCGCTTTAGCGGCGCGCGGATTCCGTCGATAGGAATGACCGAGGGCCCGGCAGGATGCTGGGCCCTCGTCTTTTTGTCTGCTTTCCGTCCCACTCCGCGAGTACAATCGTCTGTGACGGAGGGTGAAGTGGTCTGGGACCACAAGTGGACTGATAGCCATGAGTCCGGGTCGCTCCGGATGGAGTTCGATTCTCCCGCCCTCCGCCAATAGTTGACTCGGCTGGTGGTCGGTCAGAGGTGCGGGTGCAAGGATCAGTGCACCGGCGGGTTGCAACCGCTGTGCCCCTCGATCACCGCCGGGCCACCTTGCTAGGCTGGTGGTGTTATCAGTCCGCTGGGGGTGGCTCCCCCTTCACCCATCGGCCCGCCAGTTTGGCGGGCCGAATTGTTTTCCAGGACCCTATTCCACCGCCGACACCGGCCGCGGGCCGTGCCCCACATACTTCGCCGTCGGCCGGATCAGCTTGGCCTCGCGCTTTTGCTCGAGGATGTGCGCCGACCAGCCGGCCACCCTCGCACACGTGAACATCGGCGTGAACAGGTCGGGTGTCACTTCGGCCAGGTCGAGGATCACCGCCGACCAGAACTCGACGTTGGTGGCGAGCACGCGATCGGGCTTGCGTGCCGTCAGCTCCGCCAGGGCCGCCTTCTCCAAGGCCTCCGCCGCCTCGAAGCGGGGCGAGCCGAGTTCCTGACAGGTGCGTCGCAGAGCCCGCGCGCGCGGGTCTTCGGCGCGGTAGACACGGTGGCCGAAGCCCATAAGTCGCTCACCGCGATCGAGCGCCGCCTTGACCCAAACGTCGGCGTCGCCGGTCTGTTCGACTTCGTCGAGCATCTTCAGCACGCGTGACGGGGC
>JBAURN010000044.1:0-5306 GCA_049581225.1 Solirubrobacteraceae bacterium
GATCGGGGGTGCGGAACTGGTCTTCACGACCCTCGGCGGCACGCTCGCGAGCGTCCTGATCCAAGCCGGACGGCGCGGGGAGCGCGTCAAGATCGCCGACGTGTGCGAGCGGCTGCAGCTCTCAGACGAGGAGTTGCGCGAGGACATCAACGTACTGAACGTCGTCAACTTCGGCGGCGGCTCCTATGTTCTGTACGCCGAAATCCTTGAGGAGGAGGGGGAGATCGACGTCGACCCCGAGCCCTACAGCGACAATTTCGACCGACCCGCGCGCCTGCTTCCCGTCGAGGCCAAGGCGCTGATCGCCGCGATCGACCTCGTCGGTGAGCACATCCCCGAGGGCTCTCTCGCGAGCGCGCGCGAGAAGATCGTGGCGGCGCTCGGCGAGGACCCGATGGAGCAGGGCCTGCAGGTCGCGCATGCCACGAGCGACGACTCGGAGGTGGCACGCACCGTTTCGCGCGCGATCGTGGAGCACAGGATCGTGGAGCTTGACTACTACAAGGAGAACGAGGACGAGTTCTCGATGCGGCGCGTCGAGCCCTACGCGCTCACCAACGGCCAGGAGGGCTGGTACCTGGCCTCCTTCGATCCCGCCAAGCGCGCGATGCGCCACTTCCGTCTCGATCGCATCAGGCGTGCTGAGGTGACCAAGGAGCGCTTCGAGCCGCGCCCCGAGGTCGATCCCGGTGAAGTGGAGGGGTGGATGCGCACCGGCGAGGTGCAGGCCTCGCGCACAGCCCGAGTTTGGATCTCACCCGAGCGGGCTCGCTGGGCGCGCGAGCGAAGGCGCGTCGAGGAGGAGCTCGTCGACGGCTCGATCGTCGTGGAGCTCAGTTTCGCCGGTACCGACTGGCTTGTGCGAGAGATCCTCAAGGAGGCCGGCGACGCGGCCGTGGTCGAGCCCGAGGACGCACGCGAGGCGGTGCTCTCGGCGGTGCGGCGCCTGCGGGCCGTGCCAGCCGGCGTCTCGTGAATGGGCCCGCGCGCGCGACTCGCCCCCGTGTCGAGGTGAGTGTTTTGAGCCGATGAGCCGCCGCGACCAGATCAAAATGAGCGAGACCGAGGTCGCCTCGTTCCTGCACGAGGAGCGCACAGTCACCTGCGCCACGATCGGCCCCCGCGGCTTGCCACATCTGATGCCGCTCTGGTACGTGCTGCGCGCGCCCACCCAAGGTCAGGGACCGCGGATCTGGGCGTGGACGTACGCCTCCTCGCAGAAGGTGCGAAACCTCGAGCGCGATCCCCGCGCGACGCTGCAGGTCGAGGCCGGCGAGCAGTATCAGGAGCTGCGCGGAGCCATGTTCGAGTGCGACGTCCTCGTACACCGACAGGTCGAGACCGTGAGCGCCCTGGGGCAGGAGATCTTCAGGCGCTACGCCGCCCCCCGCGGCGAGGCGCCCGTGAACGCCCTTGCACCCGAGGTGGCCACGATGGTGGGCAAGCAGGCCGTCAAGCGCGTTGCCTTGGAGTTCGTGGAGCTTCGACGCGCCACATGGGATCATCGCAAGTTGGCCGGGGTCTATTAGGCTTCACCCCGAATGGATTCCTTGAAGGGCCTCATCCTCTCGGGCGGCAAGGGCACGCGGCTGCGCCCGATCACCCACACGAGCGCCAAGCAGCTGGTGCCGGTGGCCAACAAGCCGGTGCTGTTCTACGGGATTGAGGCGATGGCCGCGGCGGGCGTGGGAGAGATCGGCATCATCATCGCGCCCGAGACCGGCGAGGAGATCAGGCAGGCCGCCGGCGACGGCTCCCGCTTCGGCGTGAAGATCGAGTACATCGTTCAAGACGAGCCGCTGGGGCTCGCCCACGCCGTGCTCACCGCCGAGCCGTTCCTCGGCGGCAGCCCGTTTGTGATGTATCTCGGGGACAACCTCCTGCAGGGCGGCATCTCTGACTTGGTGGGCGCTTTCCGCGAGCATGCGCCGGACGCCCTGATCCTGCTCACGCCTGTGCCCGATCCCGAAAACTACGGGGTCGCCGAGCTGGCCGACGCCGCGCCCGGCGCGGTTGGTCGCGTGGTCAAGCTCGTCGAGAAGCCGCCGGAGCCGGCCACCGACCTGGCGCTCGTGGGCGTCTACATGTTCACCCCCTCTATCCATGACGCCGCACGCGCGATCGAGCCCTCGGCGCGTGGAGAGCTCGAGATCACCGACGCCATCCAGTACCTCGTGGACGGAGGGCGTCGCGTCGAGCCCCACATCGTGCGTGGCTGGTGGAAGGACACCGGACGGCTCGACGACATGCTCGAGGCCAATCGCCTGATCCTCGACAACTTGGGCGAGTCGATCGAGGGCGAGTTGATCGACTCGCAGGTCGACGGACGCGTCGTGATCGAGGCCGGCGCGCGCCTGGAGCGCACGAGCGTGCGAGGACCAGCGATCGTGGGTGCCGGAGCGCATCTGCGCGACTGCTATGTGGGCCCCTATACCGCGATCGGGGAGAACTGCCGCATCGTCAATGCCGAGGTCGAGCATTCGATCCTCCTTGCCGGCTCCTCGGTGTGTGACCTCGATGGGCGCATGGAGTCCTCGTTGCTCGGGCGCAACGTCACGATTAGGCGCGGTGACCGCCAACCGCGCGCCTACCGCTTCATGGTGGGGGACAACTCCGACATCTCAATCTTGTGACGCGACCGTATGGCGGCGCCGGGCGGCGTCCTCGGTCGCTCGTGTGCAGAGCACACTTCGCTCCCTGCGTCCTTGTCCGGCTTGCCCTACGATCGCGTCAATGCGCATACTCGTAACAGGTGCGGCCGGGATGCTCGGCCACGATGTGCGCCGGGCGGGAGAGCGCGCCGGGCACGAGCTGGTGCTTGTGGACCTTCCCGAGCTGGACATCACCGACGAGCGCGCGGTCTTCGCCTTCTACGAGCGTGAGCACCCCGAGGCAACGATCAACTGTGCCGCCTGGACCGACGTGGACGGCGCCGAGACCCACCGCGAGGCCGCCCACGCCGTCAACGTCGAGGGCCCCGAGAACCTGGCGAGGGCGGCCGCCTCGATCGACACGTCGCTGCTTCACATCTCAACCGATTACGTCTTCGACGGAACGGCTCCGCTCGACTCCGACGGACAGCCGCGCCCCTACCTCGAGTCCGACCCCACGGCGCCGCGTTCGGTGTACGGCGAGACCAAGCTTGCGGGGGAGCGCCGGGTGCTGGACGCCTCGCGCGCCCACACAGTTGTGCGCACGGCCTGGCTTTACGGTGTCGACGGCCCCAATTTCGTCGCCACGATGCTGCGTCTTGCCGCTGAGCGCAACGCCGTCCAGGTGGTCGATGACCAGATTGGCTCACCCACCTGGTCGGGGCATCTGGCGCCCGCGATCGTCGGCTTGCTCGAGCGAGGCGTGAGCGGACTGGTTCACCTCACCGGCGCTGGTCAGGTGTCCTGGAACGGCTTCGCCCGGGAGATCTTCCGCCAAGCCGAGGTCGATTGTCGCGTGGAGGCGGTCTCCAGCGAGCAAATGGCTCGCCCCGCGCCTCGCCCGGCCTTCTCTGTGCTGGATACAGAACGCGATGACGTCCTACCGATGGGCCCCTGGCAGGACGGCCTCGCCGGCTACTTGGCGGCCAGAGCTGGGATGATGCGCACATGAGGCTCCTGGTCTGCGGCGGCGCCGGCTTCATCGGCTCCAACTTCGTGCGCCTGCGCTTGCGCGAGAACGGTGACGAGGTGGTCGTGCTCGACAAGCTCACCTACGCCGGTCGCGAGGAGAACTTCCACGACTTCGCCGACGATCCCCGCTTTCGCTTCGTGCATGGAGCGATCGAGGATCCCGAGGCGGTGGCGAGCGCGCTCGGAGGCGGCGCTCCCGGCGGCGCGGGCCCGATCGAGGCGATCGTCAACTTCGCGGCCGAGACCCACGTCGATCGCTCGATCGCCGAGCCGGACGCTTTCGTGCGAACGCACGCCCTGGGCACCTACGTCCTGCTGGAGGCCGCCCGTACCCAGAAGGGCACCCCCCATAGCGGGGGGCAGGCAGGCGAGCGCCCCCTGCGCTACGTCCAGGTCTCCACCGACGAGGTGTACGGGTCGATCGAGGACGGCTCCTTCACCGAGGACTCGCCCCTGCGTCCCTCCTCGCCCTATTCTGCGACCAAGACGGCCGCGGACCTGCTCGTGCAGAGCTACTTTCACACCTATGGCCTGCCCGCCACCATCTGCCGGGGATCCAACAACTACGGCCCATACCAGTACCCCGAGAAGCTGATCCCCTTGATGATCCTCAACGCGCTCCACGGCGATCCACTGCCCGTGTACGGCGACGGGATGCAGGTACGCAACTGGATCCACGCGACCGACTTCGGGCGAGCCATCGGGCACGTGCTCGAACATGGGGCGCCCGGTGAGGTCTACAACGCGGGTGGCCCCGACGAGTGCCCCAACATTGAGGTCGTCCAGCGCATCATCGAGTTGACGGGCGCCGACGAGTCACTGATCGAGCACGTCACCGACCGGCCCGGCCACGACCGCCGCTACTCACTCTCCTCGGCCAAGGTCAGGGCACTCGGCTGGGAGCCCCAAGTGCGCTTCACCGAGGGCTTGGAACAGACCGTCGCCTGGTATCGCGACAACGCTTGGTGGTGGGAGTCGATTCGCTCAGGCGACTATCGGGAGTACTACGAGCGCCAGTACGGCAGATCTCTGGCGTGACCGACTGCCGGCGCTGAGCGGCGTCCTCAGTCGCTCATGTGCAGAGCACATTTCGCTCCCTGCGTCCTTGCTCAGCTTGGCACTCGGCCCGCCAGCCGCTCGATCAGGAGTGGCCGCGAGTTGCGTGCTTAGCTCTTCTTCGCCGGAGCGCTGGGCCGGGCGTAGGAGATCCCGGAGATCTTCCAGTGGGAGCCTTCCTTGACGAGCTTGAGCGTGGCGATTGCGCTCTTGCCGGAGTAGGTGCTCTTGACGCGCGCCAAGGCGCTCGAGCCGGTGACCGCGACCGATTCGATCGTGAGGCTGAGCGAGTCGATGTCTTTCAGCTGATCCTTGACCGCCGCCTGACAGCCACCGGCACCGCGCAGCTGGTTGGTGAGCGTGGCGGCGAGATCGTTTTCGCACAGCTTCTTCTGATCGTTGGCGCTCGCGTCCGTTTGGAGGTTCGCGACCGACTGCGCGACCTTTTGGCTTTCACCGCTGAAGCCGCTCGTCGAGGCTGTTTCCCCGCAGGCGGCAAGGCCCGCGATCAAGCCGAGCGCGCACAATCCGCCGGCGGCCCGCTTTGTCGTGGCGATCATCGGTCGTAGCCTATGTGAGCAGGACGAGCCATGCTTGGAAGGGCCCGCTAAAAAGCCGATCGGTCGG
>JBAURN010000045.1:0-3429 GCA_049581225.1 Solirubrobacteraceae bacterium
GCGCCACTCCGTGGCGCGTCGGGGCGTGGCGGGCTCGACCTTCGACCACGTCTCGCGCGAGGCGGGCGTCTCGCGCGGGTTGCTCCACTACTACTTCGGCACCAAGGAGCAGCTCCTCGTCGAGGCCGCCCGGCGCGATTGCGACCAGCGCATCGAAGTGCTCGAGCGCCAGCTCGCGGGCGCCCAGACGCCCGACGATTTCGTGGCGCTGTTGGCCCAGAACCTGCAGGAGACGATTCACGAGGACCCCGACTTCGTGACGCTCGTGTTCGAGCTGTTCACGCTCTCTCGTCGCAACGCCGACATCGCCGTCGAGTACGCGCGCCTGGTCAGCCTCACGCGCGATCGCCTTGCCAGCGTCCTGGCGGCCGCCCAAGAGGATGGGGTCCTGCGCCTGCACGCCGACCCCGAGGCGGTCGCCGACATTCTCTTCTCGCTGGGCGACGGCTTCGCCCTGCGCATGATCGCCGAGCCCGAGCGCGACTTCAGCGCCTCGATCCAGGCCGGCATCGAGTGCGCTCGCTCCTTGCTCGCCGACTAGCGCGCCGTTTCGGCGCGCGGCAGTCTCTGACTGACAAAACGACCTCGCCTTATAATCCAGGTTCATGCCCATCTACGAGTACAAGCGCCCCGACGGCACCACGTTCGAGATCCAGCAGGCTTTCTCCGACGATCCGCTGAGCGTCGATCCCGACAGCGGGGTGCCGGTCGAGCGGGTCCTCCACGCGCCGGCGGTGCACTTCAAGGGCAAAGGCTTCTACAACACCGACTACGGCACGCGCAAGCGCCAGCGCGAGAACGCCGCGTCTAGCGACAGCTCCTCCAAAGAGGACTCGAAAGACAAAACGGACGTCGCGAAGACCGAGTCCAAAGACGCCCAGTCGGGGGCAAGTAAACCGGCCGAGAAGAAAGCCGACGAGGCCAAACCGGTCGCGGCAGCGAAGTAGTCGTTTGGGATCGTGGCCCTCGAAATCGTGGGTTAAGTGGCCTCGAAATCGTGGGTTGAGGGCCCTCGAAATCATGGGTTGAGTGGCCTCGAAATCGTGGGTTGAGGGCCCTCGAAATCGTGGGTTAGCTGTTATCGTAATCGCCCATGAGCCCTTACGACCCGCATATCGGGGAGATCGTGCCGCGTCGTGTCCTCGACATCGCCGTGCAGCGGTTGTCGGAGGAGCCGGTGATAGCTCTACAGGGGCCACGCGCGGTTGGCAAGTCGACCTTGCTCGCCGGGTTGGCCGATCGCTTTGGGGCAGAAGTCGTCGATCTGGACGATCCCGCGAGCCGAGTCGCCGCCCAGGAAGACCCATCCAACTTCGTCGATGGGCCGGCTCCGGTGTGCATCGACGAGTACCAGCACGTGCCGGTGATACTCGACGCGATCAAGGCGCAGCTCAACCGCGACTCGCGACCCGGGCGCTTCATCATCACCGGTTCGACTCGCTACGAGGCGCTCCCAAGGGCGGCTCAATCGCTGACGGGCCGGCTTCACCTGCTCACCGTCTGGCCGCTGGCCCAAAGCGAGATCGAGCAATCGCTCGAGAGCGTCTTGGCTGAAGCGATGAACGAGCCGGCGAGCGCGATCGGTCGAGGCGCTTCGTCCACCACCAGAGCGGAGTACGTCGCGCGCGTAGCGGCCGGTGGTATGCCGCCCGCTCTGTCCAGGAACTCGCAGGGCTCGCGCAATCGCTGGTTCGACGACTACACGAGGCTCGTGCTCGACCGCGATGTGCGGGATCTGTCCAAGCTGCGGCTCGCCGAGCACCTGCCTTTGCTGTTGCGACGTCTGGCGGCACAAACGGCGTGCCCACTGAACGTCACCGCCGCCGCCGAGGGAGCCGGCCTGGATCGCACCACAGCGACCGAACATCTGCGCTTGCTGGAGGCGGTTTTCCTGGTGATGCGCCTTCCGGCGTGGGGAACAACGATCAGATCTCGGGTGGCAAGCGCCCCCAAGATTCACATCGTCGACTCGGGGATCGCCACCCGGTTGTTGCAACTCACACCCCAGAAGCTCGCGATGCGCGACCCGTCGGCGCTCACCCAGTTCGGGCACCTGCTCGAGACGTTCGTGGTGGGCGAGCTCATACGCCACGCGTCCTGGCTGGAGGACGTCGCCGGCTGGGGGCACTGGCGCACCCACGATGGCCAGGAGGTCGACCTCGTGATCGAACGCGACGACGGGCGTGTGCTGGCCTTCGAGGTGAAGGCCTCCGGTCTGCTTGCCGGCCACGACGTGCGGCATCTGCGGACGCTGCGCGAAGCGATCGGCGATCGCCTGCTGGGGGGGATTGCACTGTATACCGGGTCTCGCGCCTATCGCTTGGACGATCGCCTGTTCGCGATGCCGATCGACCGGCTGTGGCGGTCCACTCCAAGATGACTCGCTAACCGCGGTTCATCGTGACGGCGAAGTAGTACTCCGAGGGGTGCCCCGCGCGCGCGGGGGGTGTGTCGGAGACTCTAGCCCGCCAGGAAGCGGGCGGCGGCGGTGCGACGCTCGCTTTCTGAGACGGTGAGTCCTTCTTCGCCGTCGGGCAGGGTCAGGTTGCCCGAGGGCTTGAGCACGTGGGTGGGCGGTGTGCCACCGATCGCCAAGGCCCCGAACAGGCCGAGCAACGTGGTGCCGCTCATGTCCGAGATGATCGCCGGGGGTGCGTTCCACGCGATCAGGGGCATACGCACGAAGCTCGAGAGGGAAGCCAGGCGTGACTTCATGTCGTTGAACAGGGCCTGCTGGTGTTCCTCGCGCTGGATGTCCGTCTCGTTGGGCGCGCACAGGTTCTCCCTGGTCCGGGCGAGCGCGAGCGCCTGCTTGCCGTTGAGGCGGTGAGTGCCTTTGGAGAGGCGCAAGGTGTAGCCGCCGTTGCGGGAGCCCCCGTCGAGGTTGGCGATGATGCAGCCCCCGGTGTAGTCCACGCCTCCCATCGCGTCGATCAATTGGGGGAAGCTTTCGAAGTTCACTTCCACCAGATGGTTGATCGGGATGTGGACCAGTTCTTCGACGACTTTGATCGACAATGCCGGGCCGCCGTAAGCGTAGGCGGCGTTGATCTTGCTGAGGCCATGCCCCGGAATGTCCACGATCGTGTCCCTTGGGATCGACAATCGCGCGGCGTGCCCGCCGCCGGTGCGGATCAGCATGATCGTGTCCGAGCGGCTCGGCCCCGACGTGTTGGCGCCCGGTTCCTTGGAGCCCTTGGGCCTGCGGTCAGAGCCGAGCACGAGGATGTTGTTGGGCGAGGTGAGCGGGTAGCCCGCGGGCTTGAGCGCCGCCGCCACGTCGGAGGGGGGAGGCGTGCGCTCGAAGTGGGCGCTGATTAGGAAGAGGGCCAGGGAGAGGGCGAGCCAGACCACGACCAGGCCGAGCGCGTAGAGGAGCAGGCGCCTCGGTTTGGTGTGCTTGCGCCAATCCACGCCGCCGCCCTCGCC
>JBAURN010000046.1:0-1699 GCA_049581225.1 Solirubrobacteraceae bacterium
GAGTTTCCGCGAAGGCTCAGTACCATCGGCGTACAGATGCAGCGCGCGATAGACCGCCGTATGCCCAGGCGTCGGCACCCCAAGTTCGTTCCCGAGCACGTGCATGCGTCCCGATAGCCATGAAAGCTCGATCGGCTTACCACGGGCGAGATCGTTGGCCATCGACGAGCGTGTCTCGGGTGGGAGCTTTCCCCAAAGCGACATGGCGAATTCCTTGTAACCATCTTGCATCGCGTGCCCCGCCGCGGACGCCACCGCCATACCCTCATCCCGTAATTGTTCCAGGAAGATTCGGGCATGAGGATCGGAAAAGATCCGGCCAACATCCGCGCGCATCAAGCTTGTTGCGCCCGAAAAGGCGGAGACCGTGACGAACTTGGTCCACAGCATCTGATCGATGTCTTCGACCGTCTCCAGGTCGATGCCCCCGGTTCGGACGCAAGCGCTTCGCCACGCCTCGATCATCGCGTCGTCGCGCCCGCCGACGCTAACCCGCGTGACGCTGCCCAAATGGACGATCACGCCTGGACGTTCGATAAGCGCCGCAAGATAGGTGGTTCCTCCAACGACTTGCGACCGCGGAACGATCCGGGCGACCGCATCGACGCTGTCTACGCCGTTCTGTAGCGTCACGACTCGTGTCGCCGGTCCGACGAGCGGGACAATAGCCGCGGCCGCACTCTCGGTGTCATAGGCTTTGACAGCAAAGACCACCATATCGACAAAGCCAACATCAGCCGGCGTCTCGGTAGCGTTTACGTGGCGCAGGACAATTTCGCCGAGCGGGCTCTCCACCCGCAGCCCTTTTTGCTGCATTGCTTCAAGGTGAGACCCGCGCGCGATGAAGATGACATCTTCGCCGGCCTGGGCGAGCCGAGCACCGAGATAGCCTCCGATACCGCCTGAACCCATTACCGCAATCCGCACGGCGGTCTCCTCAGGCGAAGTGGCTTCGTCGATGCAATTTGCAATACCGCGTACCGCAAGGTCCCTGGACCGAAGTGTCCATTCCCAGGGCAGAATAGTCTCTTCACGCGGCATAGATAAAGCCTTGCCCTGCAACCATCGCCCTGAGCCCGTCGAGTTGTCCTAACGGACTCGGCTCCGAACCGGCGGGGTGCAACGGGGGAGTGCGATCACGATGAGGAAGGTTTCGCGCCGCCGCTCCCGTGATCAGCCCATTCCGCCACACAAAGCCGCGTTCTCCGGCATGGCCGCGAGGACGCAGCTCAACCAGCCTGGCAACAAAAATCGCTCATTTGGATCGACCTCAAGGTTTGCGATCTCGTGGGTTTGAAACACCGATACATTGCTGCTATATGTCGTGCTGCATCAAGAGCGGGCTCTGCGAGCCCCGCCAACCAGCCTTGACCGGCAACGGTGGTGAATGACGATGTGGCCCTTGCGGGCAACAATAGGTCCTTGCTCTCCGATGCGTGCGCAACTGATGGAGAGTATCCATGCTCACGAGACGAGGAATTTTGATTGGGGCCGGAGCGGTGGTGACCGGTGCCTTTGTGAAAAAGGCGACCGCATTTTCTCGAACAACGGGTGAACCGTTGATCCTGCCGCACGGCAAAAGGCCCGCGGAGACACTCTACATTTACGAACAGGACTGCGAGGGCTGGAGGGACCACGAGTACGGGGAAGCACCGTACTACCGCTGCGGCAAGTGGCGCGTGTCGTGCGGCCCGAACCA
>JBAURN010000047.1:0-3503 GCA_049581225.1 Solirubrobacteraceae bacterium
CCCTGGGCGAGCAGGCGGGTGGGGGAGGGGGGAGCGATGGGCGTGCTGGTCGGGGTGACGGGGCCGCCGCCGGTCCTGTGCGGGGCGGGACTGGAGGACTGGCCGACTTCGACCGTTTTGCCGCTGAGTCGTTCGGTGCCGTTGAAGACGAAGGCCGCGTTCCAGGCGCTGCCGTTGGTGGAGCCGATCGCGTAGGGGCGCTCGTGGGCTGCAAACAGCAGTGTCGCGCCCAACCACGAGAGGGCGACGATCGCGTATACGGCGCCGGCCGCGGCGAGCCGGCCCATCAGCCTCGTGCGGGACTTTTGGCGCACGGCGACCGCTGGACCGGGCTCGGGTCCCGGCGGGGAGGGGGGCTCCTCGCGCGGTATCGACTCCTGAGGCCACGCCGGGTCGGCCGCTTGGCTCTCCATGCCGAGACACACGAGCACGAGCAGACCGGGGACGGCGACGATCGACTCCAACAGCTTCACGTTGAACGCGATTCCCAGGGCGGCCGCTGCCGCGAGCAGCCAGAGCGTGCTGTCGCCTTCGCAGGCTCGCACCGCCGCGAGCAGGGCGAGCACGAGCAGGAGCATCATGACCGCATCCATCGTGTCCGAGCGTGCGGTGATCACCTCGATCGGCAGGACCGCGAGGGCGGCGGCCGCAAGCAGGCCGGCGAGCACGCCGAAGGGTCGGACCAGCGCGGCGTAGAGCAGGGGAACGGCGGCCGTTCCGGCCAACGCCTCGGGTAGCTTCAGCGCGGTGGAGCCCCAGCCGAAGAGCTTGACGCTGCCCACTTGAAACCAGAGGTCCACGGGTGGCTTGTCGATCGCGACGCTCCCACCCGGCTCATACGCGCCGAAGAAGAAGTTGTGCCAGGAGAGCCCCATCGAGCGCACGGCGGCGTCGTAGAAAGGGTCGAGCCGCACCGCGCCGAGGTCTATGAGTCGCAGGGCCGCCGCCAGGGCGGTGATCAGGGCAAGCGCGAGCCACGGCGGGAAGGTTCTTGGCGTCCTCACGCCGCGAACGCTAGTCCAGGGGCACTCCTTGCGTATCCGTACGGGGACAGCGCGTGGGGCGAGCTGGGTCCCGACGTGCCGACTGCCGTGCGGGTAGGTAGGGTGATGGGCAGATGAGCGACGAGGACGACGAGAAGGCGGCGGCGGACACCGACGGGCAGAGCAAGGGTGGCTCTGACCCTCAGGAGCGTGTGTGCATGGCGTGTCACGGCAGCGGCAAGGTCATCTCCAATCTGGGCGGGCTGACGAAGAAGGTCACCTGTCCCTGGTGTCGGGGCGGTGGGGAGCGCTTGACGGGGATGGACGCGCAGGAGTTCCAACGCGAGCAAGCGGCGGCCAAGCGTCGCTGAGCGCGTACGCGCCTGAGCGCAGACAGCGCGAGAAAGAGGCATTTTTCAGGGCAATGTGTCCAGGCAGGATGCAGGGCTAAAGCGCTTCACCCCAGCGGCCGATGCACGCGCTGACAAGCCAGACCGCGGGACAAGGCAAACGCCCGATGAGGGTGTAAGGCAAAGCCGGCGGCCCCGAAGTGAATCGTTGGTTCACGGAGGGAACGCACCGTCAAGGGTGACGGTTGATTCGAGGGCTGGCGCCCAGAAAACGGAATCCAGGAGGATTCAATGCTATATCGACTGCGCCAGCGCTCGAAAGATGAGGGTGGCTTCACGCTCATCGAGCTTCTGGTGGTAATCCTGATCATCGGCATCCTGGCCGCGATCGCCATTCCCTCGTTCCTGAACCAGAAGAGCAAGGCCAGCGACGCGGCCGCCAAGGAACAGGTGAAGACCGGTCAAACCACGATGGAGACGTTCTCCACCGAAAACAACGGCAGCTACGTCGGTGCCACCACCGCGAAGTTGCAGGCAATCGAGCCCACGCTGAAGGACACGACTACGGCTAAATTCACCGTGGTCGGCACCCCGACTGCTACCGGCTACGAAGTCGAATCGGAAGCGATAGGTACCAAAGACACGTTCAAGATCGTGGATAACTCAGGTGAAATCACGCGCACGTGCACGGCCGCGAGCGCAAGCAACAAGGGCGGTTGCCCCACGGGCGACTGGTAGTCACGGCTATCCAGCTTTTGCCTGGATTAGCAGTGGAACAAAGGGGGCGGCCATTCGGTCGCCCCCTTTTGTTTGCCCTCTGTTAGGAAGATATGTTGCATCTGCATGTCAATACTCAAGCTGGGCAGAGCGGAGTGCCGATTAGCTAACAGTCATGCACGCAGTACGACAAGCAGGGACTGCGAAAGACAAAGTCGACGGCCATAGGTGGCCGGGTCGCAATTGGGCGACATGCGCGCACTGGCATCCCATGGACCGCAAGACATAGGAGTATCCGGTGACACGTAGAGCACATTTGCGAGCAAGGGAGGAATCCGGCTTCACGCTGATCGAGCTGCTGGTCGTGATCTTGATCATCGGCATCCTGGCCGCGATCGCGATTCCCTCGTTCCTGAACCAGAAGAGCAAGGCCAGCGACGCCTCGGCCAAGGAAGTCGTGCACAACGCCCAGACCGCGGCCGAGACGATCGCAACCGACTTCAGCGGCAACTACAAAGAAGTCACGACGGCCAAGATCAACGAATACGACAAAAACATCCTTATCGCCGAAGGCTCGACCAAATCGGCGTACCTCAAGGCCGCAAAAGAAATCGAAAGCGGGATTGGCTACGAACTTGAAGCCGAAGCGCCTTCGACCAAAGACACGTTCAAGATCGTCAACAAAGCAGGCACGATCACGCGTACCTGTACCGCGGCCAGCGCGTCCAACAAGGGCGGCTGCCCCACCGGCGATTGGTAATGACGTTGCGGGCGCTCGCGCTCGAAGCAACTTCGCGGGACCAGAGAGGGCGGCCGATCGGCCGCCCTCTCGGCGTTCCGCGCCGATCGAGACCGACGCCGGCTGGACACATCGCCGACATTGGGCGAGCGATTGCAGAAGGGCTCAAGTCGCGTGCCCCGCGCGCCGATCATCCGTCCATGGAGACAGCAACCTTCGCCGGGGTGTTCGGAGCGATGATCGGATCGTTCCTGAACGTCGTCGTATATCGGCTGCCGCGCCGCGAGTCGCTCGTGCGCCCGGCCTCGCACTGCACCTCTTGCGGGACGGCGATCAAGCCCTACGACAACATCCCCGTCCTCTCATGGCTGTTGCTGCGCGGACGTTGTCGCAACTGCTCGGCGCCGATCTCAAAGCGCTATCCGCTGGTGGAGGCGTTGGCCGCGCTGCTGTGCGTTGGCGCGGTGCTGGCCGGCGGAAGCCCCGCCACGATCGCGCTGAACGTGGCCTTCATCCTGCTTCTGGTGCCGATCGCCCTGATCGACGTCGAGCACCGCGTCATCCCCAACAAGCTGACGGCTCTCGGCGCGATCCTCGCGCTGGGCCTGGGCACCGCGCTGGACCCCAGCGGCGAGCCTGCCCGCCTGATCGCCGGAGCGGTGGCCGGCGGCGCTCTCTTGATCGCGGCGCTTGCCTACCCGGGCGGCATGGGCA
>JBAURN010000048.1:0-4077 GCA_049581225.1 Solirubrobacteraceae bacterium
GGACTCGGCGGCGCCGTTGGTCGGCTGCTCGGTCAAGCCGAGCACCTTGGCGATTGAGAGCCCGCGCAGCTCGGCCACCTCGGCCGGGGTGCGCAAGCCGCGCAGACCGGCAATGGTCGCCTTGACCAGGTTGATCGGATTCTGGGTACCCAGACTCTTGGAGAGGATGTCGTGGATCCCTGCAAGCTCGAGCACCGCGCGTACGCCACCGCCGGCGATCACGCCGGTACCGGGGGCGGCCGGCTTGAGGAACACCCTGCCCGCACCGAAGATGCCGGTCGTCTGGTGGGTGATCGTGGAGCCGTGCTTGGGCACCCTGAAAAGGTCCTTCTTGGCGCGCTCGACGCCCTTCTGTATGGCCAAGGGAACCTCGTTGGCCTTGCCGTAGCCGATGCCCACGACTTCGCGTTCGTCGCCGACGACGACGAGCGCGGTGAAGGAGAAGCGCCGGCCGCCCTTGACCACCTTGGCGACGCGGTTAATCTCCACCACGCGCTCTTGGAGGTCGAGGCTGCCTGCGTTGACTGATCTGTCTGATTGCATAAGAGAGTGAGAGAGGGTAGCGGGAAGCGAGCCTTAGACGGTGATGCCGGCCTCGCGGATCGCCTCGGCGAACGCGCGTACATGGCCGTGATAGCGGTAGCCGCCGCGGTCGAACACGACCTCCGAGACGCCGGCGGCCTTGGCGCGCTCGGCGAGCAGCTCGCCCGCGCGCTTGGTGCGGTCAAGGCCCTTCATGGTGCGCAGCTCAGGCTCATACCAATGGGTCGCGGCAAGCGTGCGCGCCGACTGGTCGTCGATGAGCTGCGCCGAGAGGCCACGATTGGAGCGGAATACCGAGACACGCGGGCGCGTGGCGGTGCCCGAAACCTTCGCGCGCACGCGGCGGCGGCGTTTGAGACGGCGAGTCTCCTTGGTCAACACACTCATGCTTTCTCCTCACTTGACCATCGCCCGCATGAGCCCGCATGCCAAGCCAGACAAGGACGCAGGGAGCGTGGCGTGCGATAGCACTGGAGCGACCGAGGACGCAGTATGGCGCCGGCATGCGGGCTCATGCGCGCTTGCCCACCTTGCGCTGGACGTACTCACCCTCGTAGCGGATGCCCTTGCCCTTGTAGGGCTCGGGCGGACGCTGCTTGCGGATGATGGCGGCGATCTCGCCGACCTGTTGCTTGGAGATGCCCCTGACGACGACCCTGGTGGGCTGGGGAACCTCGAATTCGATGCCGGCGGGCGCCTCGATCGGCACCGGGTGGGAGTAGCCGACCGCAAGCTCCAAGTTCTTGCCCTTCATCTGGGCGCGATAGCCGACGCCCTGGATCTCCAGGCGCTTCTCGTATCCGGCGGTGACACCTTGCACCATGTTGGCGACCAGAGAGCGGGTGAGCCCGTGCAGGGCGCGGTGCTCGCCGCGGTCTGTGGGCCGCGAGACGATCAAACTCTCGCCGTCCTGGGCGACTTCGATGTCGCGCGGGATCCGCTCTGAGAGCTCGCCCTTGGGTCCCTTCACGCTGACCGACTCGGGCTGGATCGCCACGGTCACGCCGGAGGGTACGGCGATTGGCTGTCTTCCGATTCTCGACATGGGCGGACCTACCAGACCTGAGCCAGGACCTCGCCGCCGACGCCGGCGGCGCGCGCGTCGTGACCTGTCATCACGCCGCGCGAGGTGGACACGATCGAAGTTCCCATTCCGCCCAGCACCTTGGGGATGCGGGTCGCCTCTACATAGGTGCGCCGGCCTGGACGCGATACGCGACGCAGGCCCGAGATCGCCGAGCGGCGGTCGTCGGTGTACTTGAGACGAATCTCGATCAGCTGACCGGCGCCGCCCTCTCGCGCGGGAACGACCGACCAGGAGTCGATGTAGCCCTGCTCGGTGAGGATGCGCGCAAGCTCGGTCTTCAGTTTGGAGGCGGGTATGTCGACGGTCTCGTGCGCCGCATGGATCGCGTTGCGAATGCGCGTGAGGAAGTCGGCTATGGGATCGGTCATTGACATTTGAGTTTGCTCTGATCTGAGATGGTGCTCGGACGGGTTCTTTGAACTGGGTCAGGTAAATGCTGGAAGGATGAAGCGCCTACCAGGAAGACTTGGTCATCCCCGGTATCTGGCCATTGTGGGCGAGCTCGCGCAAGCAGATGCGACAGAGCCCGAACTTGCGATACACCGAGTGCGGGCGTCCGCAGCGATTGCAGCGAGTATAGGCACGTGTCTTGAACTTGGGCGGGCGCGCCTGCTTGACGCGCAAGGAGGTCTTTGCCATCAGTCGGTGCTCCCGTTTTCGGATGTGTTGCCGGCTGTCTCGGTCGCGGGCGCTTGGTCGAAGCCGGCGGGGCGACCCTGGGTGGCGAATGGCAAACCCAAGGCTTGGAGCAGGGCAAACGCTTCGACGTCGCCCTTGGCGGTGGTGGTGATCGTGATGTCGATGCCCCTGACCTGGTCGATCGAGTCATAGTCGATCTCGGGAAAGATGATCTGCTCGCGCACGCCCATCGTGTAGTTGCCGTGTCCGTCGAAAGACCTCGGGTTCAAGCCCCTGAAGTCGCGGATACGGGGTATGGCGATCGAGGTGAGGCGGTCCAAGAACTCGTAGGAGCGCTCGGCTCTGAGTGTGACGGCCACGCCCACTGGCATACCCTCGCGCAACTTGAAAGCGGCGATCGACTTACGCGCGCGCCTGACGCTCGGCTGCTGGCCGGCGATCGTGGCAAGCTGCTCGGTGGCGGCCTTGAGCACTTTGGAGTCCTGCTTGGCGTCGCCGACCCCCATGTTCAGGGTGATCTTCTGCAACTTGGGCGCCTGCATCGGCGAGGAGTAGCCGAAGCGCTCGATCAGCGCGGGACGGATCTCCTCCAGGTAGCGACCCTTCAGGCGGGCTGTGGTGGCGGTGCTCATCATGCTCTCCGTCAGTCGAGCCTTGTCCCGGAGCGCTTGGCCACGCGATAGCGCTTGCCACCCTCGCGCTCGACCGCGACCCTGGTGGGCTTGCTGTCCTTGGGGTCGAGCAGCATCACGTTGGAGACGTGGATCGGTCCCTCGCGCTCGATCACACCGCCCACGGTCTGTCCACGCTGGGTGTCTGCCACCTGCTGAGGGCGCATGTGGCGCTTGACCATGTTCAGGCCCTCGACGTAGACGCGATCGTTGGCGGGCTCCACACGCAGGATGCGCCCCTGCTTGCCCCGATCCTTGCCGGCCATCACCTGTACTCGGTCGCCGGAGCGGACCTTGAGCGCTCGCCTCGGCTTGCTGGAGGTCTTGGTGCTCGCCATAACTAGAGCACCTCCGGCGCGAGGGAGACGATCTTCATGAAGTTGCGGTCGCGCAATTCGCGCGCCACCGGCCCGAACACGCGGGTGCCGCGCGGGTTGTTCTGATCGTCGATGATCACGGCGGCGTTGTCGTCGAAGGAAATGTAGGTGCCGTCGTCGCGACCGAACGGCTTCTTGGTGCGCACCACCACCGCGGTCACGACGTCGCCCTTTTTGACGGCTCCGTGCGGGTTGGCCTGCTTGACCGTCGCCGTGATGACGTCACCGACGAAGGCGTAGCGACGCTTGGAGCCACCCTTCACGCGGATGCAGAGAATCTCGCGGGCGCCGGTGTTGTCGGCGACTCTCAACCTGGTCTCGTTCTGGATCATCTGGCCCTCTCCAGCACGTCGACCAGCTTCCAGCGCTTGGTACGCGACAGCGGCCGACTCTCGATGACTCGCACGACATCGCCCTCGTGGGCGTCGTTGTTCTCGTCGTGGGCATGCAAGGTGCCCGACGAGCGCACGATCTTCTCGTAGCGGCGGTGACGACGGGCCACGTCGATGCGCACGGTGATCGTCTTGTCGGCCTTGTCGGAGACGACCACGCCTTGTCGTACCTTGCGCGCGCCCTCGACCGGCGCGTGGACCGGCGGCAGCGGCTCACGGGCAGGAGCGGCGGCGCGGCGCTCGGCGGCCTTGGCGCGTTCCTGCAGACGGCGGGCGCGACGGCTGACGGCCTTTGCGCGACGCGTTGCCAAGCGCTCGGCGTGGCGCTCCTCAGGCGTGCGTGCCGCGCGCGCGTCGCCGGCATGGGT